>JADZEF010000394.1 GCA_020850695.1 Planctomycetaceae bacterium | reverse complement strand
TGCGGGGCGTCTTCTTCAGTGAGGAAATCTCGGCTTCGAGGGCCGCGATTCGCTTCTCATAATGGTCGATCACCGCCCGCAGCAACGCCTGGAATTCAGGCGGCAACGCGGCGATCTGTTCGGGAGTCACTGGCGGCAATCCGTGCGACATGCCGGTGATGTCGCCGACTTCGCCGATTGCGCGAAGACCAATTTGCGGCCCCCGGCTACGCCGGGGCGTGAACGGTTACTTGACGTCCATCCGGCAGCCGCACTGGCCGCAGCGTTACATCGTCGTGCTGCCGTAGAGTCTTCAGTAGGCGTTGATTGGAACGCCCTCGTGATTGTCATTGGCACAATCGTCGTACCGCTTCTCGTTCCCCGTCTGTGAGGCATTCCGTCACGACGCCAGCACGACGAGTGCTACGGACAACCAAGCCGGACACCTGCTGATGGAGAGCGCTCTCTGACTCACGCTGGCCGGCGAGGAAGAATCTCTGCTGCCAGCAGACTTTTCCATAAGGAAAGCGTGTCCCTGCGGTAGATGAACAACCTGCCGCGAGGGAAATTCAAGGCGGCACGGCTGTGCGGGACCGGGCGGACTCTCGCAATATTCTGCTCCCAGCAGAGATTTGCAACCGCTCTCCCGGGGTCACTGCAACACTGCCGATCCCCTGATCCCCCAACAGAGACTGTACGACATTTGTGATGATGCCGGGCTGGTCAAAATCCAAGATGGAATCGGACCTGAACAGGATCCGAAAATTCTGCTCGAGCAGAACTTTCGGTCGACCCTTGTCCTTTGCAAATCGATGATTGGCCGATGTGATCAAGTTCCGAGCCGAACGACTCCGCCTTCAAAATGATGCACTCACAGCACGGAAACCGAGAACGCGGCCGCCGCTTCGGGCGATTTCACCGAAGCGAGCAGATGCCGTCCGAGGAAATCATCGGGGTATCGGACGTGGGTCAGATTGACGCGCCGACGAATCTCATTTCAGAGTCGATGTCACAGCGATACGAGACGCTGAAATGTGAGACGTAAATTCGAGAGTGCGAGTTTCTCGCTGCACTTCGAGATGAGCCCGCTCGAGCGTTAGTCTGGGAATGCGACCGTTTTCTGAAATCGAAACACCATGCCGACGGCCGCCGCTACTCAGCAATGCCATCGCGGCTCGACGCGTCGTGGCAATATGTGATTCCAGCGATCGATCGGCCGAGAACAAGGGGAACGGGACGGCCCGGCGAGTCACATGACTCCTGTGGCGAAGTCGTCCCGTCAGTCCGACCCGCCCTCCGCCGTCAGGGCTGCGAGGCAGGCGCGGAATTCCTCGGCACATTCCGGGCACACGTCGAGGTGCTCGGCCGCCCGACGCAGTGGCTCCGGGACGGGCTCGCGGGCGGCGACGAGTTCGGCGTAGCGCGGCGCGTGCCCCAGCCAGTCGTCGCAGCCGATCTCGTCTGGTCGGGTCAGCAGCACGTAACGGGCCAGCTCGCGCAGCTCATCCGGCGACAGGCTCATGCGGTTCTCCTCGACTGGTTCCCACCGGTGAGACTACAGGTCGAATGTTGATCTTACCTCGTCCCCACTGATCCCCGCCGCTTCAAGCCCGCGCTTCAGGTTTTGGCGGGCGTCGTGTGTCAGCTTATACAGCGCGTTCCGCGTTAGCCCCATCTGCGCGGCGATCTCAGCCTGGGGCATCCCTCGAAGTTCGGCCACCAAGGCCTGCCGCTGCCGGTCGGTCAGATCGCTGTCGAGCACCCCGTGCATCGCTGCGAGGATCGCTTGCCGCGCGTCCTGCGACGAACCGTCGGCCGGCGGAGTGGTCGGGCACCGGGCGGGGGCGTCCTCGACGAGCCGATCGAGGGAGACGTCCCGCCACCGCGCGCGGCGGAGCTCAGTGAACGCCACCCGCACCGCAATGGTGATGCCCCAGGTGGTGAACCGGCAGTCGCCGCGGAACATCGCCAGTCCGCTGAGAACCTTCAGGACTCCTTCCTGGGCCATGTCCTCGATGAACCCGTCGTCCGCGGCGGCACGGCCGCTCAGTGCACGGCGGAGCCCGCGGCGGAGCACCTCCCGCAGATCGGCCACGGCTGCATCGTCGACGGCCGCCATCTCGCTGAGCGACCGCAGCCAGTCCTCGTTGGTCCGCTCGGTCACCGGATTGGCCCCGAGAAAAATTGGCAACGCGAGGGTAAGGCCGCTCGCGGCCGCGTCGTCTGAGAGGTCGAGGCCGGGCGACGGAGGTCGCCGCCCGGAAACAATCGCCACAGGAGATTACCATGACTGCTCTCACGCCGACCACTCCCCGTACGACGACCACTGCGACTCGCTTCCGGCTCGACCAGGTCCTGGCTGGCCTCGGTGCCCGGGCTGAGGCTCTGGGGGGCCACGCGCTCCGCTACGGCCTGGTGCTGATCCTGCTGTGGATCGGCGGGATGAAGTTCACCGCGTTCGAGGCCCAGGCCATCCGCCCGTTCGTCGAGAACAGCCCCCCGTTTGCCTGGACCTACCCGGTGTTCGGCGTCCAGGGGATGGCGAACATCCTCGGAATGACCGAGATCCTCGTTGGACTGCTGATCGCCGCCCGCCCGTGGTTTCCGCGCGTGTCTGCCGTCGGCAGCCTGCTGGCGGTCGGGATGTTCCTGAGTACCCTCAGCTTCCTTGTGACCACCCCGGGCACCTGGGCCGATGAGATCGGGGGATTCCCGGCGATCAGCGTCCTCGGCCAGTTCCTGATCAAGGACGTTGCCCTGCTTGCGGTCGCGGTCTGGTCGTTCGGGGAGGCGGTGCGAGCCGCCCGTTTGGACTCCATCCGCTAACTCGCCACCGCGGACCCCGGCACGTCTCAAGGCTTGCCGGGGTCCCGTCGCCCGTTGCGAAAGTGATCGCGACAATCATCAAGGAACCCTGCCAGCCACGTCGGTAAGATCCGACGCCCCTGAGCCGGGCACAAAGGAGAAAAGCCATGAAAGACACAACTCACATCGTGATTCTCGGCGGGGGGTTCGCGGGGACGGCAACGGCCCTGAACCTGGAGAAGATCTACCGTCGAGATCGGTCGGTGCAGATCACCCTGATCGATTCGGAGAACTTCTTCACCTTCACGCCGCTGCTTGCTGAAGTGCCGTCAGGCTCGATTCAAGCCAACCACATTGTGGTTCCTTTGAGGGCCCTGCTGAAGAGGACGAAGGTCAAACAGGCCGAGGTGAAGAGCGTTGATCTCAAGAATCGGACGGTGATTGCCGCCCATTGCGAGGCCTGCGGGAACGAGTCGATTCCATTCGATCAGCTCGTCGTGGCGACGGGATCGGTGTCGACCTACTTCGGACTGCCCGGCTTGGCGGAACATGCCTTGACCATCAAGAGTCTGGCCGACGCAACCGCACTTCATGCCCATGTGATCGACAAACTGGAGCATGCCGACTTGCAAACGGATCCAGGCGTGCGGCGGCAGTTGCTCACCTTCATCGTTGCCGGCGGCGGCTTTGCCGGAGTCGAGACTCTGGCGGAATTGAACGACTTCGTTCGCGGGGCCACGAAGTTCTACCCGCATGTCTCGCCGGACGAGGTGCGAATGGTGCTGATTCATTCCGGCAACCGCATCCTCCCGGAAGTCAGCGAATCTCTCTCGGCCTACGCGCTCAAGAAACTGCACAGCCGAGGTGTCGAAGTCCTGTTGGAAACCCGCGTGCTCAGCAGCACGGGACATTCCGTTCGGCTCTCAAGCGGCCAAGAGTTGTTCGCCGAAACTCTAGTCTGGGCCGCGGGAACCGCTCCCAATCCGATCCTCGACCGCCTGGACCTGCCGCGAACCAAGTCTGGCAAGATCGAGGTGGATTCCACAATGGCTGTGAGCGGTCATCCAGGAGTGTGGGCGGTGGGTGATAGCGCGGCGATTCCCGATGTGGTCACGGGCGGTCTTTGTCCGCCCACCGCTCAACACGCACTCAGGCAGGGGAAGCGTCTGGCTCACAACATCGCCGCGGGCCTGGAAGGCCGAGAACCGGAACCGTTGAAGTTCAAGGCGCTCGGAGTTCTCGCCGGCCTGGGCCGGCGCAGTGCGGTGGCGGAGATTCTCGGTTTCAAGTTTTCCGGCTTCTTCGCCTGGTGGCTCTGGCGGACAATCTACTTGATGAAACTGCCTGGCTTCGAACGCAAATTGCGGGTGGCGATCGATTGGACCCTCGATCTGTTTTTCCCACGTGACATTGTCTACTTGAGGCCTCTCCACACCTCACACCGCCCGGGCGCCGCTTCCCACGGGTTCAAGGCCTATGAGGAAAACCGTTCGGTCAAATCGCAGGCGCCGAAATCCCGACCACTGGCAGGA
>JADZEF010000393.1 GCA_020850695.1 Planctomycetaceae bacterium | reverse complement strand
GTGCGGATGATCGCGAGCTTGTCGGCGTGCCGCGCCGTCTGGGCCAGCGGCTCGCCCCGCTGGATTCCGGGGACGTTGGTGTCGATGGGCTGGTAGGGGCTGCGGACGCCCAGCGGCGCCGCGGGCTTCAGATCCCACATGTCCTGCTGCGGCTGACCTCCCCACATGAAGAGGAAGATGCAGGACTTGTTGGATCGAGTCGAAGGTGTGGCCTGCTCGGCCGCGAGCAGTCGCGGCAGCGCCAGCGCGCCACAAGCGGCCGACCCCATGTGAAGCATCGCGTCGCGACGGTGAAGCACCAGATTTCCCCTGGAGAGCCGGACGGTGAACTTGGCGAGGCGAGCTCGACGGACCACAACTCAGCCTAACATGCCGCGGAAGTCTGCCACAACGATTCGTTTCTCCACCATGTGTCTTCGGAACTTTTCATTAGCTTGCAGGACGGTCTCCGGGAAACTCGATGCGGACTTCATCGAGCATCACGTACCCTTCCGGCAGGCGGCTGCGCCACACGGGGTAGTCACGCTCGGGCCGAAGCCGATGCGGATCTCCATCGAGTGGCCCCATCGGGACGACGTCGAGCGGATGCAACACCAGGAGAATATCGGCGTTGACGTCCTTGAGGACACGGTCGAGGGGCGTGCTGGCATAATAATCGACTCGATCGTGTCGACTGCCAAGGCACGACCACTGCGAGGCATCCGGTGTGCAGACGACCGTCTGCTCGGACCATTCCGGCGTGACCTCAAACGGTTGTCCGGTCAGAATCCAGCCGGTGCAGAATCCGTCGTGAAATCCCTGGACCAGCAGCGACAGCTGCCCTCCGCGGGCTTCGAGTTCCCCCTTGAGCCGCAATGTCACGCGGGCGTTGGTGAAATCCACCCCGAAGTTCCCAGCAATGAAGCGGTTCACCCCCGCCACTTCGCGATGATGTTCGCCCGCTTTGCCGCTGGTCAGCAGCATGTAGAGAAGATGCAGGTAGCCGAGGCCGGGCGGGGCGTGGTTGTAGTCGATCCACCACGGACTGCGCGAAATCGCGCAGCTTTCGCGGATCTCAAGCGGTTTCGCACCGACCGCATTATTCACAAAGCCAAACCAGCCGCCGGGGCCGTCGTCGAAAGTTTCCCGGTATTCGCGAGTTGCTGGCATCCTGATGGATTCCCTTCGTCGCTAATCCAGCCGACGCCCGAAGTCGATGGCTCACGACAGCAGCAGTTCGAGGTCTTCCGAAGATAGGTTCCGCAGCAGCGTTCCGTCCGCCTCGAGAATGGCCTCGGCCAGGTCGCGTTTGCGGCTCTGGAGTTCGGCGATTTTCTCTTCGACCGTGTCGCGGCAGATGATGCGGTAGGCGAAGACCTGGCGGTTCTGGCCGACGCGGTGGGCCCGGTCGATGGCCTGCGTTTCGACGGCCGGGTTCCACCAGGGGTCGAGGATGAAGACGTAGTCGGCGGCCGTCAGGTTGAGACCCAAACCGCCCGCCTTCAGGCTGATGAGGAACAGCCCGCAATCTGGATCGGACTGGAAGCGGTTGACGCGTGCTTCGCGATCGCGCGTCTGGCCGTCGAGGTACTCGTAGACGATTCCCTTCTTGTCGAGATGCTCGCGAACGATCGCCAGCATGCTGGTGAACTGCGAGAAGACGAGGGCCTTATGCCCTTCGTCAAGAAGTTCCTCGATGTAGGGAATGAGGACGTCGAGCTTGGCCGACGAATCTTCCGCCTGCCCGCGGTCGAGCAGGGCGGGATGGCACGAGGCCTGCCGGAGCCGCAGCAGGGCTTCGAGCACGTGCATCTTCGATTTCGCCATTCCCTGCTCGCGGACGAGGCCGAGGAGCGAATCGCGATAGTGGTCGCGAAGCTCTTCGTACAGCCGACGCTGCTCGGTCCCCATGTCGCAGACGATCGTCTGCTCGAACTTGTCGGGGAGTTCGGCCGCCACCTGCTTCTTGGTGCGGCGAAGGATGAAGGGCCGCAGCCCCTGCGAGAGGAGCCGTCGCGTCTGGTCGTCCTGGGCGTCGGTGGCGTACGACTTGAAGATCGAGCTGCGTCCCAGCATGCCGGGGTTGAGGAACTCGAAGATCGACCAGAGGTCGCCCAGATGGTTCTCGATCGGCGTACCGCTGAGGGCCACGCGGTGGTTCGATTGCAGCAGCCGGGCGGCCTTCGCCACCTGCGAGCCCGAGTTCTTAATGGTCTGGGCCTCGTCAAGCACGACGTAGTCGAAGGCCGTGTCCTTGAGCTGCACCACGTCGCGCCGCAACGTGCCGTAGGTCGTCAAAATCAGGTCATACTTCGGGAAGTCTTCGACGTGCTGGGCGCGGTCGAGACCGGTGTATTCCAGCACCTTCAACGACGGCGTGAAGCGTTCACATTCCTGCCGCCAGTTGAACAGCAGCGACTTGGGAACGACGACGAGCGACGGAAGCTTCTTCGTCGCCAGCCGCTTTCGTTCGAGCAGCAGCGCGAGGAGCTGGACCGTCTTACCGAGACCCATGTCGTCGGCCAGGCAGCCGCCGAACTGAAACTTCTGCAGGAACTCGAGCCAGCCGAGCCCTTCCCGCTGGTAACCGCGCAGCTCTCCCTTGAAGCCGGTCGGTTCGCTGGCGGGGACGATGCCCGAGAAGCTCTTGAACTGGTCGCGAAACTCGGCGAACTTCGCGTCCATGTCGACGGACGGCTGTGCGGCGAGCAGCGCGTCCAGCAGCGCCACCTGATGGGCGGCGAACTTGACGTGGTCTCCTTCCGCCGAGCCGATGCCCGCCAGTAACCCGTATTTCTTCAGCCAGTCCTCGGGGATGATGCCGAGCGAGCCGTCGTCGAGGCGGACAGTGCTGTCGCCGCGTGCGAGGGCCGAGAGGAGTTCGGGGAACGAGACGGTGCGGCCTTCGAAGTCGACGTCCGCATGCAGTTCGAACCAGTCGATATTCGACTTGATACGGAAGTTGATCTCGCCCGGCTGACGGACAGACTTGCCGTCCGCCCGGATCATCCAGCCTTGCGACACCAGGAACCGCACTGCGGGTCCGAGGTCGCGGGCGGCGATCTCGACGTCCTTGCCGGTGCGGCGTTGATCGATGAGCCGGCGGAAACCATGTTCCTGGAGCAGGGCCCAAGCCTTATCTTCGGCCGCGCGGTCGCGCACGAGGCACCGTCCCTGGTCGCGCTGGACGATCGCCCATTGCGAGCCGCCGCCGGGAACGATCGTGTCGGCGTATTCGAAGCTCACTTCGCCCAGCAATCGCTCCATGTGCCACCGCTCGGACTTCGGCGAGCGGACGGTGAGGTGCGGGATCGGAGCGACGCTGATCTCTTCGAGCTTGAGCTCTTCCGGCAGTTCGAGACGCGGGAGCGCCGGCATATCGAGCAGCTGGTCGACGAACTGCTCCTGGTCGCCGTCCGCGATCTTCAGCCCTTCCGGCTTGGTGAGGATCGGAACCCACGGGAAGGCGGCGAAGTCGTTCAGCCGGGCGATGTGCGTCTTCGTCAGGACGAGTCCGCCCGGAATGAGCAATTCGGTGTCGGAGATGGCCAGCGTCTCGGTCCCGCGGCGCAGCGAACCGTCGAGCTTCCAATCGCCCGTCGCTTTCTTGCCGGTCCCCTCGCGCGAGAGCTTCATCGTCAGCTCCCACGGCTCTCCCGCGTCCCATTCGAGCGGCGGCTGCCCCTTCTCTTCGGTCCCCTGATAGCGGACGCGGCCCGTCGCGCACATCAGCGGAAGGATGAGCTGGCAGAGTTCCGTCGGAAGGCGGTAGCGACTGACGGCGGCCTGCGTCTCGGCCTGCTGGGCGTACCAGTTGGTGCGCTCGGGCGAGCCCCCCTGCAGGTAGGCGAGGATCGTGCAGTCGTCCGCATGGTCGACGTCATCAAACTGTCCCGCCCGCAGCTTGAGCGGCTTCAGCTTTCCCCACTGGCCGTTCGCCCGGCGCTGCCGCTGCGACGTCTCCAGCACCAGCTGACCGACCCCTTTGCTCTGCTCGATGTCGATCTCGTAGAAGATTTCGCGGTCGCGGCCGGCCGTCGGCGTGACGGGCTCGGCGGTGCGGATCTCCGACCGGAGCGACTTCAGCTCGGCCTCCCACGGCTTCAGGACGATCTGCACCCGCTCCGGGGCGGGGGCAACCGGCGCGGCGGTCCCGGTGGCGGCGGCCCGGGCCTGAAGCTGTGCGGGGGTAGGGCGGTAAACGTCTCCCAGCAGCGTGTCGTCGTCGTCCCAGTCGTCCGACAGGGGAGGGATCTCGGGCTCGGCCGAGAACGGAGGGATAAAGCTCGGCGTCGGCGTGGCGGTCAGAATCCCCGCTTCATCGACCGCCAGAATCGTCGCCCAGAGGTGCTTGCAGGACGCTTCCGGGTTGGTGCCGGTATTGCAGTTGCAGAACATCCGCAACGTGCCTTCTTCCCGGCTGAGATGCGTCTGGTACTCGACTCCGTCCCGCACCAGCCCGAACACATGGTCGGCCGAGATGCGGGAGAGGGAAACCCGTTCCGCCTTGAGGTACGCGACCCCGCGGAACCGGATGTCACCCCGGAAACGGTTTTCCAGAAGCTCCGACAACGACATACACGGCTCCGCCGTAACCCGTGGCCTTGAAATGAGGTCGGAACGTCCACGAAGCCCCGATGAGCCCCGCCGTTCCGGCGTGTGCGCTCGCGCGAGCGCAGCACGTCAGGGTACACAATGCCGGGGCGGTTGGACAGAGTGGGAGAGTGGGGAAACACCCGGACACCCGGTCACCCGATCGTCGCAGCGGGGGCTCCCGCCGGGCCGCCGTCCGCGCCGTGTGCGCTCGACCGAAGCCGGATCCTCGATCGTCCTACTTGTATGCCACCGCCGCGCTCGACGGCCCTGCCAGCGGGATGATCTCGAACCGCGTGAAGCCGACCTCCCCGCACCATTTCCGGAAGTCGGCGCCGGTGTAGTCGAAGGCGTCGCCGAACTCGATGAGCATGTTCAGCGACATCATCAGGCCTTGAACGTTCTTGCGGCGGGCATCATCAATCAGGGATTCAATAGCGACGAAGGCGCCGCCCGGCGGCAGGGCGTCGTAGGCTGCACGGATCAGGTGCATCTTCTTCTCGAGATTCCAGTCGTGCAGGATCATCCCCATGGTGATCAGGTCGGCCCTGGGGAGCGGGTCCTTGAAGAAGTCGCCGCCAGCCGTCGAGATGCGGTCTGACAGTCCCGCCGCCGCGATGTGCTTGCGGGCGATCGGCTCGACTTCCGGCAGGTCGAAGCTGACGCAGCGAAGGTGAGGATGCCGCCGGGTGCACTCGATGCTGAGCAATCCTGTCGCTCCGCCGACGTCGCAGAGCGTCCGGAATTTCGAGAAATCGAACCGTTCGGCGAACGCTTCGAAGTTGAGGCGCGACAGTCCCGTCATGGCTCCCATGAACTGCTCCAGCCGCGGCGGATCGGAGTAAAGCTCCTCGAAGACCCCCTTCTGGCCGTATTTCGACTCGTTCTGGGCGCGGCCGGTGCGGAGCGCCTCAGGAAGATCGTTCCAGAAGCGGAACAGCCGGGCGTTGAGCATCACGAGGATTCCGCCGATGTACCGCGGGCTCGCCTCGTCGAGAAACAGCGCCCCTTCGGGCGTGTTGAAGTAGCGGGCGTCGGGCCCGTCGCCGTCACGGTTCAGGAACCGCATCGCCACCAGGGAGTCGAAGAAATCGGCGATCGCTCGCGGATGCAGTCCGAGCCTCGCCCCCAGTTCGATGCCCGTCATTCGGCCGTCGTGAAGGGCCGTGAAGACGCCCATCTCGACGGCGGTCAGCAGGACCTTGGACCGCCAGAATCCGAAGGCCGTGTCGAGGATGGCGGCGGGATGGAGAGGGGCGCTCATGCGGTGTCGTTTGTCGGTAGTGGCGAGGTCCGTCATTTGAATCGGAGCGGCAGACGTCCAATCCCTCGAAGCGGAATGGGTCGCCACGAAGCCTATGCGATCCTCTCCTTCCCGCCAACAGCTGCCCGTCATCCCTTCGTTGAGTTCGTTGTCAACCAGTTCTCGAAACGAACGGCTCCGATCCGGGCCGGCCCGAACGGGCAGAGCGAACCGTCATCGACCTTCTGTCCGAAGTAGGGCATGCCGTCCACGTCGACGACCTTGCGAGAGTCGCCCCGCGCCTGGAACAACTGCCGGGCCAACTCGGCGATGGGCAACTTCTCGGGCCCCGCAATATCGAGAATTCCCTGAATGGGCGAGCCGACAGCGACGTCGGTCAGCGACGCGGCGACGTCCTCGGCCGCGATCGGCTGCATGGGAGCGGTCGGGACGCGAACCATTCCGTCCGCCGCGCCGGCTTCGGCGACTGCACCGAGAAACTCATAGAACTGCGTGGCGCGGACAATGCTGAAAGGCACTCCGCTGCTTCGCACAAGAGACTCCTGAGCCACCTTCGCCCGCATGTAGCCGCTGTCGCGCATCCGGTCGGCGCCGACGATCGACAGGATCACATGGTGCTTCACGCCGGCTTTCTTTTCGGCCGCCATCAGGTTGCCGGTCGAACGTTCGAAGAACTCGAGGACCGCTCGATCGTCGAACGACGGCGAGTTCGAGACGTCGACAACCACTTGCGCACCCGCGAGCGCGTTCGCCAACCCCTCTCCAGTGACGGCATTCACACCCGATCGCGGGGACGCGGCCACCGCGTCGTGTCCGCGCTCCTTCAGATTCCTGACCAGCTTACTCCCGATCAATCCCGTCCCGCCGATGATCACGATCTTCATGGCTCGACTCCTTATCTCTCATGGAATCAGGAAATGCTTCGCGTTCGCGATGTGAGAAATCCAGCAAGCGGCTCGTGAGATTTCGTGCCTGTTGCGTAACGACGCGCAGCCACGCGGCGACGCCGCGTTCTGTGCAAATTCGACTCCGGCGCCGTCCGCGGACGCCGCGCAAGATCGAGCGCACTGATTGCAACCGTCGCGACACGTGTCGCGATCAGTCGACGTTAGCGTCGGACCAGCGGGCAAGCTTGTCCGGATTCAACGTCATGCAGACGGTCTGCACCTGGTCCCCGAGGCTCAGCGACATGACGTCGATCACCCGTCCCTCGTGGAAGAATGCCACGCCGGGCGCGCCGTTCACCCGGATCGGCATCAGGTCGTAGGAGTTCAGAAACTTGCGGAACACCCCCGCGAGGAAGCGGGCCGCCCGTTCCTTTCCGGCGATCACGTGCCGTGCGGCTGAGACCTTGCCGCCGCCGTCCGAATGGATTTCGATCTCTTCGGACAGCATCGCTTCGATCGCTTCCAGGTCGCCGCTTCGGCACGCCTCGACGAACCGCTCGGCCAATCCGTCCGCCTGGTCCGTCGTCACCGCAAAACGCCGCTCACCATCGAGCCCCAGCTTTCGCCGAGCGCGACTGACGAGTTGCCTCACGGTCGACTCCGACTTCCCCACGACATCCGCCACCTGGGCGTACTCGTAGTCGAAGACGGTGCGGAGCAGGAAGGCCGCCCGTTCGTCGGGCGAGAGGCGTTCGAGCAGAAGCAGGAACGCCTGCGTGAGCGACTCGGCCAGCGGCGATTCGCGGTCGGTCGTGTCGACCGGCTCGGGAACCCAGGGGCCGACATACGCCTGCCGGCGGCGGGCCCGCAACCGATCGATGCAAAGCCGGGTCGTCGTGCGGATGAGGAACCCCTCGGGCGAGCTGATGTCGGCTGCCGTCTGATACCGCACGAAGGCGTCCTGCACCGCATCTTCGGCGTCGGCGACGCTCCCCAGCATGCGATATGCGACCGACATCATCCGCGGCCGGAACTCGTTGACGTCGCCGAACATGGTTGCCTCCTGTCGCCGTGGTGGCGGCCGGCGCCGCCCCACACGAACGGTCGATGCAACGCTGTGTTACTTCTTCGGCTCGGGAATGACAATGCTCTTCGCGTCCCGCGGATGGAGCACCCATGCCAGGACGCGGGTCTTGCCCTTGCCGGCATTCTTCGAGACGCGATGCAGGCAGCCGGCGGGCTCGTAGAACGTCTCCCCGGCTTTCAGCACCTTCGACGGCTGGTCGTCGATGCCCCACTCATATTCCCCTTCCAGCACGTAGCCGAACGCTGGGCCGGGATGGCGGTGGGGTTCGCCCGTCTGGCCGGGCTCGAACGTCACCTCAACCGTGGTGGCCTTCGTCTCTTTCCCGTCGACCTTCTCGGAGATGTCGCGGGCCGCAATCGGCCGGACCGACTCTCCCTTGTGATCGTGATGTGCGGCAAACAGCGCCGCAGCTCCCAGGCAGAATCCCGCAGCAATCGCCAGTGACCGGACCATGATCATTCTCCCCAGAGTGTGTCGAACCCGGTTTTCCACCGTGCCCGGGTCTTCGCCAGCAAGGACGAACGACAGAGGCGATTTGTGACAGGCCGTGAATTCTTTTTCACAGGGCGTGCGGCGGGCGACGCGAGAACGCCTTGGGGCCGTCACGAAAAGGCAAGTCGCAGTCCAGCTTGCGCCACGTCGACCAGTTCGGGACACTGATCCTTGTGCCACCATTGACACAAATCGGTGCTGCCATGGATTTCGTTCCGCAGGGAACCGCTGACAATCCGGGCGCGGTACATGATGCGGATGTTGTGACACGGAACGCCGCCCGCGTCCGCCACGATCGAGTCGATGCCTGCCAGCAGGGTGGCTTCGACGAGAAGGCCGGTCTCTTCCTGAACCTCGCGAATCATCGCCGCCTCGGGAGGTTCCCCAAAGTCGATCCCGCCGCCCGGAAGCGTCCATCGCGCTTCACGATGTCCGGGAAGCCGCTTCGCGAGCCGGCAGAGGAGAATCTGATCCCCATCGGTCAGCAGGCCGTAGGCCGCGACACGTGTGCGACGGGTTGTTGACATCGGTTGCCGTTCCTCGCGCCGAATTCTGCCAGCTTGAGTCAGAACTTGTGAGTTCCATACGTTGCGAGGAACCGCGCCGTCGCAAGGATTTCTATGTCAGCCGGTCGAACCGCTCATCCGCTTCCGTGCCAGAACAACACGTGACGATCAACGTCGTTCGCTTCGCTCCACCAGCCGATCTCGCGAAAGCCGAACAGACTGAAGGGGGCTTCGTTCACGTCTCGCATCAGGCGAGTCCGGATATTCAGCATCTCGATGAACGCGATGCCTCCGGGACAGAGCCATCGATAGAATCGTCGCGCGATTTCTTCTTGTTCCGGCCATTCGAAGCCTTGATAGGCTCGTCGCGAGAAGATGGCATCGAAGGGGCCGGCGGGTTCCCAATGGAAGAGATCGGCGTTCACGATCTTCACCGAACCACCGGACCGATGCTCCTGTTCGACCCGCGTGCGACTCGATTCGCGGTTGAGTCTTCGCGTGATCAATCCTCCCGGACTACGGTTTTCATGAAATTCCGGAAACATCGGCGCCAGCAGATCGGCCGACACTTCCAACGATTCGACGAACCGACACGCCACCGACGAGACATCGAGGACAGTCACCTCACATCCCTTGTGTGAGAATCCGAACGGTTCGGGGGAGATGCCGTTTCCAGCAAACAGGATGCGATGCTTCGGTCGATCGGCCGTCGCTTGCAGATACGCCAGACCGGTCCGGTCGAAATCCCAGCTCTCCATATTGGCGGCGCGCCAGAAGTCGTCCGCCAGGACTCGGGTCCAATAGCGATCCCAGTCTTCCAGATTCATCCAATCGTTTGGGGGGTGGATATCGTCCTCATCGTCATCCATGTCACCCTTTCCGTGAATGCGGAACCGATATGCGATCCATACGAGCTCGCTGCTTCGAAATCCAATTTCATGTAGAATAATCTGACAGCGTCGCCGGTCATCAACCGTGGTGATGTTGAAGACATGCCAGAGCGCAGAGAAAGACCCAACCGGACTTCGCGGTCGATCCGCCGTCGCACCTGTCGAACGTGAACAGGGTCTACGTCAGCCGCGCAAGCTTCCTGACCAGCCACTCGAACATCAGCAGCCCGACGACCAGGCCAAACCACAGCCAGGAGTTCCACAGCGGTTCGATTTCCACCGTGGTCTCGGGCTTCGGCTTCGGGTCGAAGTCGGTGAGGATGTTCTGGACGTTGGTCAGCTCGTAGCTGCGGCCCTTCGACTCGGCGGCGAGGTTTTCCTGGAGCGCCGCATTGCGGACGGCGCTGCGGCGCTCGACTGAGACGCTCGCCACGTTGAAGTGGACCTCGGCCGGCTCCTTTGAAACCGGGTCGGTCACGCGGAGCCGGTACTCGCCCCCCTCAAACACCGGGACGCGGGCCTCGAATACGCCGGGACGAACCTGCGAGATGCTGAGCGCGGCCGAGTCGACCTGCCTGTCGCTCGACTTGCCAGGGCGGATCAACTCGGCATGCAGCCGCTTCTCGGGGACGTCTTCCTCGGAGAGGGGCTCGAAGTCCTCGTTGTAGGCCTCGACAGTGACCAGCACCTTGTCATCCGACTGGTACTGCTGGCGGTCGGTGTTGACGACGAACCGCTTCTGGCTGCCGAGAGCGTGGCTGAGGCCGAGGCGGTGGATCATCTGGCCCCAGAACTGCCGGTAATACTGCTCGCCGTATTTGCGGCGCAGCCGCCACATTTCGTCGAAGGCGATGTAGACCACTTCGCCGCGGCCGTACTTGCGGATGGCGATGAGCGGTTGCGGGGTGCGGCCGTCGTCGCACTTGTCATCGGGGTGCTGGGCCAGCACGGTCGTCGCGCTCGGTTCGATCCGCTTCACCCGCTGGTACCATGAGAGCCGGCCGAGGTTGCCCCAGGCCTTCTCATTCTCGGCATCGTTCATTCCCAGCCGCATGAAGTCGTACTGCGACGCCATCGGCGTGAGCTTCAGCGTGAACTCGCGCTCGTCGCGGACCCGCGAGTCGGGGTCGACGATGACCGGCAGCATGTCCGCGAGCGGGGTGCCCGCCAGCTGCCCCGGTCCGAACCGCGGTCCCGCAATGACCACCAGCCCGCCGCCGAACTGGCTGACGAATTCCTTGGCCATTTCGCAGAAACGGTTGCTGAGACGGAACGCGGTCCCCGGCATTTCGGCCCCGCTGCCGGCCGGCATGTCCCCGAGGAAGATGACGTCGTACTGGAAGAACTCGCTCCGCGGCGGCGTGAGGCTCTGGACGAACAGCTCGTTGGTGCGGCGAACGTTGGGGTCGGACGATGACAAAAACGTGCGGAAGCCCCGCATCCCGACGAGCTTGTCGCGGTGGAAGACTTCCTTCACGAACCGCCATTCCCACGTCGGCTCGTACTCGACATACAGCAGCCGCATGAAATCATCGATGATGGTGACTTCGCGCTCGGCGCGGTTGTTCTGGTCGACGATCTCCCCTTCAAGCTTGTCGGTCTCGACGGTGATGGCGAAGCGGCCGGTCTCTTCGGGCGTGAACGGGAACTCCATCGATTGCAGGGCCGTGTCGAGGGCGACCGTGCGCTCGCCGATGAGGATCGTCTGCGACGCGTCCGCCATTCCTTCAATCGGGCGAGCAGTGACTTTGACGTGAGCCTGCTTCCCGTCGAGCTCGTGCTGGCGAAGCGTGACCGAGACGCTCGACTGCTCGGACTTTTTCATCTTGAGTGTCGTCTGGACTTCGACCGCCAGGTCGGCGGCGGACTTCGGGCCGATGCCGAGCGTTGAGACCGGGACGCCGAGGCGGCGGGCGGCGGCCATCGGAGCGGGACCGGAATTCTGCTCGAAGTCGCTGACGACGAGAACCCCGGAAAGGTTGCCGGTCGCGTGACGCAGCGCGAGGTCGTCCAGGGCCGCACCGAGTGCGGTGACGGTCCCCTCAGCCGTGATCTGCTGGCTGATCAGTTTTGGATCGATCGGCTCGGGGGCGTCCGCCTCAGCCAGTGACTTCGTTTCGACAGCCGACTTGACTGCTTCCGAAAGCGACTTCGTCTGATTGCCGGCCGATTCCTCGGAGAGCTTGACCGACCGCACACCGTCGGGACGGTCGAAGACGTAGGCCTGCAGGCGGTACTTCTCGCCGAGCTTCTTGAGCAGGTTGTTGTCCGACTTTTCGATGAGCGCCCGGATGTACTCGGTCCGCGTCGGCTTGGCTCCTTTTTCCTTCGGTGCAGTGGCTGGCGTGTTCGACGGTTTGGCTGCTTCGGTAGAAGCGGCCTGAGCCGCCAGGAACCCCTTCATATCGACTGCTTCATCGAGTTCCTGCCGCTGGACGTCGGAGAACTCGTCCTCGATCGCCATGCTTTCGGAGCCGTCGAAGAGCACCCACAGGAGCGGCTTTGGGTGACGCACGATCGTCCGTTCGACGATCGGCTCGGCGAGCATCAGCAGGATCATCGCCAGGACAATCGACCGGCAGACGGCCAGCGTGATGCGGACCGGACGCGTGCCGCGCGGCTGCCACCGCAGGTAGTAGAGCACCGTAAAGGCGCACAGCGCGACGATGCCGAACAGAACCCACGCGGGGCCCTGGTGAGCCCACGAGGCGCCGAACGAGAATCGGCCGTCGGGGTAACCGAGCAGAGAAGCGAGACGGGAGAGGAAGCTCATGAGGCCACCCCCTCGCCGCGGAGGCGGAGCATCCATTGCGGCCAGGAGAGAACGACCATTTCGAGCAGCAGTCCCATCAGAGCGAAAGCGGCAAGCCACTTCCAGAGGTCGCGACCGCGGATCTGAGCGCCTTCCAGGGCGATCGGCTCGTCCCGCTCGATCCAGCGGTAGTTGGCTTCGCCCAGACGTTCCTTGAGGGCGTGGGCGTCGATCGTCCGCAAATCGGATTCGTCGGCCGGCCCGTTGACCGCCAGCACGATTTCCCGCTGCTTCTCGCCCGCCTGCTGCCCCGGGCTGCCCGTTGTGATCGAGACGGGCTGAATCGTTCCCGCACCCTCGGCGATGCGGCGGGCAGTGATTGTGTAGTGGCCGGCGCGGGTGGCGTTGCGGACGGCGACGCCGAATGTCTCCGGCCCGAGGGCATCGACCGGCAGGAGTTCCTCGCGGACGGGAATCGCGTCTGGAATATTCGCGACATCGCCCCCTTCTCCTCCGGATGCATTTCTTGTGTCGGCCGAGGAGTCGCGACGGGACTGCTTCGATGGTCGCACGAGCGAATACTGCAACTGCTCGCTCCGTTCGACCGGCAGGACGATCCGCTCGCCCGAATCGAAGTTCCGTGGCGGTAGCGTTTCTTCCAGCGGACGGCGGACGATGCGGTCGAAAAGGAGGACGGGGATGTCCTTCGTGAGATTGTTCCAGTCCGAGTTGAGGCCGCGCGAGAAGATCGACGTCGCGACGAACAGGACTTTGCCGTCGCCGAGCGTGCGCTCGACCAGGAACGGGATGTCGTTACGAGTCATGCGGCCCAGGACCCGCGGCTTCGTCGCTTCGACCAGCTCGGAGATCGGCTCGGCTTCGGTCTCGTGCGTCCGGTCGCGGCGCCAGAGAAGCCAGTCGGGAGAGATCGTGCGGCGATGCTCTTCGTCCTGGTCGCGCTGCGCCTGCTCGGCGGGGCTGAACCGTCCGTCCTTCTCGAGCGTCGTCCATTTCTCCGCACGGGCGTTGGCTTCGGCGAGAAACGCCCGGTCGGCTTTGAGACGATTCGTTTCGGTCTCGGACAGCTTCGTCATCACCTCGGGGGTCAGGTCAGCCTCGATCGCCTTCAGGAAATAGAGACCGCTGTAAAAGTCCTTGAGCGAAGCGGTCGACTCTCCTTCGATCAGAAAGTAATCGTGCTGGAGCGATGCGAACTCGAGGAAGAAGGGATCGAGTGATTGCTTACGGGATGCTTCCTCGGGGGTTTCACCGACGGGAGTCGGCTTGAGCGGAGCGGGAAGGATGCCGCCCCCATCGAGCCACGCCTGCTCGGTCCAGGCGATGGGGTCGAACTGTCCGCCGGCCGCGATCAACAGGCGTCCTCCTTGAAGCACGAACTGCCGCAAGAGTTCGGTTTTGCCGGACGGGTTCGAGACTCCGGCAATGACGACGTACCGGGCATCTTCCAGCATCGGCTGGTCGAGCTTCTCGATTGTCGTGTGGCGGACCGTGATGAGCTGCCGCCGCGTGTCGTCGCGACTTTGCCGCGGCGCGAGCCAGCGACGCAGCGCGTAAGTGTCCCCCAGGCGGCTCTTGTCGGGGTCCTCGTCTTCTCCGTACTGGTCGATGAAGACGATCGGGATGCCGGCGACGACGGGCACCGCCAGATGCCGCTGGTTGTCGAGGGCGAGCATGTCCCCCGCCACTGCATCACTGGCGACTGAGACCGTGGCCGGCACGAAAACCGGCCGGCCGGGATCGACCGAGACGTCAAACTGATGCTTGAATTCGACCTGCCGCGACTGGTCGGGCTGCATCTCGACCGTCTGGCTGGCGACGACCGCCCCGTCCACCGTCAGCGTCACCAGCACGCTCGCCAGCGGCTCGCGGCCGCGGTATTCGATCGTGGCCAGGAAGCTCGCCGGAGTTTCCACGTCGGCGATGCCGTCCCGCACGCGGAACTCGGTCACCGCCAGATTCTCCGCCGGAGCGTCGGGAGCGATCTGCACGACCTGAAGCTCGGGAATCGTCGCGAGGGCCTGCTGCATCCCGCCGGACGGCCAGTTGATCGCCTGCTGGTCGCTCAGCAGGACGACGCGTTTGGCCGACAGCTCCGGGACTTTCAAGCATGCCTGTGACGCGATCTCGATGGCCCGAGATGCGCTCGCCGCCGAAGCCCCCATCGCGACGACGTCGATTCTCTTCAGAGCGTCGAGGGCATCCTCACGATTGCGGTAACCGTCGAGCGTGAACACCGCCTCGGACCCGCACAACGGAATGACCGACACGCGGCTCTCGGCGGGGAGTTGGTCGATGAATTCTTCCGCTTTGATCTTCGCCTGGTCGAGCAGAGTCCCGTTGAGGGCCTGCGTCCCCATGCTGAGGCTGTTGTCGATCAGCAGCACCGCATGCACGGGAGCCCGATTCGTCGCCGAGGCGGTCGTAGCGGCGTCGGCCCCCGCCCGGAAGACCTTGTACCCGCCGAAGACTCCCAGGAGCGTCGCCACCGCACAGACGATTCCCGCTCCGAGCCGCGTGTTCTTGTCCTTCGCCCAGATGCCGGCGACGGCCGCCCCCAGCCCCAACAGCAAGGCGAACGCGGTTGCGAACAGGGGCCAGAGCGAAGCATTTCCCGAGGTGAGGAAAGGCCGCGCCAGGGCGAAGCCGAAGCCCAGCACGCACAGAACCCGGAGCGCGAGAATCAGCAGGTCACGGATCTGGAGGACTTTGCGATTGCGGCGGAGCGCCTCGCGCAGGAAGTCCATGGCCGCCCACTCGACCGTGCGGTAGCGGCGGCGGTTGAACAGGTGGATGAGAATCGGACCGGTGGCCGCGAGCAGCGTGGCAACGGCGAAACCGGCGGCGAAAAACGTCAGCATGGAGCGCACCGGGGCGATATCGGGGCGTTTCCCGCCTCTGGTCAGTCGCGGTCTCGGCAGATCGACCGCATGCCGCGGCCCCGCCCGCGAGGGGCGAAACCAGTGGCACCCGGCCGGGTTCAGTCCCTCGAACCGTACACTTCATTGATCGTACCCGGCCCGGGGTTACAGGGCACGCCCGGCCGGGCCGGCCGGGAAGTGACGCTCGGCCACTTGGCAGTGTGGCACGGGTTGAGTCGTCGAAAAGAATTGTCGGTCGTCGCGCAAAGACTCCGACCACGCCCTTTTTCAAAGTGACAGGCCGCGCTTTGCCCGCGCACTGGAACATGGTTCTCTTGTACTGAACGACACATCTCGATGGCGAGCGGCATGATGCCGTCGACGGGTTCTACTGCTATGATTCATGAGCCGCGCCACGGCCGGCGCACCTCACCGGAAGGGCGGGACATGGCTTTATACGACACGATTGATTCACACGAAGTCGGGCTTTTCGAGAACCTTAATCGACGGCTTGCCGCTCCCCTTTTGGCGGTCGTCGGGCTGCTGGCGGCTGGTCCCCTCGCCCGTTCCGAGGAACCCGGCGCGAAGTCCAAGCCAACGGCCGAAGTCCCCGCACGTCCCTCCAACGGTCAGGGGGGCAACAAAGGCATCGCGGAGAACGAAACGCTCAAAGTCAAAGGCGTCTCCCGGACGTACCGCCTGATCGTTCCCGAGTCGATCGACCTCCATCGCCCCGTCCCCCTCCTCTTCGCGTTTCACGGGTTTCTGCTCGACAGTGCAGAGTTCATGGCCCGCTACAGCCGTTTCGCCGAACTCGCCGAGAAAGAGAAGTTCATCGTTGTTTTTCCCCAGGGACTCGAGCGCCGCTGGGAAATCTTCCTGCGGAACAACCGCGATATCGCATTTTTCGATGAACTCCATCAGTCCCTCGAGAAGCGCTATAACATCGATCGCAACCGCATCTACGTGACGGGTATGTCTAACGGTGCCTATTTCTCGAACCTCCTTGCCTCGCAGCGGAGCGAAGTGATCGCGGCGATCGCACCGCATTCCGGCGGCCCGGGCCTGCTGGCCGTCACCGGCATCGATGCCGATCGCAAATACCCCGTCCTCATCCTTCACGGGACGCTCGACAGCATCGTTCCGCCGAGCGAAGGACGCGCCACCCGCGATATCTATCAGCAGGAAGGGCACGAGGTCGAACTCGTCGAGTTCAAGGGGCTGCGGCATTTCTGGAGCAACCGGCTCGGCGGCAGCAACCGCATCTGGGAGTTTTTCAAGGCCCATCCCATGGACAGGAAGTAGCCCGGTTTCCATGCTGTGCGTCGAATGACGCAGCCCCGCCCGCTCCTCACGCCCCCGCATTGCTCCATGTTCGGCTCCGTCGGTCCCACGCCGTACGATCTCTGCTTCTCGATCGCCGGCATTCCGGTGCGGGTCATGCCGACGTTCTGGCTCGGCGCCGTCATCTCCGGGGCATCGCTGCTCGACGGCGGACACTTCGAGCTCCTGGCGATCTGGGTCGCGTGTCTGTTCGTTTCGATCCTCATTCACGAAATGGGCCACGCCGTGATGGCCTATGCCTACGGCTGGCCGCCGCAGGTCTACCTGCATCATTTCGGCGGGCTCGCGGTCTACCACCCTTATCGCGGACAGACCACCTGGCAGTCGATCTCTGTTTCTATCGCCGGTCCGGCGGCGGGCTTCTGCCTTTACGGAATGGTCTATGTCGGTCTGAAGCTGATGCTCATGAACGGCATCGGGTTCAATCGGTACGTGCTCATCACCTTTCTGTTCCTCAAGCAGATCAACCTCTTCTGGGGATTTGTGAACCTGCTTCCGGTGCTTCCGCTTGATGGAGGCCGCATCTGCGAAGCGCTCTGTTCCCGGTTTTACCGCGGCTCGGCCGAGCGGCTGGCGGCTCAAATCAGCGTGGTTGTCGCGGGGATCGCCGTCGCGTACTTTCTGCTGATGCGCGATGAGGGGGGAAGCATGTTCCCCGTCATCCTGTTCGGATTGCTGTGCGCTCAAAACGTGCAGACGCTGCAGTCTTATCAGGGAAACCGATGGTGAACGTTCCGGAGGAATCGACGCGGATCTCTGGCTGCCCCGAAGAGGGAAGCCCGTCAGATGCGACCATGCCTGCCGCCCGACTGACGTGCTCGCGGCCGGCCTGTCCGGTGTGCGGCGGCTCGCTGATGGAGATTCGTCAGAAGACGGTCTGCGAACGCTGCCACAGCATTGTCGAGACGTGCTGCGAGGGGGGCCGCGGGTAGCTTCAGACGACGATCAGGAACCGACGCGCCAGATCTGCACCAGCCCGGCGATATCCGCAGCAGCGATCAATGTCTGATCGGGCGAAAGCGCCACCGCCGAGAGCCAGTCCTTGAACTGGCCGCCGCGCGGCGTCCCCAGCACGAGGGCTTCCTTTCCGTCTTCGACTTTCGAGATCCGCACGCAGGTGTCTCGGCCGGCCGAGATCAGGTACTTCCCGTCGGCCGAGAAGAGCACGTCGGTCGCGCCGTACTGGTGCCCGGTCACGTCCCGCACGAGTTTCCCCGTCGACGCTTCCAGGAGATGGACGTCCCCGCGATCGGTCTCGCCTCCCTGAGCAGCTGCCAGCAGCTTGCCGTCGGGTGAAATGGCGACCGAAACCAGCCCCGCGCCGACGAACTTCCGCCACACCTGGCTGCCGCCGTAGCTGGAATCATCCGGGTTGTACTTCGGGAACTGGACGCGAAGCAGATCGAGCGTCTCTTTTTTCTCGGCGACATTCCACAGCCGGAGCGCCGCGACCGGCACGTCGAAATCGTCTCGCTTGTAGCGATGCTCGGAGACGAATGCCGTCTCGCCATCGGGCGACAGCGCCGCCGCGATGATCCAGTTCCAGGAGCGCCCTTTCCATCGTGCGACTTCGCTCCCCGAGGCAATGTCCCGCACGATAATGTTCGCCGCCGCATCTCCGCTGATGATCCGCCGCCCGTCCGCGCTGATGCCCAGCGACTGCACCCAGTCGGTATGGCCTTCGAGGACTCGCGTGGCCGTCTGGGTTTCGACCGAGATACCGGGAGCGTTCAGCGCGTCGTCCTTGCGAGTGCGCTTGGCTACCGCTTTTCGCGAATCGATGTCGAGGACCGCATCAGCGTTGCCCGTCGCGGGCGCATCAACGTCCCACACGCGGACTGTGCGATCGAGACTCGCCGAGATCAGCGTTCGCCCGTCCGGAGTGGACACCAGCCGTGTCACCGCATTCGAGTGACCGTCCAGTCGACGGGCGGGAGCGAGTGAAGGCGCGGTGCGGGGGCGTTCGCCCCCCTCCTTCTTCTGCTTCAACGCTTCTACCGCGGCCGGGTCAGGAGCGTCGGGGAGCGCCCAGACGTAGATCTCTCCCTTTTCATTCGCGGCGGCCAGCCGGCGATTTCCGAGAAACGCGACGGCCAGGGGCCAGGCCCCTTCGAACGTCAGTTGCCACAACAACGTCGCTTTGACGGGGGCGAAGTCCGGCATGGCGAGGAACCCTTCGGAGCGCGGTCACGAGAAGGCCGTCGGCCTTACCAGTGTGCCCTTCGCTTCCGAAGTTCGCCAGCATCTTCGCAGCTGCCGCGGTCCTTTTGTTCCTCACGCAGCCGGGCGGTCGACGACTTCCGCGGGTTGCTCATCGATTCGCAGGCGGCACTTCAGGCGGACCTTCTGGTAGCGAACCCCTTGGGTGTCGTACAGATAGATCTCGTTGTGGTCCGAAGCCCAGATGGCACCCAGGCGGACGCTGCGGGGCCCCTGCAGCAGAAACTGCATCCCGCATGACCGTCCCCTCTTGATGAGCTGCATCTCGCTCATGCGGAACTGGTCGGGGAGAAGGTTTTCCTTCTCGCACAGCTTCTGGTGAATGAAGTCCCGAAGCTCGTCGAGCGTGCGGATGTCTTCCATCGAATCACGCATGGGATGGAGTTCCAGGGAAAGTACGGAAATGGAGTGACGTTTGACGTGTCGGTACATGTCGGTGGCAATCCATCGCCGGACGCGGGTGCGTGAGCCGAATCGATCCGTCGCAGTCTCAATCCGCTTCCCTGCCGTTCGCACGGCCGTTCTTCGTGCTTCGTCATTCGGGGCGGGGGAGTCCCGTTCGCTGCCGCCCCGCCATCCGTCCCGCATCTCCCGAGCGGGTCGTCGATCCGGACCGTTGCGAAAATTGCAACTTTAACTGGAGTCGCAAATTGCGCGAAGGGGGGGTTGCAGCAGCCTTGAAGCCTGATGAAGGGTCCGAATGGTGCGAGCCTTCGATCGGTGGCTTGAGAGAAAACTCTCAATCTCATGGGCGGCCACGAGTCCGGGTCGAGTCGTGCGGGGGGGCGAGGCGGTGAAGTTCCGGCGAGACGGAACGCGCCGGTGCTGACGCCTGCACACATCCTTTTCTGCGCATGCTCCGCACAGCCCGCACCACGCGATATGATGGCCGTCCAGCCATCGGACAATTCCCCACCTTTGAACCCGCCCGCCATGCCCACCCTCACCGAAGCGCAGCTCGTCGATTTCGCCCGCAACCTTCTCTCGGCCGGCGGGGCCACCCCGTCCGAAGCCGACATCGTGGCGGACAGCCTGGTGCAGGCGAACCTTCGCGGGCACGACTCGCACGGCGTGATGCGGATTCCGTTCTATGTCGGTCGCGTGAAGTCGAAGGGGCTGAATCCAGGAGCCACGCTGAAGGTCGTTCAGGAAACGCCGAGCGTGCTGGTGTGCGACGGCGGCTGGGGTTTCGGACAGCCCCTCTCGCGTGAGTTGACCCGGCGGCTGATGGAGAAGGCCGCAGTGACGGGCGTGGCCTCGGGAACGTTGCGTCAGTCGGCCCACATCGGCCGCCTGGGCGAGTACGCCGAGATGGCGGCCGAGAAACAGATGATCGCAATGATCTGCGCCAACACGCACGGCGCCGCCCAGCGCGTCGCCCCCGTGGGCGGGAAGCGTCCGCGGCTCGGAACGAACCCGCTGTGCATCGGCGTGCCGCGTCCGAATGGGGGACCGTTCGTTCTCGACTTCGGAACGAGCGCCACGGCGGAAGGGAAAGTCCGCGTGAAGCAGATTGCGGGAGAGAAGGTTCCGTCGGGATGGATCCTCGATTCCGAAGGCAAGCCGACGAACGATCCCAACACGCTCTACGGCAATCCTCCGGGCACGATCCTGCCGATGGGCGGCGACCAGGCGTACAAGGGTTTCGGCCTCGCGTTCATGATCGAAATGCTGTGCGGGGGACTGTCGGGGGGACAGTGCTCGTACCCGAATCCGCCCGCGCCCACCGGCAACTGCGCGTGGTTCCTGATCATCGACCCGCGGCTGATGGGGGGCGTCGATCACCTGCTGTGCGAAGTCGGCAATCTGGAGACCTACGTCCGCGAGGTCCCGCTGATCGACGGCGTGAAAGAAGTGACGCTGCCAGGAGACCCGGAGCGCCGCGTGCTTGCCCAGCGGAAGCAGACAGGCGTTACAATTGACGACGGCAACTGGAAGGCCCTGGTCACGCTGGCGACCGAACTCGGCGTGACGCCGCCAGCGGTCTGACAGAGGCGATGAAAAATCGTTCCGCCGGGATCTGGCCCGGCGGAGCGGCGACGGAAGGCTCTGACACGGAACGGCGCCTCTCATGTCTCACGATCAGATCCCCGCGAGCGACACCGCACCGGTCGACCGTCGCCTGTACGTTCCCTACGCCGAGGGATGGAAGGCCGTCATCAAGCCCGGCTGGGACAACGAGTATTGCTTCAGCAAGAACCCGGGCGAGGACTTCTTCCACCAGTTGATGTGCGGCGAGATCTACGTCCAGCGCGGCGATGAGAAATACTGCCTCTCCTGCGCCGTGAAGCACCGCATCATCACGCCCGACCGCATCTATTGGCAGCGGCGCGAGGCTCATCCGCCACCGTCGCCGCCGATTGCGGATGTGTAACGCGGAGTTGTCGGCAGCGATGAACCGCGCGGGGTGGCCGGGTTTGACCGAAGGGAAGGCCCGGAATCCGCGCGAACCGGGCCTTCGCAAAGCCTCAGACGCGGCCACCCATCGCACTCGTGAAGTAATGTCACGCGATCGTTTGCGATGTTGAGCCTTGCCCACTGGCCATAAATGCACGTTTCCTGATTCAATTGCCCGTCATGCTTTGCTAGACTCGTCCCTGTCGTACAGCGCGGAACGGGATTGTTCAGCGCGGTGGCCGGGCCAGGTCACCAGGCGACGTCGCTCGGATCTCCGGGCGGATGGCGAGCCTTTCGTCGGGCACTGTGCCCGATGAACGATCGGGATGGACCCTGGAGGCGTGACCTATGGGACGGAACCCACGGCCGCAGCATTTTCTGGTGGTCGGACTTCGACGACTGGTGGAAACCATCGACATGGCGAACGAACCCTACTTTCCCGGACTGGAAGGGGTCATCGCCGGGGAAACGGCGATTTCCTCGATTGAAGGCGAACTGCGGTATCGGGGGTATTCGGTCTCGGAACTCGCGGGCTCCGCGACATTCCTCGAAGTCGCCTCCCTGCTCCTGCACGGCGAACTGCCGACATCCGAGACACTGGCCGATTTCCAGTCGGTCCTCTCCGAAGCGGCCGAGCTTCCCGACCCTGTCCGCACGCTGCTCGAAGAGATTCCCGTCCACGTCGATTCGATGGACGTATTGCGGACCGGCGTGAGCGCCCTCGCTCAGTTCGACCCGCAATGCGACGAAGAAGGCCGCGACGCCGACCTCAACAAGGCGACGCGGCTGCTGGCCCAGATCCCGCTGATCGTCGCCGCCCGCTACCGCATGATGCAGGGCTATCCGCCCGTCGAATCGAAGCCCGAACTCGGCTTCGCCGCCAACCTGCTCTGGATGCTCACGGGCAAGGAACCGTCGCTGCTGCACGAGCGGGCGATGGACGTCTCGCTCATTCTCTACGCCGAGCACGAGTTCAACGCGTCGACCTTCGCCGCCCGCGTGGTGACGTCGACCGGCTCCGACATGTACTCGGCCATCACGGCCGCCATCGGTGCCCTCAAGGGACCACTGCATGGCGGGGCGAACGAACGCGTTCTTGAAGTGCTGAAGGAAGTCCAGGAGATGGGGGACGCCGAGGCCTGGGTTCGCGAGGCCCTCGCCAAGAAGCGCCGCATCATGGGCTTCGGCCACCGCGTCTACAAGAACGGCGATCCGCGGGCGGTTATTCTGCGGGGCTACTGCCGCGAGCTGGCGGAAGAGTCCGGCGACATGGAGATGGAAGAGATCGCCGACACGATCGAGCGGATCGTGCGAACCGAAAAGGGGCTCCCGCCGAACCTCGACTGGCCGAGCGCCCGCCTCTACCACGCGATGGGACTCGAGCCGGAAGTCTTCACGCCGCTGTTCGTCGTCAGCCGCGTCGTCGGCTGGGCGGCCCACGTGCTGGAGCAGTCGGAAAGCAACCGCCTCATCCGTCCGCGCTCGCGGTACAACGGCCCCGCGAAGCGAAAGTTTGTTCCGCTGGCGCAGCGCGATTAGCTTCAAAGCCCGATCTGGAACATGTGCGAGTGATCGCCGTGATCGACATGGAGCACCCGCACGCGCCCTACATTTTCGCGGCCGTCCATCACCTCGGATTCATTGAGGAGCACTTGAGGGACCTCACCGCCGAGGAGGGCGCCTCGCGGCGATTCACTTTCGAAATGATTGTTCTCTTTTCGCAGCGCCGCTGCATGAATTGCAAAACTTCAGGTCTTAAAAGGCAGGAACCACGGAACACACCAAAAGCACGGAATCGGACACCGCGAGAGAGGTTTCGCTGCCCTCGTTCGTGGCTCTGATGTCCCTGCGATTCGTGGATCCCGTGATTCCGAGTGTCTTGACCGATCCTTTCTCTGTTCGACGTCACTTCGTCGCGAACTGGCGGCCGTGGATCGCCGGGGCCGGGGTGTTGATGCCCGCCGCACGACGCAGGTCGGCGGCACGGTTCGTCGCTTCCCAGGTGAAGTCGGCGTCGCTGCGGCCGAAGTGCCCGCCGCTCGCCGTCTTCTGGTAGACCGGGCGACGCAGCTTGAGGTACTCGATGATCCCCTTCGGCGTGAGCTTGAAGTGCTCGCGGATCAGGCTGACGATCTGGTCGTCCGAGACGAGGCCCGTGCCGTTGGTCGCGACGTGGACGCTGACCGGGTCGGCCACACCGATCGCGTAGGCCAGCTGCACTTCGCACTCTTCGGCCAGGCCGGCCGCGACGATGTTCTTCGCCACGTGGCGGGCCATGTAGGCGGCCGAGCGGTCGACCTTGGTCGGGTCCTTGCCGCTGAACGCCCCGCCGCCGTGACGGCCCCAGCCGCCGTAGGTGTCGACGATGATCTTGCGGCCGGTAAGGCCGGTGTCGCCGTGCGGGCCGCCGACGATGACCTGGCCGGTCGGGTTGATGTGGTACTGCGTGCGTTCAGTGAGGAGATGCTCGGGGACCGACTGGGCAATGACGGCCGACTTCACGAAGGCGGCGATGTCGGCCTGGCTCACCTTTTCGCTGTGCTGGGTCGAGATGACCACCGCACTGATTCCGATGGGCGTGTGGCCGTCGTATTCGACCGAGACCTGCGACTTGCTGTCGGGGCGGAGCCAGTCGACCTCCCCCTTCTGGCGGGCTTCGGTGAGGCGGTTGATGAGGCGGTGCGAGAGGGCGATCGGCAGCGGCATCAGCTCGGGGGTCTGATTGCAGGCGTAGCCGAACATGAGGCCCTGGTCGCCGGCGCCGTCGCGATCGACGCCCATCGCGATGTCGGGGCTCTGGCTGTGGATCTTCAGGAGGACTTCGCAGGTGCTGGCGTTGAAGCCGATGTCGTCGCTGGTGTAGCCGATCTGGCGGATTGCTTCGCGGGCGACCTTCTCGTAGTCGACCTTGGTGGACGAGGTGATCTCACCGGCGAGGCAGACGAAGTCGGTGGTGCAGAGCGTTTCGCAGGCCACGCGCGAGGTGGGATCGCCGGCGAGGTGGGCGTCCAGGACGGCGTCAGAAACCTGATCGGACACCTTGTCCGGGTGCCCCATGCTCACCGACTCGCTCGTGAAGATATAGCGCGACATGCAATGCTCCGAACCAAAAAAGCGTCATCCGGACCGTGCCGGAACCCATGAACGGACTGCGTCCCGACTCTCGACTCGCCCGATGGGGCGCAGCGGGTTGACGGCAGACCAATCGCAAATCCGCCGGGATTTTAGTAGTCGCTGGAAAAATCTACAACGGCGGAAGTTGATCGGCGGATCTCGGCGTGGCCCGATCGTACGACGCGCTCGAGATTTCAAGTACAATGACTGCCTCTCGTTCCGACTACCACCAGACTTCGAGACGACATGACGTCCCCTGCGGAAGCCGAGCCGAATCCTGTTCGCTTCGTCATCGGAATCGACCTCGGGACGACCAACTCGGCGGTCGAGTACGTGGACACGGCCGAGACGCCGTGGCGTGTCCGGACGTTGCCTATCCCGCAACTCGTTGCTCCGGGGCAGGTGGAAAGCCGCGATACGCTTCCGTCGTTTCACTACCAGCCGGCCCCTGGCGAGCTTCCCAGCGGAGCACTTCGCCTCCCGTGGAGCCGGTCCGAGCCGAAGTTCAGCGTCGGCTTTTTCGCCCGCGATCACGGAACGCTCGTTCCAGGGCGGATGATCAATTCGGCGAAGAGCTGGTTGTGTCATGCGGGGGTCGACCGCACCGCCGCGCTGCTTCCCTGGCACGGGGCCGAAGACGTCGATCGCCTTTCGCCGGTCGAGGTGAGCGCTCGATATCTCGGCCACATCCGCGATGCGTGGAATCATCGCTTCCCCACCGAGCCAATCGAGAAGCAGGATGTCGTCCTCACGCTCCCCGCATCGTTTGATGAAGTGGCCCGCGAGTTGACCATCGCGGCGGCGAAGCAGGCGGGGTTCCCGCGGGTTGTCCTTATCGAGGAACCGCAAGCGGCGTTCTATGCGTGGATCGACCATCACAAGGACGACTGGGAAAAGCGCGTTTCGCCGGGGCAGAAGATCCTCGTCTGCGACATCGGCGGGGGAACGACCGACTTCACGCTGATTCGGGTGCGGCGAGCGGAAGGAAATTCGAACGACAAGGTGCAGTTCCACCGCGTGGCGGTGGGAGACCACCTGATCCTTGGCGGAGACAATTTCGATCTGGCCCTTGCCCATCACGTCGAAAAGAAATTGATGGGGGACCGGAAGCTCGAGCCGCGACAGTGGAGCGTGCTCGTGCGGACATGCCGGTCCGCGAAGGAGTCGCTTTTGGGCACGAAGCCGCCCGAGCGAATGACGCTGACGCTTCCGGGGAGCGGGTCGCGATTGATCGGCGGCAGCCTGCAGGTCGAGGTGACTCGCGAAGAGGTTCAGCAGGTGCTTCTCGATGGATTCCTGCCGCGAGTGCCGCTGGATGTCCGACCCGAGCAGCGCCGCAGCGGGTTTCAGGAATTCGGGCTCCCTTACGCCCCCGATCCGGCGATGACGAAGTATCTCGCGGCATTCCTGACCGCTCACCGGCACGCGGGGGACGAGTTGATCGGAGGGCTGACGGCTGCGGGGAGTGGCAAGTCGACTAGCGCCATCGATCCCGCACGCCCGGACATCGTGCTGTTCAACGGCGGCGTGTTCGAGTCCCATCTCGTTCGCGAGCGTCTGATCGATGCGTTAAGAGACTGGTTCGGACAAGGGGGCTGGGAACCGCAGATCCTTCGCAACGACCGGCTCGACCTGGCCGTGGCCCACGGAGCCGCCTACTACGGCATGGTACGGCGCGGGGAAGGGGTGCGGATTGCGGCGGGGCTGGCGCGGACCTACTACATCGGTGTCGACAGCGACCCGCCCGCGGCGATCTGCCTCGTGCCGGCCGGGGTCGAACCGGGACACGATGTCGACCTGACCGAGCGGACGTTCGACCTGCTGATCAGCGAACCGGTCGAGTTCCCGCTGTATGTTTCGAGCACGCGGCTCACCGATCGTCCCGGGGCTCTCGTCCCAATCGACCGGGAGCAGATGACGGCGCTGCCGCCGATCCGCACCGTCCTCAAGACCGGAAAGAAGGGTGATACGGGAACGATGTCGGTCAATCTTCATGCCCGGCTGACGGAGATCGGCACGCTCGACCTGTGGTGCGGGGAGGTGGGGGGGAAGAGGACTTGGCGGCTGCAGTTCGACGTGCGAGCGGCGACGCAGACCGACGCCGATGGTCACGAAGGAGCGGGTGAGCGCGGCGGTGTGTTTGATGAATCGGTGTGGGACTCGAGTCGACGCCACATCGAGGCGACGTTCGGACCGGGCGGCGGCGGCGCGGAAGGAGACAAGCCAGAGTCGCTGATGCGGCGGCTGACCGAGGCGATCGGCTCGGGCCGGGACGACTGGCCGCCGACGTTGCTTCGCCGTCTGTGGGAAGCGCTGATGGCGAACGAGGCGGGACGTCGTCGTTCCCCGCAGCATGAGGCGCGGTGGCTTAACCTGCTCGGATTCTCGCTCCGGCCGGGATATGGGCTAGCCGTCGACGACTGGCGCGTCGCCGAGACATGGAAGTCGCTCAACGGCAAGCTGGCTCATCCCGCCCCGCAATGCCGGGCCGAGTTCTGGACGCTGTGGCGGCGGATTGCGGGAGGCCTTGAGGCGGGGCACCAGAATGCGCTCGCCACGCCTCACATGGCAGCGCTGCGGCAGATGATCAAGACCATGAAGGGGAGCAAGAAAGCGTCTGCGGTGATTGGCGGTGCGGCAGGCGCGCATGAGATGGCCGAGATCTGGCGGATGCTGGGCTCGTTCGAACTCCTGTCGAACCAGCTTCGGTCAGAGTTGGGAAAGATGATCGTCGACGTCGTCGAAGACCCGCGAATTGCGAACGTCCGTCCGGCCATGTTGTGGGCCCTGGGACGCGTCGCCGCGCGCGTGCCGCTGTATGGTCCGCTCAATGCAGTCCTGCCGGTCGACACCGTCCGCTCGTGGCTCGCCCGCATCATGCCGCTGGACATCTCTGACGGCACATTGACTCTCGCGGTGATGCAGGCGGCTCGGAAGACGGGCGATCGCTTCCGCGACCTCTCCGAATCGCTGCGGAACGAGGTGGCCGAGTGGCTCGTCGCTCGCAATGCTCCGGCCCACTTCACGACGCTGGTTCGGGACGGCGGAACGCTTGACGAGCAGGAACAGGGACTGATCTTCGGCGAATCGCTGCCGCGCGGTTTGCGGCTGCGGGCGGGAGGGGAGTAGAGCGGGAAGGCAACACCAACAGCCGCCCTTGACCACCCCCCCGCGGCAGCAATACCGTTGACCTCTCCCGAACCTCGGCACGTCCATCTCGCTCCGTCCCTCTGTCACTCCATCCCTACCTCTCCCTCGCCCCGCATGTCCCTCTTCCGCCCCGACATCGAACGCATCGCCGGTTACATGCCGGGTGAACAGCCGCAGGACACGGGCTGGATCAAGCTCAACACCAACGAGAATCCGTATCCCCCGTCTCCTGCGGTGGTTGAGGCTATCCGCACCGCCGCCGGCGGCCGGCTCAATATCTATCCCGACCCGCTGGGGAAGCGTTTCTGCAAGGCGGCGGCCAATCTTTTCAATCTCGAACCCGACTGGTTTCTCCCCGCCAACGGCAGCGACGAAAACCTCACGATCCTGATGCGATCGTTCGTCGACCCGCACGAATTTGTCGCCTATCCGTATCCGAGCTACATCCTCTACGAGACGCTCGCCGACATTCAAGGGGCGAAGTGCCGTCGACTGATGCTGAACGCGGACTATTCGATCAACCACGCGACCGCCCGCCCAATCGTCGAACAGACGAAGCTCGTCTTCGTCCCCAACCCCAACTCCCCAACCGGCAACCGCTGGTCGCAGGACGATCTCCTCAAGCTCGTTCCGCCGAAGGGTGTCCTGGTCCTCGATGAAGCCTACGGCGACTTCGCCGATGTCCCGCACCGCGGCGAGATTCTCAAGAGCGAACTCGGCCGTCAGATCGTCGTGACTCGGTCTTTCAGCAAGAGCTACAGCCTCGCCGGCCTGCGGTTCGGCTTTGCCATCGCCCATCCCGACATGATCCGCGGGATGCAGAAGGTGAAGGACAGCTACAACTGCGACACCCTCTCGCTGGCCGGGGCAACGGCCGCCCTGGAAGATCAGGCGACGATGCAGGAGAACGCCCGCAAGATCCGGGCGACAAGGACGCGGATGACGTCGGCCCTGCGCGAACTCGGTTTCACCGTCGTCGACAGCCAGGCGAACTTCGTCTGGTGCACGCGGCCGAACGGCGGGCACAAAGAGATCTACGAAGCCCTCAATGCCCGCAAAATCCTCATTCGCTACATGAAGTTCCCCGGAGTGACCTGGGCGGCGAACGAATTTCTCGATGGGCTGCGGATCTCGGTCGGCACGGACGACGAAATCAACGGTCTGCTGACGGCACTGCGGCAGATCGTTTGAATTACGACGCAAAAGATTGCTGAGCCCCACCGCTCTTGTTCCGGCGGTGAAATGACTGGCCAGCTATCTGCCCACCGTCGAACTCGTGTAACGTAGCCGATCAGTCATTTCACCACCGGGGCAAGCCGGTGGAACTCGATCTCATGAAACACGCTTCGCCATGGCCCGCATCGCAAGAATCCAACGCTCCACCGCCGAGACGTCCATCGAACTGTCACTCAACCTCGATGGCACTGGCACGCCGCACGTCGAGACGGGAGTCGGTTTCTTCGATCACATGCTGACGCTGTTCGCCAAGCACTCCCTCATCGATCTGACGGTGAAGGCGAAGGGAGATCTGCACATCGACCAGCATCACACGGTCGAAGATGTCGGCATCTGCCTCGGCAAGGCGCTGGCCGAGGCCGTGGGGGACAAGAAAGGAATTGTGCGGTACGGGTCGATGACGCTGCCGATGGAAGAGACGCTGGTGACGTCGGCGCTCGACCTCTCGGGGCGCAGCTGGTTCGTCTGGAACGTGACGATTCCGACCGAGAAGATCGGCGAGTTCGACTCGCAGCTCATCCGCGAGTTCTGGCAGGCGGTGTCGTCGAATGCGCAGATGAACCTGCACCTTCTGATGCACTACGGCAGCAACAGCCATCACATCGCCGAGGCGACGTTCAAGGCGACGGCCCGGGCGCTGCGGCAGGCGATCGCGGTCGACCCGCGCCAGACAGGCGTTCCGTCGTCCAAAGGGGTACTCTGAAGGACGCTGCATTGTTGGTCGTCACGTAGTGGTCGTTCGCTCCAACGATGTGAAAGTATCGAAATCTGAAATTCCAATGTCTAAGGAAACGTCAAAAGGTCAAAGTCAAAAAGATCGAATCGAATGCCTTTTGACATTCTGAGTTTTCGACTTTCCTTAGTCATTTGATTTTCAGTCTTCGGATTTCTCCTCGTCCTCGTCGCGAAAGACGACCATCGGCGCCTTCTGACTTGCTCCCATGGATGACGTCGACGATACACAACTGGTCCTGATGGCTCGCAAGCCGGCCGCGGAGATGTTCCCGCTGCTGCGCCGTACGTCGGCCCTATCGCCGCTGCTGATGCTCATCTGCGTCCTTCCGCCGCTGGCCGCGCTTCAGATGCGGAACCAGACGGAAGCCGATGCGTTGTGGGGATTGCGGGCGATCGAGCTGAAATCCGTTCCGGTCCAAACCCAGATCATCTCGCCCCCTCGCGAAGGAGCGGCGGGCGCCCTGCGGTCTCAGCCTCCCTTGGGAACCTGGCTGACGATCGCACTGCTGCGGCTGACGAATGCGGATACGACACTGGCGCTCATCGCCGTTTCGTACGCCGCGACGGCGGCCAGCGTGTTCATGTTTGTGCAGGTCTTGCGTGTCGCGGTCTCGGAGAAAGCTGCATTCTGGGGGGCTATCCTCGGAGGCTTCCAGGGGAGCCTGCTGGTGCTGGCGGGACGCTGCGGTCCGTCGTCTCTGGGAGTGTTCTTCGCACTGACGGCGATGTGGGGATTCCTTGGGCACATCGAGCGGGGTTCGCGTCGCCACTGGCTGAAGCTCGTCGGCGGAGGGGCATCGCTGGGAGCGTGCATCCTCTCGGGCGGGCCTCTGGCGACCGGGATCCTCGTCATCCTCTTGTTGTATGTGCTGGGGTTGCGTGGCCAGTCGCTCAGCCGCAAGCAATGGTCGGGACCGAAGCCGATTGCCGTCTGGGCGGGCTGGCCGGCATTGAAGTCTCTCGGGCTTCTGACGTTGATTGGAGTCCTCGTCGGGGGGTGGTGGCCGACGCTGCGGCATCGCGATGAGCCGAACTTCCTTGCGAACTGGCCGCTGGGAGTCGCCGAAGCCACTGTGAACGACCTTCCCTCGACGACGATTGACGCGACATCGTCCGACGGATCTGCTTTCGTTCGGGTGCTGCCGCTGCTGGGCCCGATGCTCGCCCTGACGCTCTTCGGCATCGTTCGTTCGAGCCTGGCCGCGGCGATCTCCCAGAACGAGCGCCGGCGGCGAGGGCAGATGCTGCTTCTGGCCTGGATCCTGGTGAGCGGGGCGGCCTGGTGGTCGCTGACGGGGCAACCGAATGCGTCCCCTTTTGTGATCGGATTATGGGAGGCGTTGCTGAGTCTCGGCCTGGCCGGCGTTGGAGCGGTTTGCCTTGATGACATCGCGACGCGGCGGATTTCGATGCCCCTGGCGGTTTCCGTGTCTGTTGCCGGAGTGATCGTTCTGGTGTCGGCCGGCTGGGCCGAGCGGGTTCCTGAAATCATCCGCGAAGGAGGTTGGCTGCTGGGTGTCATTGCGGCTGCCGGTGCGGGCGTCGCGATCTGGAAACTGCTGGACTCCGCGAGCGATCGGGATGTGCGGCATCGGATCGTGCTGGGGGCGCTGATCGTCGCGCACGTCGGCACGGCGGCCGCCTTCGGGCTTCGCTCGACGCGCGTGACGACCGAAGACGATCAGGCACTGGCGACGTTCACGCGGCAACTGCCTGCCGGCCGCAATGTCACGGACATCATCCTGCTCGGGCATCCTTCGCGGATTCCGCTGCGGATCCGGCTGGCGGTGCGGGCGTCGTGTCCGAATGCGGTCGAGCACTTTGCCGACTCCTGGGAAACGGCTTTGTCGCTCGCGCTCGACGCCCCCCCGGATGCGCCCCGGACTCTTCTGGCCGTCGACTGGCAGAGCCGCGAGAGTCGTGCGGCGACGCTGCAGGCCTCCGGATTGCAGGTGACGCCTTCGCCTTCGCTTCAATTCTTCGAAGGGGTGCCGCTGCGGGCGTTTATGGTCAGGCGCGTGATCGCTCAGAGTGCGGACTTCAATCCGAGCGTTGGCGGGTTGGCGACGGCGGAGTAGCCGAAGGTTCGCCTCTCGGAACTTCGTGAGGTCTGACACACCCTTCCGTCACGGGACTGCCTGTTTGATGCTGCAGGACCGTGCCTTGCGGAACCGCGTTTCTCAGCGTGAGACCTGCGGCGGAGCATTCGTGTGAAGGATGCGACCCGCGTGCAGAACAACTAGGCCGCCCGGCGGAATGTCGTGCCAGCCGGTTTCGCTGAGCGCGCGCGTGGCCACGACGCACCCGCGATTCTCCGTGTCGCCGGCCACGGCCACGCCCGTCATCTCATCCTCGAAGATCCGCGGTTCCTGCGGTTGAAACCGAACCTTTCGGAGCGTCAGTCCCTGCCATCCCGCCAGGTCGCGGTATGCGAAGAGCCGCACCCCGTCAGACATCAGGCAGTTCATCGTGCCCCGGCGGTTGATGCTGCGAAAGGTGTCCGCCAGCCAGTCCCACCCCTTCGGCTCTTCCAGTTGCTCGCCGCGCGACGCCATCGCGTCCAGCAGATGGCAGAACAACCGCTCGGAATCGGTGTTCCCCACAGGCCAATATCGCCCGACGTGCAGCGATGCGTAATCGCCGATCGTCCCGTTATGGGCAAAGCAGACGTCCCGCCCCAGATACTCGCGGCGGAAGGGATGAGTGTCGGAATGCGTGGCCGGCCCGCCGGTCGTCTTTTTTCGGACGTGGGCGATGTAGATGGGGGAATTGAGTCCGAGATAGTTCTCGAGAAACTTCGAGTACGTGCTCGAGCGCCACGTGATCGCCTCTTTCACCAGCGCGAGAGAACGGTCGGGATACCAGGCCAGTCCCCAGCCGTCCGGGTTTTCTTCGTCGCGGCAGCCGAAGGCGCGGATGGAAAACCGCGCATCGACCGCCCGATCGAAAGACATCCCCATCAGTTCGCACATGCCGCTTCCCCGGCGGGTTGAAGTTCCTTTGACCAGCGTTGCGTCATGTCCGTCGTGACCGCTTTCCAGTCCCCCGTCTCACGGAAGATCCGCCGCAATCGGTCCGCCCCGGTCTCGGGTTGCTCGCCGGGCCTCAGCGCCTTGAGGAAGGCGGCATCTCCCGTCTCTTCGGCGATGGGCATCAGCCGTTCAATCAGTTCGGAAAGATCCTGGGCCAGCGAACGCCGCTTCCCCGAAGGCGTGCGGATATGCATTCCCTTGAGGCCGTGCCGCGTTGCAAGCCAGAGATTCTCGACCGCCATCCAATGCCGCCGGACGTCGCCGCGACGCAACAGCGGGCGGTCTTCCAGAAGGCGCTGGGCGCTGATGGTCAGGCAATGAATCAGGGCTGTCACTCCGAATACCGTGCTCAGCGTGAGGGGCATGTCGCACACGCGAAACTCGATCGTTCCGAACGACGGACAGGGTCGGATATCCCAGTAAATGTCCTTCGTCGAGTGGATCGCTCCGGTGTCCTTCATGACCCGATAGAAGTTGCGGAACTCCTTCCAATTGTAGAAATACATCGGCACGCCGGAATGGGGAAGCATCCGGTACAGGGCCGAGCGGCTCGACGCGAGACCGGTGTCCTCACCGTGCCAGAAGGGAGAACTGGCCGAAGCGGCCAGCAGGTGCGGCAGGTAACGCACCAGCATGCTGATGACGCCCATCGCCATGTCGCCCCCCGGCATGCCGACATGGACATGCAGGCCGAAGACCACGCGCTGATAGGTCAGCCATGCGAGCCTTTCCTGGATTCGCTCGTAGCGCTCCGCGGGATAGACCGCTGCACTTGTCCCCCGGTGAAACGGATGGGTGCCGCCGAGCGCCAACTGGTATCCAAGCGAATGGGCGATGTTGCGTACCTTTCGAAGCACCGGCAGCAGTTGATCGCGGGCCTCGACGACGTTCGCGCAGATGCCCGTCTTGATCTCGATCATCGACTGCATCAGTTCGGCCGACACGCCCTCCACCTTCTCCTGCTCGCACACCTTCAGTATCCGCACCGATCCCGGCGCGAGGTCGCCCGTCACCGAATCCAGGATCTGCAGTTCCAGCTCGACGCCAATGGTGTTGCGGGCGGACGGATGGAAGCGGAGCGTTTCACTCTCTTCCGCCTCTCGAGCGACTTTTTTCGTGGCCGGGTTTTCGGGCAGGAGCGCGGTCATAGGCAACAACTTTCATGGTTCGAGCAGATTGAGAACGAGTTTGCCGCGAGCGAATACTCTCGGGGAGAGAATCGTTCGCCGAGAAACTCGGCTCGCGCGTTCTCCAATCGCGATTCGCGAAAGAGAGGCGCCGCTACGAAAAGGCTTACGGAGGAGTGGCCCGCACAGAAAGGTGAGAACCTGCGGGGAGTCGAGAAGCATTGAGGAATTTCAGGCATCATACGCAAGGAAGGTGCGGGGCGGCGTCACAAACCGCTCCGCACTCTTCCGTTTCGACGCCCGCTTTTGGACGGCACTGAAGCCCTTGTTCAATTCAGTGTCGATTCAATCGCCGACACCTACGGTGAGATTGGTGGCGATCTGTTGCAGCCGGCGCTCTTCGCGTTCATGCGTCCTCACGCGGTCCATCCAATCTTCCGTTGCGGACAGAAGGCGAGCGGAGTGCTTTCGGACCATTTCGGGATCCTCCACGGAGGACCGCAAGTCGCGAAGTTCCTCGTAAAGCAGACCGTGCTCGACTCGCAGCGCGTCGACCTGGTCCTGCCAGTGCGGAAATCGCCCTGTCACATCGGTGAGGTATCCACCGTGCTCCTCGCTGTCGAAGCGGGCGGGGAGCAGATCGAACAAGGCGTCAAGCACCATCGCGAGGGCACGCCGCGTCAACTCGGTCGGCGGGTCGGCGATCAACTCGCGTAGCTCGCCGAGCAGCAGATATTCCCACTGAACCAGATCGAGCCCTAGCGAAATCCGTTCTTCCGTGTGTGAGCTCTTCATAATCTCATTCCTTCTTCATAAAAGTCGATCGATGGCTGAAACTCGCAAGAGGCGGCTCGCAAAGGAGTCCCGCAGTCGGGACGGCTGAGTGGGCGGTCCCAGAAATTCGTTTCTGTTGATACGCAGACGGCGTGCCAAACTGCTATTGCCTGCCGCAAACTCTTTCGACGACAAAGATTTCCGTCCGCCTCAGGATCGGGCGCACCGGTCAACCTGGTGACGGTTCCGCCAGTCCGCGCAAGTGGCACACAAGAATGCCGCCGACCGATATCGTTGAATTCGACAGCGGTTTCGAAACTTGGTCCCGCGGGATACAGCATGCATTGACCGGAGACTCCAAGCCGCCGGGGGGACAGGTTTGAAGCACCGACTTCCCTGCCCATAATCGGCAGAATGCGGCTTGGGGCAACCGCGGGGATCCTGAGTGTTTGATTCGCGCGATGACAGATCGGCTGTCACGAAGCAGCAAACAACGCGCAGGTCGGCTCCACCCCAGGAACACGAGCGGCCTCGGGAAGACGACTGGCAACACGACCCACCGAAGATGTGGGTTTTCCCGCAAAAAATGTGGGACTTCCGAGTGCGGGGGACGCCTCAGTTCGGATCGGAAGGGGATCAGCCGGCGATCGTTGGCACGGTGATTGCATTATCGTTTCGGCGCGGAGCCACGAATGCGGTTCCGAAAGCAAATCAGAAGCCGGACGAGCGCCGCTTCGCTTATTTCCCATTTCAGGAGAGTGCCATGACCGTCGAAACGCTTCATCATCTCGATGAGAAAACCACGGAAACCGTCCAGGAGCTTTTGACCCTCAATATCGATAGCCGCGACGGCTTCCGCGAGGCCGCCGAAAAGCTCGACGACGTGACCATCGGTTCGTTGTGCCAGACGCTCGCCATGCAGCGCCAGGCCCAGGCCGATGAACTCGCTCGCTTGCTGGAGACGAACGCCGAGACGCCGGAACGCTCCGGGTCGTTTGCGGCTTCACTCCACCGCATCTGGATGGATATCCGTGAAAGCCTTGTCTCGGACAACACCTACAGCATCCTGGCCGAAGCCGAACGCGGCGAAGACCAGATCAAGGAAGCCTACGAAAAGGCGCTGAAGGACAATCCGGGAAGCGCCATCAACGAGGTCCTGCTGCGGCAGTTCTCGCAGGTGAAGGCGGCCCACGACCGTATCCGCACGCTCCGCGATGAGTTCGCCGAGTGAGCCTGGCCGAACAAGCCCGGCATCGGACATGCGAAACGATCCATCTTCATTACAATTTGGATCGGCCCACTCAACCGGCGCGGGATCGATCGAATCGACCGATTCGATCGTCCCTCCGCCGGTTGTTTGTTGCGCGTCGATCGCCTCTCGACAGACTGTTGGATGGACCGCTATTGGCCGATACAATCCTGTTGATGTGTTCGTGGCGTCCAGCTTTCGCGTCCGTCCGCTTCAGGCATTTCGGCTTCAAGCACTTCGCGGGATCCCATCCATGCTGACCCTGGAATTCGGAAAATCCGGTCGGAAGGCCTTCTGTGATGGACTCTCTCGGCGTTCATTCCTCCAGATTGGCGGCGTGGCGGCCGCCGGCCTGACGTTCCCGCAACTGTTGCGGGCAGAAAAATCGGCGTCTCACGCTAACTCCCGCAAAGCGGTTATCAACGTCTATCTGACGGGCGGCATCTCCCACCAGGACACGGTCGATCTCAAACCCGACGCGCCGAAGGAAATCCGCGGCGAGTTCCACCCGATCGCGACCAGCGTCGAGGGAATGGAGTTCTGCGAGATCCTCCCCAAGCTGGCGCAATCCGCCCACCGCACCGCGGTGCTGCGGTCGATCATCGGCCTGCGCGACGAGCATTCGAGCTTCCACACGCTCACCGGTTACGGGATGAACGAGACGAAGCGCGACGGCCGCCCGCACTGCGGGTCGGTCATCGCCAAAGTCATGGGCCCCGCCAACCCCATCACTCCGCCGTTCGTCGATCTCTTCCCAACGATGCAGCACAAGCCGTACAACAGCCCCGACTCGGGCTACCTGGGGCGGACGGTCTCCGCGGTGCGGGCCGATGGGGAAGACCTCGCCAGCATGAAGCTGCGGTTCGTCTCCCCCAGCCAGTTCACCGACCGGCAGCGACTGCTCCAGCAGGTCGACGCCTTCCGCCGCCACGTCGACACGCTGATGGTCGAGGCGATGGACGTCAGCTACCAGCGGGCCTTCGACGTCCTCACGTCCAGCCGCCTGGTCGAAGCGCTCGACGTCGAGAAGGAAGACCCGGCGCTGCGCGAGAAGTACGGCAAGGGTTCTCCCAAGCATCTCGGCGACGGCGGCCCCCTTTGGAACGATCAACTCCTCATTGCCCGCCGTCTGGTCGAAGCGGGGGTGCGGTGCGTGACGGTGGCATACGGTTTCTGGGATACGCACGGCAACCACTTCAAGACGATGCGTCAGCAGTGCCCGACGTTCGACCAGGGCATCGCCGCCCTCATCAACGACATCTACGACCGCGGCCTCGACAAGGACGTGCTGGTCATGGTGTGGGGCGAATTCGGCCGAACCCCCAAGATCAATAAGGACGCCGGCCGCGACCACTGGCCGCGGGTCAACAGCGCGATCCTCGCCGGCGGCGGACTCAAGGTCGGACAAGCCATCGGAACGACCGACAAGATCGGCGACTCGGCCGCCACGCGTCCGATCCACTACCTCGATGTCATCCACACGATGTACCAGGCCCTGGGGATCGACCCGCACTCCTTCATTCGCGACGTCAACGAGCGTCCGGTGACGATCCTCCCTGAATCGAGCCGCCCGATCAGCGAACTTCTCGCATAATCTCCCGTTCGCAGGTCCCCGCAAAATGGAAGTCGCCCGACGGCATTGCGGCCGGGCGTTTTCGCTTCCCACTCTCGATGAACGGCGTGCAGGCCGGTCAGGCCGATGATCTCGCAGGGAAGGTCGTTCGAAGGGTGAAAGAGTCTCCCGTTTGTTCGACGCCACATTTTGTCAGGTGGGACCGCGTCACACGAATCTTTCAAGAATTCACGCTTGACAGTTCGATAGTTTCCGAAATAATGAAATGTGGGCGGTCGGAAATCGGAATCGAGTGGAAATCGAATGAAAGCCAAACCTCTGCGACTCACAAACCTGGACGCCTTGCGCGACGCGGCCGAATGTCTCAAGACGCTCGCCCATCCGCATCGCTTGCGGATGGTTCAGATGCTTCTGCAGCGGGATTTCACCGTGGGAGAACTCGCGGAAGCCTGTGAACTGCCGATGCCCATGACCTCCGACCACCTGCGACTGATGCAGAGGTGCGGATTTCTCACCAGCGTCAAAGAGGGACGGCACGTCTATTACCAGATCGCCGAGCCGCACCTCGCCGAAATCATGAGCTGTGTCGAGCGTCGATTCGGTGCAGAGCCGATCTCGGCCTGATTTTTTTTGCCTCATTGGTTCTACGGTTTCCGAAGTATCAAACTGTCCACGCCGAAACAAGGAGCGGTCCATGAGTCGCACGATTTCCCCCCGTGAGTTGTCGGAGTCCATTGGACAGGGTCAGGTCATCGAATTGATCGACGTCCGCACGCCCGTCGAGTTTCGCGAGATCCATGCCGCGAACGCCCGGAATGTGCCGCTGGATCGTCTCGATCCGGAAGCGATCAAAGGGGCCGCTGCGGGACGTCCCGTCTATGTCATCTGCAAGTCCGGGTCGCGCGGCCGGCAGGCGTGCGAAAAGCTGCTGGCGTCGGGCCTCGCCGACGTCGTGAATGTGGAGGGGGGAACCACGGCCTGGGAGCAGGCGGGCTTGCCGGTGGTTCGCGGTCGGAAGGCCATCTCCCTCGAACGCCAGGTTCGCATCGCGGCGGGCTTCCTGGTGCTGGTGGGCGCGGCCTTTGGCGCGTTCGTCCATCCGGGATGGATCGGGCTGTCGGCATTCGTCGGCGCCGGCCTCGTCTTCGCCGGAATCACCGACACCTGCGGGATGGCGATGTTGCTGAGCCGGATGCCGTGGAATCAATGCCCCACGTCTTGACCGCCGTCCCGTCTTCGGAAAAACCTCGCGCTGACTGAAGAATCGCCTGCCATCTTTTCTGCCCCGATCGGGAGAACTCGCCCATGAAACTCGTCATTGTTGGAGGAGTCGCCGGAGGCGCATCGGCCGCGACCCGCGCCCGCAGGCTGTCCGAGGACGCGGAGATCGTTCTGATCGAGCGTGGGCCGGACGTCTCGTTCGCCAACTGCGGCCTGCCCTATCACGTCGGCGAGGTCATTCCTGACCGTGCGAAGCTGCTCGTGGTGACGCCCGAGCGGCTGCGGACGCGATACAACCTCGACGTGCGTGTGCGGTCGTCGGTCGAGTCGATCGACCGCGAGGGGAAGGCCGTCGTCATTCGCGACCTGGCGAGCGGCCGCGTCTATCGCGAGTCGTACGACAAGCTCATTCTCGCGCCCGGGGCCGCTCCCATTCGTCCCCCTCTTCCCGGAATCGACCTGCCAGGCATCCACACGCTCCGCAACCTGCAGGATCTCGATCGCATCAAGGCGGTCGTTGATGGCGGAGCCCGGAGCGCCGTCGTCGTCGGCGCTGGCTTCATCGGACTGGAACTCGTGGAAAACCTCGTTTATCGCGGCGTGTCAACCACCGTCGTCGAGTTGCAGGATCAGGTGATGCCCCCGTTCGATCAAGAGATGACGACCCCGATTGCCGAGAAATTGGCGGAGAAGGGCGTGCAGCTGATCCTTGCCGACTCCGCCGAGCGATTCGATGCGGTGGAGGGGGGCGTGGCCGTGCGGCTGAAGTCGGGGCGAACGCTGGTCGCCCAGCTGGTCATTCTGGGCGTGGGGGTACGGCCCGAGAACAAGCTGGCGACGGAAGCCGGTCTGGACGTCGGTCCGCGCGGCGGCATCCGGGTGAATGACCACCTTCAGACGTCCGATCCGAGCATCTACGCCGTGGGGGACGCCATCGAGGTCCGCGATTTCGTATCCGGCGACGCCACGCAGGTCCCGCTCGCCGGTCCCGCCAACCGACAGGGGCGGATTGCAGCGGACAACGTGTTCGGCCGCCACTCGCGCTATCGCGGGACGCAGGGGACGGCCATTGTCGGACTGTTCGGCCTGACCGCGGCCATGACCGGGATGAGTGAGAAGTCGCTTCGTCGTGCGGGGAAGGCCTACCGAAAGGTCTACATCCATCCCGCCCACCATGCGGGGTATTACCCGGGCGCTCAGTCGCTCACTCTCAAGCTGATGTTCGCTCCGGACACTGGCCGCATCCTGGGGGCTGAAGCGGTGGGAGGCGAAGGAGTCGACAAGCGGATTGACGTCCTGGCCGTGGCGATCCAGGCGGGAATGACCGTCTACGACCTCGAGGAGATGGAGCTCGCCTACGCCCCGCAATACGGATCGGCCAAGGACCCGGTCAACATGGCCGGATTTGTGGCAGCGGGATTGCTCCGCGGAGATCATCCGCAGCTCGACTTCGACGAGTTTCTGAAGATGCCGATTTCCGAGCGGCCTTCCCTGGTCGATGTGCGGACGCCGACGGAGTTCGAGGCCGGCCATGTGCCAGGGGCGGTCAATGTCCCCGTCGATGAACTCCGGCAGCGGATTGGTGAACTGCCGGTCGACCGCCGGATCGCCGTGTACTGCCAGGTGGGCCAGCGCGGCTATATGGCGACGCGGATTCTGCTGCTGGCGGGCCGCGATGTCGTGAACCTGAGCGGCGGCTACCGCACGTTCCAGTTGTTGCGGCCGACAACGAAACCGGACTGAACCGCATTGAGGTCGTGTGCTACAGATCCGCCGGCGCAAGCGATGCGCTTTCGCAAAAGGTTGTCTTCCTTCGCCGGCGGGTCGTCAGGTCGCCTTAAGCCTCTCATTGCGGATCCGCACGCTCCGCGCCAGATAGTCCCGCAACGTCTCCAGCCCGAATTCAGCCGCCACCTGCTCGACCGGCAGATCCGGCCGGTTCGACGACAGCAGGAAGTACCCCTCGGGCTCGAACAGTTCGATGTCGATATCGGGCCCGAACTTTTCCTGCATGGCGGGGAAGTGGTTCTGATTCTTGTCGAGGTGATAGAGCTCGCGATTGATGCGGATGTCGGCCACAGCCCACGGCGGCAGCAGCTTCTGCCGCACCTTGAACGTCTCGGCCCCGCGCTTCGCGAGAAACTGGCCGTTCATGTCGACGATCGAACTCTCGGTCCCGTACGCGGCCACCAGGGCGAACCCGTACCGCGTCGACCAGTGCTGAAGCAGCCGTCCGCCCCAGTACATCGACGGCCAGAAGACAAGCCGCGCCCGCTGCTGCTCCAGCCGTGCGGCCAGCTCATCGAAGTTGGCGTCGAAGCACACCGCCGCCCCCACCCGCACGCCGTCGCACTCGCCGACGGGAGCTTCCGTTCCCGGCGTGATCCCCGCTTCCATCTCGCCGATGGTCGGATAATTCTTGTGGTACGCCAGGACGAACTTCCCCTGCCGATCGACGATGGGAACCGAGTTGTAAACCTTCCCCTGCGAGCGTTCGAGGAACGGCAAGACGAGTGCGGTGTCGAACTCGCGGGCGATCTTCCCCATCTCGGCGACGAAGGGTTCCAATTCCGGCGCCGTCTCGATCCCCTTGTCGAAGCCGCCGCCGATGCACGCACAGGCTTCCGGATAACAGATGAAGTCCGGCCGCTCCTTCGCGACCTTCGCTGTCATCTCGCGGACCGCCTCGAGATTGACCCCCTTCGTACGATGATCATGAAACGGCGGAGCGAAGCTCACGGCCGCGACACGGATCGAGAACTTCGTCTGCGGTGTCGAAGAGGGCTCTGCCATCGCGCGACCAGGCCGAGCGAGCGCCCCGGCCGTGACCGCCATCGCGGCCAGCACGCGCCGCCGCGAAATCCCCGAAGCCTCGCCGCCGCCCGTTGTCCCGTGCTCGCTCATGGACCATCCTCGTCGGGTTTGAAGATCAGAGATCGCGACGCTCTCGCTCAACAGCATTATGCCGCAATTCGCGACACTGTCGACCACGATACGTCATACTTCGGAAGTCTCACCGTCGCGAACCCTGCCGAATCTCTCACAGTGCCGCGAGATCACATCATGTTCACAGACCAATCCCCGTACGACGTCCGGTTTGAGTGGGGTGAGCGCGGACTGGATGCGGTGAGTGGGACTTGCGGCGTGATCGTGATCGTCGATGTCTTTTCATTCTCCACCGCAGTCGAAGTGGCCACTTCTCACGGAGCGGTGGTGTTCCCGTGTCGAATGCGTGACGACGCCGCAGCAGCATTCGCGGAAGCCCAAGGAGCCATCCTCGCCGCCGACATCCGCACGACCGGCCGACGTTCGCTCTCTCCGACGTCGCTGGTCGGCATCGAAGCTGGCACGCGTCTTGTCCTCCCTTCTCGAAACGGCGCGACACTGAGCGTGAAGGCGCGCAGCCATGCCGTCATTGTGACGGCTTGTCTTCGGAACGCCTCCGCAGTCGCGCGGTTCGTCCGCACGCAACCCGGTCCCGTCGCAATCATTGGCGGCGGCGAACGCTGGCCGGACGACACCCTGCGCCCCGCGTGGGAAGACCTCATCGGGGCGGGTGCCGTGATCGATGGACTCGCAGGGACGCTGTCGCCGGAAGCCGAGGCGGCACGCGATGCCTTCCGTGCGGGATCCTCTGACCGCCCGCGGCGCCTTCGAGCTTGTTCGTCGGGTCGCGAGTTGATCGAGCGGGGATTCGTCGGCGACGTGGAAATTGCCGCTGCGTTCGATGTCAGCCAATGCGTGCCTGTGCTGACGCACGGGGCCTTCGTTGCGGCGGGGCGCGACTGAAACCTCTCGTCGGCATCAGGCAAAAAAGAAGGGACGAACACTCAAGTCCGTCCCTTCAACATTCAGCAGTCTGACGCACGGGCAGGAGTGCCCGTGCTACGGCCATAGCGGTCAGCTTAGTATCGGTAGTGGTCCGGCTTGAACGGGCCGGCGACTGGCACGCTCAGGTAGTCGGCCTGCTTCTGCGTCAGCTTCGTCAGCTTCACGCCGAGCTTCGCCAGGTGCAGCCGGGCCACCTCTTCGTCGAGGTGCTTCGGCAGCACGTAGACGCCGACGCCGTACTCTTCGGCCTTGGTCCACAGCTCGATCTGGGCCAGCGTCTGGTTGGTGAAGCTGTTCGACATCACGAACGACGGGTGGCCGGTCGCACAGCCGAGGTTTACGAGGCGGCCTTCCGCCAGCACGATGATCGACTTCCCGTTCGGGTAGACGAACTTGTCGACCTGCGGCTTGATCTCCACCCGCTTGATCGTCTTGCTGTTGACCAGGTAGGCGATGTCGATTTCGGAGTCGAAGTGGCCGATGTTGCAGACGATCGCTTCGTTCTTCATCGCGTCGAGGTGCTTCGACTGGATGACGTCGATGCAGCCCGTGGCCGTGACGAAGATGTCGCCCATCGGGGCGGCTTCGTCCATCGTCGTCACCTGGTAGCCTTCCATCGCCGCCTGCAGGGCGCAGATGGGGTCGACTTCGGTGATGAGGACGCGAGCCCCCAGGCTCTTCATGGCATTCGCCGAGCCCTTGCCCACGTCACCGTACCCGCACACCACGACCACCTTGCCGGCGATCATGATGTCGGTCGCCCGCTTGATGCCGTCGGCCAGCGACTCGCGGCAGCCGTAGAGGTTGTCGAACTTGCTCTTCGTCACCGAGTCGTTGACGTTGATCGACGGGATCGCGAGCTTCCCCGCCTTGTGCATCTGGTAAAGGCGATGCACGCCGGTCGTGGTCTCTTCGGTGATCCCTTTGATCCCCTTGAGAAGCTCGGTGTACTTCGTGTGGACCATGGCGGTCAGGTCGCCGCCGTCGTCCAGGATCATGTTGAGGGGCTGGCCGTCTTCCCAGAACAGCGTCTGCTCGATGCACCAGTCGAACTCTTCGTTGGTCATCCCCTTCCAGGCGAAGACCGGGATGCCGGCCGCCGCAATCGCGGCCGCCGCATGATCCTGCGTCGAGAAGATGTTGCAGCTCGACCAGCGGACGGTGGCGCCCAGGGCGGTCAGCGTCTCGATGAGGACGGCTGTCTGAATCGTCATGTGCAGGCAGCCGGCGATGCGGGCCCCACGGAGCGGCTGCGACGGGCCGTACGTCTCGCGGAGGGCCATCAGCCCCGGCATCTCGTTTTCGGCAAGCTCGATCTCCTTGCGGCCCCACTCCGCGAGGCTCATGTCCTTGACTTTGTACGGCAAAGCTTTCTTCGCGGGGGCGGCAACAGCCATTCGACAAACTCCAGAAGGACGACCGCAACCGGCGGTCAGAACGGGCGATGAGCCACTCCGTGACCCGTCGCCGGCAAAGGCCATGAAAAGGCGGAAAACCGGGGCGTGGATGCGTCAGTACAATAGGCGATGCCCGGCGATCCGGCAACCCGGTCATCCCGCGGAACTCGCCGCGCCTCACAGCGTGCTGAGGAGATCCCTGACCTTCGATTCGATCAGGTCGCGAACCTTCCGGAACTCGTCGGGGGCCATCTCCCGAGGGTCGGGAATATTCCATTCCTCGCGTCGGCTGGCCCGCACCAGCGGGCAGGCGTCGCCGCATCCCATCGTCACGGCCACGTCGATCTCGGTCCCGTTGAACTGATCCAGCCCGATCGCCTGATGCGTCGACAGGTCGTAGCCCAGCTCGGCCATCGACGCGATCGCCTTCGGATTCACCCGTCCCGACGGTCGCGACCCCGCACTGTGCGCCTCGACCTTCCCTTGCCCATGAATGCGGGCGAAGGCCTCGGCCATCTGGCTCCGGTTCGAATTCTCCACGCACACAAAGAGGATCCGCTTCATGAGCAGGCCTCGTTGGCCGCACAGCAGCATCCCGGATTCTGCACGCAACGGCACAGAAGGACGCTGGCGCATGCCCCCAATGTTGGAGCGACGAGATAAATCCAGAGGTGATCCAGCCGGAGCGAAACGAGGGCCGGCGCCAGCGACCGGACCGGATTCATCGACGCCCCGCTGATCGGCCCCGCAAACATCGCTTCCAGCGCGATCACGGCTCCGATGGCCACGCCCGCCAGCAACCCCTTCTCTTTCGCTCCGCTCGACACGCTGAGAATCACGAACATCAGGATCAGCGTGAGGATGAACTCCAGCACGAACGATTGCATCGCGTCACCCGCCGGACGGGTCCCTCCGAGCGTCTCGTCGAGAGGAAACAACAGCCGCATCGCGAGGCTGGCGACGATCGCCCCCGCGGACTGGCTGACGATGTAAGGCAGCACCTGCCTCCCTTCGAAGCGGCGTGCGGCGAAGAAACCGAGGGTAACCGCCGGATTCAGATGGCACCCGGAGACATCGCCGAGGGCGTAGATCATCGAGAGGACGATCAGCCCGAACGTCAATGCGATCCCGACATGCGTAATGGCCCCCGCACTCGCCTGGTTGATGACAATCGCTCCCGTCCCCGCGAAGACGAGGCAGAACGTGCCGAAGAATTCCGCCGCGTATTTCCTCATCATGTTGCGAATGCTTCCACGAGGTCGTGACCCGATGCAGCGGTACTTTAGCTTCCCGAGCTTCCCGCCGTCATCCGGCCAACTGTGTGAACAATTGATGAATAAAAGCCAGGTTGTCGCACTGCAGGTAGTGCATCGGCCCCCCCATTCGTGAGTAGCTCTTGCAGAAGCGCAGATAGTAGGCCGGGTTCGTCTTCGGCGGTTCTCCCTGCGTCCAGTCCCACCCGCCGCCGTCCTGCAGGTCGACCACGTAGATCGAGAAGTCCCGCAGCACTTTGAGGCCCGCCTGCAACCGGACGTTGTTCACGCAACTGACCGTCTTCTCGAACACTTGCGGTCCCATGATGGCCGACCCGACCGACAACACGACACCCCCTTCGAGGTTCTCCACCGATCCCGCGAACAGCTTGAAGTCCAACTCCGCCGCACGTCCGATCGCCGCCCCGTTGAAGATCGGGTGGTTCGAGATGATGTCGTATCCGATCCCCGGATGGACGGTCATTGGAATGTTGTGCTTCCAGGCGCTCCCAAGGATCGACGCCGGCTTGAAGCGATGCTCGACCGACACACGCCCCGCCTTCCAGCCGAATTGCTGCATCGTCCGCAGCAACTCGACCCGCGCTCCGGCCAGGGAATGACCGGGGTCCGCGGCAATCGCCGCGCGAAGCCCCTCCGGGTCGGGAAGCGTCACCCCGTCCTCCGCAATCTGCCGCCCGAGCGATCGCCCGTAGCCCATCCCCTCCAATGCCCCGACCAGCAACGCCCGGTGAATGTTGACTGCTGTCTCCTCCCACGTCCCGAATGTTCCCTGAGCGACGTTCATCTCGACGCTCTCCGTCGACGCGCCGAACCACGCGTACTCCCAAGCGTGACTCGTCCCCGCCCCGTTCGTCGCGAGGTGCGTCAGCCATCCGCCGGCCATCATCCGGTCCAATATGCGGGCGGAACCGTTCCGCAGCAGATGGGCCCCATACACCAGCATCACCGACGCCCCGCGCTGGCGGGCGTCCCGAATCCGCTCCGCACACTCGGCAACTCGAGCCGCGTTGGCCTCGCTGATCGAACGCGGCGGTGAGTCCGGATCGACGAGGATGTCGGCGGCGCGGGTCAGGTGATGACGCTGCGCCAGCGGAAAGATCTTCAGCCGCCGCAGATCAAAGGGTTCGACAGACATGGAGTCATCCCAGGCAAGATCGGAAAGGCTGCCGATTGTAGTGGATCGTGCACGCCCCACCATTCGATCGACCGGATCGAGACGTCCGTGGCGTTCGCCTCCAATTCACAGAATTAGATCAAAATCTGTTGATTGATTTCATTCGCTCCGGCACACTGATCGACGTTCACTTGGCAGTCCGCCCTGATCGGCGATTCACCTCCCAACCGGCGCTAAGGATGAGTCATGCTGAGTTTTCTCTCACGCGGTGAAGCGTATTGTGATGGAGTCTCGCGTCGCCAGTTTCTGACGATCGGCGGCCTGGCCATCGGCGGACTGACACTTCCAAACCTGCTTCGGGCCGAAGAACTCGCCGGGACGAAGGCGACCGGCAAGTCGATCATCAATATCTATCTGGGGGGTGGCCCCACCCACATGGATACGTTCGACCTCAAGCCGAACGCTCCGAAGGAATACCGCGGCGAATTCAAGCCGATCGCAACCAATGCCTCTGGCGTCGAAATCTGCGAGCTGATGCCTGAGCTCGCCCAGGTGGCCGACCGCTACAGCATCATCCGCTCGATCCGCAACATGGCGAACGAGCACTCGCCGCGGCAGTCCGACTCGGGCTGGTCCGAGAACTCGCTCCGCTCGCTTGGCGGCCGTCCGAGCATCGGCTCGGTGATGTCGAAACTGTGGGGTCCCGCCCAGCACACCAGCTACGGCAGCGCCCCGACGTTCGTCGACCTCAACAACTGGACGCGGCCCGGTTACCTCGGACAGATGCACGCGGCGTTCCGTCCCGACGGCACCGGTCGCGCTAATCTCGAACTCAACCGGTCAACGACGGTCGAACGTCTCGATGATCGCCGCACGCTCCTCAACGGCCTCGACCGCATCCGCCGCAACGTCGATTCGTCCGGCATGATGACGGCCATCGATAGTTTCACCGATCGGGCCGTCGGCCTCGTCACCTCGGGCGAACTTGCGAAGGCTCTCGATTACAAGAAGGAAGATGAGAAGACACTCGACCGCTACGGCCTGGGCAGCAAGATGCGCCGTCGCAGCACCGAGAGCTTCATCGTCGCGCGGCGGCTCGTCGAAGCGGGAGTGCGGTGCGTGTCGTTCTCGTGGGGTGGATGGGACACCCACGGTCAGAACTTCCAATCGATGCGGGACCAGCTTCCGCCGCTGTCGAAGGCTCTCTCCGCGCTGATCCTCGATCTCGAAGAGCGTGGCCGCCTCGACGACACCATCATCATGATGTCGGGCGAATTCGGCCGCACGCCGCGGGTCAACATGGGCGCCGGTCGCGACCACTGGCCGCAGGCGGCGTTCTTCTTCATCGCCGGCGGCGGCATGCGGCACGGTCAGGCGATCGGCTCGACCAACGCCCGCGGCGAAGTCCCGCTCGACCGCCCCCTCAGCCTCCAGAACGTGTTCCACACGGTCTACCACAAGCTGGGGATCGACGCGAACACCATCTCGCTGACCGACCCCAACGGCCGCCCGCAATACCTCGTCGACGACCGCGACCTCGTTCGCGAACTGGTCTGACGCGCCCGGCGAGATGGGCGGGTCATTGCGATATCGCGGCCTGCGGGACATTCCCGCAGGCCGCTTCTATTGGCAGGAGCAACGTCGGCCGATGGTGCAGGAACAAGCTCTGGAACGCCCAGCGACGCTGTGCCACATCAGCGAAGAATTCGGCATTCAACGCTTCGACCCTCGGCCGCATCCCGTGACCGGTGAGCCAGCCGTCTGGGCCATCGAAAGTGCGAAGCTTCGCAACTATCTCCTTCCACGCGACTGCCCGCGAGTGACATTCGAAGCGGCGCCGGAAACCGCCGCAGCCGATGCGGCACGATTCCTCAACGGTAGTCCGGCGGTCGTGGCCGTCGAGAGTGTGTGGTGGGAGCGGATCCGCACTTGCCGGCTGTGCTGCTACCACCTCCCGCCGGCGACCTTCCGCTGCATCGACGACTGCGCCGGGTACTACATCAGCCGGGTCTACGTCCACCCCTTGCGCAGCGAGACGATCGCGGATCCCGTGGGCGAACTGCTGCGGCGGGGCGTCGAACTGAGGGTGGTTCCGAACCTCTGGCCGTTGCACGACGCGGTCGTCGGTTCCACGCTGCGGTATTCGATCATCCGCATGCGGAATGCGACCACCGCGCCGCTTCCGGACGCGGCAGACCGCGTGTAGACTCCCTGCCAGCTTGATCGTGCGTCACGACGCTCTTTTCACACCGCCGCGCTCCAGGTCGCCACATGGAATACTTCCCCGGCATCGGCCGCATCCCCTACGAAGGTCCGAAGACGAAGAACCCGCTCGCCTTCCGGCACTACAAGGCGGACGAGATCGTCGAGGGCCGCACCATGCAGGACTGGCTGCGGTTCAGCGTCTGCTACTGGCACACCTTCCGCGGCACCGGCAGCGACCCGTTCGGCGCACCCACCCTGCAGCGTCCCTGGGACGACGGCTCGGACAGCATCGAGAACGCCAGGAAGCGGGTCGACGTCGCGTTCGAGTTCATCCAGAAGCTCGGCGCTCCGTTCTACTGCTTCCATGACCGCGACGTCGCCCCCGAAGGGAAGACGCTCGCCGAGTCGAACCGCAATCTCGACGCCATCGCCGACGCTCTCGAAGCCGCCCAGCAGCGCACCGGCATCAAGCTCCTCTGGGGCACGGCCAACCTCTTCTCGAACCCGCGGTTCATGCACGGTGCGGCGACCACCTGCAACGCCGACGTCTTCGCGTTTGCGGCGGCCCAGGTGAAGAAGGCGATCGAAGTCACGCACCGCCTCGGCGGCGTCAACTACGTCTTCTGGGGGGGCCGCGAGGGCTACCACAACCTGCTCAACACCGACATGAAGCGCGAGCTCGACCACCTCGCCCGCTTCATGCACATGGCCCATGAGCACGCCAAGAGCATCGGCTTCAAGGGGCAGTTCCTGTTCGAGCCGAAGCCGAAGGAGCCGACCAAGCACCAGTACGATTTCGATGCGGCGGCCTGCCTCAACTTCATCAAGCGGGCGGGGTTGGAAGGGGTGGTGAAGCTCAACGTCGAGACGAACCACGCGACGCTCGCCGGCCACACGATGATGCACGAGCTGGAATACGCCCGCATCCACGGGGCCCTCGGCAGCATCGACGCCAACACCGGCGACCTGCTCCTCGGCTGGGACACCGACCAGTTCCCGACCGACATCTACCTCACCACGCAGTGCATGCTGGTGATCATGGAGAACGGCGGGCTGGCCCCCGGCGGCGTCAACTTCGACGCGAAGGTCCGCCGCGAAAGCTTCGACCCGGTCGACCTGTTCCACGCCCACATCGGCGGCATGGACGCCTTCGCCCGCGGCCTGAAGATCGCCGCCAAGCTCCGGTCTGACGGCGTGCTGAAGACGTTCGTCAAGAACCGTTACCGCAGCTTCGACAGCGGCATCGGCAAGTCGATCGAGGACGGCTCGGCGACGTTCGAGTCGCTCGAAAAGTACATGCTCGACAAGGGGGAAGCCGCCCCGAATGAAAGCGGCCGCCAGGAGATGCTGGAGAACGTGATCAACGACTACCTCGTGTGAGGCCCCGACATCCGACCGGCGAATCGCCACGCTTTGCACCGGCTCGCGGCTGCCCCGCCCCGGAGTCGCTCACTTCGGCGTTTTCGTCTTGTCCCCCGCAATGGCGGCGAGCGAGTGCTTCGCGATGAACTCGACGATCGGCGTCGGGTCGTCGAGGCCGTGCGGGTGATGGCCGACCCCCTTCTTGGCGATCAGCGTGATGTCGCCGCCGAGCTTCTTGTAACGCTCGGCGATGAGGCCGGTGTTCTCATCCCACGGGACGACGTCGTCCGCGTCGCCGTAGACGTGCAGCAGCGGCACCTTCGCCTTCGCGAGCGGGGCGAGGTTGTCGACGGGGTTCCTGTCGTAGGCCAGGGCCTCGGCGTCGTCCTTGAAGCCGTACGTCTTGAGCACCAGCTGCCAGTCGCGCGGACTTCCCTTCCCCTTTCCCCGGCCGCCGGGCCAGCTCTTGAAGTCGCACACCGGGGCGTCGCCGTAGAGGCAGGCAACCTTGTCCGGATTCGCCGCCGCCCAGTTGTAGCAGTAGAGCCCGCCGCGGCTCAGGCCGACGAGTGCCGCCTTCCGGGCGAATCCGAACTCCTCGGTCAGCACCTTGTAGAAGGCGTTCCAGTGCCGCACCGCCGGCGGCCCTCCGAGCATGTCGGGGACGCTCATATAGACGATGTGAAAGCCCCGCTTGAGGAGCGCGATATCGGGCTCCGGCTTGTGTCCGAAGAACTCCCCATGCCACACCCACGGCTTTCCGGGTGCGGGCTCCTTCGGCTGCACGACGAGGACCGGCTTTCCATCGACTTCGAAGTCGATCCGCGAGAACCCGTGCCACTCGCTCTTCTTGACCGCTCGCGGTGTCGTGGGGGTGCTTTCAGCGAAAACAAGTCGCACCGCCACCACCAAAATTACGACAATCGCGAGTCCGAGAGGGAATTGACGCATGGTCCGGGCAATTGGATTAGTGGGGAGTGACGTGGAATGGGTGCTGCGGACACATCGTGAGGCTCGGCGATTGTCTCAAATGAAACCCGTCCACACGAGCAACCACTCGATTCAATGCTCCACCGACGATTCCGAAAACTATGCCGCAAAACTGGCTATTGCGGACGTGTCGACGGGGAGGAAGAAGAGCGGGCTGGATCTCGAGAAAACTTGTCCGGAGCAAATCGGTAGTCGAAGGACGGCCTTGTCGGGACTTCGATCGCACGTGCGTCAAGACGCTTCGTCCACTCGTCACTGAATCGCAATTTGAAATCAGCCGAGTAACTTGCTCCCTTTGGTTGTCGAACGAGCACCAGCGTCGCTTTGTCCCACGCGGCAACATAGTTGCCCGTCGACGTTTCAAAAGAAGCAGTTGGCTTGGTTCCCTCTACCGCTCTTATTGTGTTCAACGCGTCGAAGCCAGACTTTCCAAAGAAGAGTGGCTCGCTGATTGAAGGCAAGTTTGATTCCGGCTTTGAAGCAAGTTGCGAAACGGCATCATGAAGTACCGAACCGCGGTATTCATTAGCCAATTCCATGGCTTGCTGCGGAACCGATGGACCGGCTTCAGGCGGAAATAACTCGGCAAACCGAGCACCCGCCGCAAACCGGAGCGCGTCGCGCACCTTTTTGTCACCAACTCCATCAATCAATGCAACTGCATCTTTCACCTCCTGATCGGTAGGCATATCAACCACGACCTTCGAAACAGTGACCGTTGTTTTTTCTCCGTCGGGTCCTTTCGTTTCGAGCGTCTCTTGGATCGTTCTTGGCCCTGCCCTCATTCCCACGATGCGAAAAATGCCGCCGTCAGCGAACTGAACGACAATTGTATGTTCGATTCGAGTGACCTGAATCGGGATCGGCTTTGTGGTCACACGATCCGTGTACCACACACGGTCGGACTGCGCATCGCTTGGTTTCATGATCAAGATGGAAGTTGTTGGAGGAGCTTCCGAGAGGCGAGTCCTAAATTCCAGCGTAGGGAACAAACTGGCATATTTCGAGCTTCTCGCAATATAAGACAAATTATATAGCCCGTCGCCAGTGATAATCCTCACGTCGTCGACATTCGGTGGTTGAGCCATTAGCATTTCGGGAGTGACAACCAAGAATGACAACACTGACAATACTGCTGTTCTAGGCATAGCATTCTCCGAGTGCTCAAGCTATTGGGCTCCGGCCGCGGGGGCCACTAAGGTGATCTTCTCGCTCATCAAGCCGGGTTTAAACGTCACTTCCTGGTCGGCAAAAAAATGCTGAGAGTTGCTAATCGTTACCTTAAAGGCGCCGTTCGAATCAAACTTGACTACAAATCCTGTCAACGCATCTCCTCGGCCATCTGGGTGCTTGACTAGAAGTATTTGTGGGTGGTTCTCCCGACCAGCAAAACGAAATGTGCCGGCCGGAGTTGGATTATCGAGGTCAACCAGTTCATAGTAACTGACAGACGACGGATATGGAAAAACCAAATGAAGAATGAGAAGCGCCATCACAAACAGTAGAAAAGGGCCGCCGAATCCGACGACCTTGAAGTCCAAAATCGGAACTCTCAGGTTCTCTGCCAGCACTTTATGTGGAAAGAACACCCAGG
>JADZEF010000392.1 GCA_020850695.1 Planctomycetaceae bacterium | reverse complement strand
CTGTTCGGGAGTAACCGGCGGCAATCCGTGCGACATGCCGGTGATGTCGCCGACTTCGCCGATTGCGCGAAGACCAATTTGCGGCCCCCGGCTACGCCGGGGCGTGAACGGTTACGGACAGCCCAGACCCTTGGACCATTCCCGGGAGGCAGGTCAGAGGCTTGTGGCGTTTTTGTGGCACTCAACACAAGGAATTGTGTTTTTGAGGTCCAGTTGAGGCATTGATCAAAAGTCAAGAGGCACTATATTTCCCGATGAAATCGCAGACGGGAACTCAGCAGTCAGCCGGCGGTCAGAGAATCCCCCCTCTCTGCTTTTAGTTCTTGCTGATTGCCGCAACCCCCCTCGCTAGCCAACGGGTTGCGGCGAAAAAACCGACGACGAAATCAACTCCCGGTGCACATCTCGCGTACGGGAGGTTGGAATGGTTTCGCGTCGCAAGTCATCGCGCTCGCCGGTCCGCCGTCGCATCGGGCGCGTGTCGTACTACTCCCACCACAACTCGTGATGGGTCTACTATCGGGAATCAGGACGGCCGGTCCGTCGCTGGGTCGCGGAGACCGAACAGGACGCCGAGAGGGTTGCCTCGCAGATCAACGCCCAGCTCGCATCGTTGTCGCCGACTCTGCTCTCCTGTAAGCCTCTCACCGTCGCTGAACTGCGGCAGCGGTTCCTGCAGCACCACGAAAACGTGCTGCAATCCTCCGTCGCGACAATCAATCGCTACCGCGCTGCGACACCGCATCTGCTTGACTGCAGCGAGAGTGAACGAGTTGGTGCCGCGCACACTCTCTGCGGCATGGCACAGCCATTCCCGACATCCGGCGTCGCGTTCGGCGGACCGCGACTCATGCCTTCCACTCGGGATGCATGGTGCTGAAGGTGAAGTACGGTTACCGAAAGCTCACCCGCGAGGAAGCGAGCTCCGGGTTATATGGGCCGATCGGCCTGCGGATCACCCGGCGACCCGAATGCTCCCCGATAATGAGGGAGATGCGAGATCGCTTGCTGCGAGGCGACTATGATGCCGGCATCACGGAGTGGCTCATGGCGGACGAGATCGAAACGCCCCCCGCTGTCGCCAGTGGCGTGTGAGCTGCCCTCGTTCCCGCTGCACGTCGTCGCCCGCACGGAGGCTGAGATCGAGCGCCGCGGGCTCCAGGGCGCGCTGAACCTGTTGGGTCACCAGTGCATCGACCAGTGAGGCCGTCACGCCGCAGCAGACTCGCTCCAATCCCTGGAAGTAGTATCGATGGCACTGTTAGCGGGCTTGTCGGGTGCCGCCGGGTCGGGCATGACAATAGAAGACTTGGAGCCGCGTGCGACACCGGCTGCAGTAAACCAGGCTTCCCAGAAGCGCGTTACCCCGGCGGACCGAGCCTCGAGAGTCCGGACGGGAGTGGTTCTGGCGCAATCGTTCCTGATTGCGCAGGTATCGCTCGCGGGGTAACCGTTCATGCCTCGGAGAGCAGCGGGGGAGTCGGTCGGCTGGCGAAGCGTGCCTCGATGGCCTGACGCACGTATCCGAAGATGTTGCGGGACTGGCGGCGGCAGGTCTCCACCACCGTCAGAATCGTCTCCACCAACCGGCTCCCCCGCTCGCTCTGCGTCCCGAACGACAGCTTCCGCCAGATCACCGCCGGCCTGAGCGCCCGCTCGCTCGCGTTGTTCGTCGGCTCCACTCCCTCCACTTCCAAAAACGTCCATAGCCACGCCCGGTGGTCGTAAAGCGGCCCGCACATCCCCCCTCAGCTTCGCGTTCCCGCTGAACACTCCGCGCAGCAGCAAGCCGTCGATCCGCGTCCGGACCGCGCTTCAGACGCTCGAAGCCCCCCCGCGTCAACGTCCCGTCGCGATGCCGCGCCCACAGCCGGAACAGCTCCCGCGTCGACCGCTGACTTGACGTCGCTTGCCTTCTGATACCGTTGGTCGGGTTCCGATTCCAGGGCCCGGAGCACGACCTCGTCCAGACGAACGTCTATCTGGACTTTCTTCGACGGCGGTTCGAACCGGCCGATCGGCAACTGGCCGGTCAGCAGTTCGTAGAAGACGACATCCAGCGCATAAATGTCGGCGCGGTGGTCGGCCGAACCCTCTCCCCTCATTTGTTCGGGAGCCATGTAGTGCCAGGTTCCCATCACCTGCCCGACGCCGGTGAGCGTGGCGTCGTAGCGAAAGCGCGATTGAAAGACGGGGATGCCGTATACTGATCGCCGGGCTCCATGCCCGAGCATTGTACGATAGGCTGTCCGATTCCGGTACGACCCGACGGGCGAGAGGGGCATCACGACCAGCGTTTTCTTCCGGAGAAATCGCTATTGACGCGTTTTTTGAGCACGCGTAGCATCGCGCATGTGAACAGATGCGGGATATTCGATGATCGGGTCCGGGCCGCTGTGTCCGTCTGCCAGGCTTGTCAGCCCGCTGTGTGCGGTCTGAGATGTGAGTCGAGGCAGACATGCGGTGGAAGCAGCAGGACCGGTCGCTAATTGTCGAATCGCCCGCGAAACTCAATCTCTTTCTGGAAGTCCTGGGCAAGAGGAGCGACGGATACCACGAGCTGGAAAGCCTCATGGTCACCGTCGACTGGTACGACACCCTTCGCTTCACGCCGACGGACCACTCGACTCGACCCGCAACATCTCATTCACCTCTGGAAGCCGCATCGCCGCTCGGTCTGAGTGGCGGATCTCCTTCTCACGACGGTCCCGAAGTCGATATCCATTCCGGCTCGCTCTGCCGGTTGACCTGCATCACCGCCTCTCGAACACTTCCTTCCTCGGGTTCGCTCCCCGCGGGATCTGACAATCTGGTCCTCAAGGCGGCCGAACTGCTGCGGTCAGTCGCAGGCAGCTCATCCCGCCCTGTTGATATCGAACTCATCAAACGCATTCCTATGGCGGCCGGCCTGGCCGGCGGCTCGGGGAATGCCGCAGCGGCCCTCTGGGCTCTCAACCGGCTGTGGGGTTTGAATCTCCCCGATGCCGAGTTGCGGGTGCTGGCGGGAAAACTGGGAAGCGATATCGCCTTCTTCCTGGGAGGGGCGACGTCGGCGGTGTGTCGGGGTCGAGGCGAAATTGTCGAACCTGTCTTGATCCCTGCGGGTCTGACGTTTGTCGTTGCCAAGCCGGCCAGCGGCCTGTCGACGCCCGAAGTCTTCCGCCACTGCCGCCCGTCGGACTCGCCCCGGTCGGCGACGGAGTTGGTGAGGCACCTGCAGGTTGGTCGGCTGGATCTCGCGGGACGGGCACTTCACAACGCCCTGCAAGGCCCGGCCGAGGGGCTGAACCCGGACGTTCGGTTTCTCAAGTCGGCGTTTTCTCAAGAGCCGGTTCTCGGGCACCGCATGAGCGGCAGCGGGACGGCGTGGTTCGGGCTCTGTTCGAATGGAGAACAGGCCCGTCGCACGGCGGCCCGGCTGAAGGCCCGAGGCGTTCCCTTCGTGGGAGTCGTGCGGTCCCGGCCCTGAGTTTCCTGCTTCTCTGATGCACACCGTGAGGGAGGACGGGCCATGGAGATCACTGAAGTTCGCATCAAGCTGATGGAAGACCCGCACGAGCGGCTCCAGGCCTTCTGCTCGATCACTTTCGACTACTGTTTCGTCATCCGCGACCTGAAGATCATCCAGGGGATCAAGGGGTCGTTTGTGGCGATGCCCAGCCGCAAGCTGACCGACCGCTGCCCCCGCTGTCACGCGAAGAATCATCTGCGGGCGCTTCACTGCAACCAGTGCGGGGCGAAGCTCGATGACGAGCGGGCTCTGCGCGACAACGAAGGCCGCGCCCGGCTCTACGCGGACATCGCCCATCCGATCAACTCGGACTGCCGCGAGATGATCCAGCGGCGCGTGGTGAAGGCGTATCAGGAAGAGCTGATCCGGTCGAAGCAGCCGGGTTATGTCTGCACCTACGACGACTACGGCGAAGAGCGCTACGCCACACTTCTCGATCCGGACGAAGAAGCCGCGTTGTCGGAATCGCTGGTGGCCGAGGAGGGTCGCCGAAACGGCCGCACGTTCCGCTCGACGCGCGACGACCGCACGCACCGCGTCGACCCGCCGCATCCGAATCCGCAATCGCCCCACGCCCCGCAAGAGGCACCGGTCTACGCCGGCAGTCGTGAGTCGAATCAGTACGTCCAGACCGCGAGCAGTGACGACGACACGTTCGGGGCGGGGCTGGTTTGACGATGAGATGGATCGCGAATCATCGGGACTGGCTGTCATTCGTCAAACAGTCGGAGTTTCGAATGCCCCGGAGGGGCAATGGTGCGTAGCCGGGGGCAACGCCCCCGGTCCACGGTCCCATCAATTTTGAGTAAAGCCCCGGAGGGGCGAAGGTAGCGTAACAAGCCACCTTCGCCCCTCCGGGGCTTCCTGAATTTCTGGCGCTCGCAACCGGGGGCGTTGCTCCCGGCTATTCAACTTGGCCCCTCCGGGGCCGAATCCGCCCAGATACCGATTTGCTGACCGGAGAGATCGTGCAGCAAGATGTGACTCGGTCCGCGTCTCTCCCTCCCATCTGTCGTTTCCGTGGCGTGTCTCTCTGCATCGCGTCGTCGCGGAAGACTGATCAACCCGCGATCGTTACAATCAGGCCGGACGTGATTTCCTCGCGAAGGGCCTCGATTCATGGATTACACGGTCATCATTGGCCTCGAAGTGCACGTGCAGCTTCTCACGAAGACGAAGCTGTACTGCGGGTGTGCAAACCTCTTCAATCCGGACAACCCCAACGTGCAGACGTGCCCCGTCTGTCTCGGGCTTCCGGGAAGCCTTCCGGTCCTCAACAAGCGGGCGGTCGAGTTGGCGGTGCGGACGGGGTTGGCCCTCAATCTCGACATCTCGCAGTACACCAAGTGGGACCGCAAGCAGTACTACTACCCCGACCTGCCGAAGAACTACCAGATCAGCCAGTACGACCTCCCCATCACGCACGACGGCTGGCTGGAGATCGAGGTCAACGCCGATACCGGCGAGCGGAAGCGGGTCGGCATCATCCGCGCGCATCTCGAAGAGGATGCGGGGAAGAACATGCACGACGAGCGCGGCCGCGGCGACAGCCAGGTTGACCTCAACCGGGCGGGGACGCCGCTCCTCGAGATCGTGTCGAAGACCGACATCCGCTCGGCGGCCGAAGCCCGCAAGTACCTCGAAGAGCTGAAGCTGCTGCTGCTGTATCTCGGAGTTTCCGACTGCAACATGCAGGAGGGGAGCCTGCGGTGCGACGCCAACGTCAACCTGCACGTCCACACGAATGATGGCCACAACATCCCCACGCCAATCACCGAGATCAAGAACGTCAACAGCTTCCGCAACGTCGAGTTGGCGATCACTTCCGAGGTCGAGCGGCAGTTCGAAGAGTACAAGCGGACGGGGAAGAAGCTGGGGGATCCGGGCGCCACCAAGGAAACCCGCGGCTTCAACGCGGCGACCGGCAAGACATTCGCCCAGCGCGGCAAGGAAGAGGCCCACGACTACCGCTACTTCCCCGAGCCCGATCTCTGCCCGGTGACGTTCACCGAGGAGCAGATCCAGGCGGTGCGTGAAAGCCTGATCGAGTTTCCGGCCGATCGCCGCACCCGGATGCAGGCGGCCTATCAGATCTCGCCGTACGATGCGGCCGTCATCGTCGACCAGCAGACTGAGTTCGCCGATTTCTACGAGACGGTGGCCAAGGGGTGCGGTGATGGCAAGCAGGCGGCGAACTGGATGACGCAGGACGTCCTCCGCGAGATGAACGACCGCAAGCTGACGATTGGCACCTTCCCGATCCGCCCCGAGGTGCTCTGCGCGATCCTGAAGAAGATCAACCAGGGAGACATTACGATCAAGGCGGGCCGCGACGTCTTCATGGCGCTGCTCGAAGACGCCTCGATGGGAACCGATGTCATCATTGACCCGGAGCGCGTCGATCGCATCATCGCCGAGAAGGGACTGGCGATCGTCAAGGACACGGGGGCGATCGAGGCGGCGATTGCCGCGGCAATCGCAAAGAACGAGAAAGCGGTGGCCGACTTCAAGAGCGGCAAGCAGGCGGCCGTTGGGAAGCTCATTGGCGAAGTGATGAAGCAGTGTAAGGGAGCCGACCCGCAGACCGTCCGCACGATGCTGCTGGAGACATTGGCAAAGGCATAGCGGGGGAGAAAGGAGTCAGCGGGTGCGGGCCTTCGGTTTGGCAGGGCTCGTCGCTTGCGGGTTCGCGATGCCTTCCGTCTTTTGATCGTCACCGTCCAGGGAAATTTCATGCAGACCATAACGCGCATCACGCTCGACCCGAATGTCATGGGCGGCAAGCCGTACATCCGTGGAATGCGGGTGACTGTCGGAACGCTTGTCGGACTTGTGGCCTCCGGCCACACCAATGAGCAGATTCTCAAGGCCTACCCGTACCTTGAACTCGATGACATTCGCGAAGCCCTTTCGTACGCGGCATGGAGATCGGAGGAAGTGGAGGCTCCCTTGTGCCGACCGTGAAGCTGCTTCTCGACATGAACCTGTCGCCGCTGCTGGTCGACATTCTGCAGCAGGACGGTTGGGATGTCGTCCACTGGAGCCAGATCGGAGATCCGACGGCGTCGGACCGGGAACTCATGACATGGGCGAGCGACAACGGCAGAGCCGTCGCTCACGACCTGGACTTCAGTGCCGTGCTTGCCGCCACGCAAGCGACGTCACCCAGCGTCCTCCAGGTTCGTACCCTGAATGTCATGCCTGGCCTCCTGCGGCCAATCCTCACGGTGGTGTTGACTCAATATGAGAGTGACATCGTCGCGGGGGCGATTGTCACGGTGGATGAGGCCAGGTCGCGTGTGCGGATTCTTCCACTTCGTCGATAGGCGAACCGATGCGCGGCGAAATCGCCTGGCTCTACGCGTTTGACGTCGCCGATGAAATCGAGTTCTCGGGGCTGGAAACGCTTCTCGGCGAACGGGCCACCCGGCTCACGGTGACGGGAGACCGAGCCGGCCCGCGCGATGTGCCGGTGTATCGCCCGTTGACGACGACACTCGCGGCGACGGAGCCGCTCAGCGAGGGCCGTGCGGCGCGAGTCCGCGTCAAGATATTCGACGTCGGTGTGATCACGATCGAGATGCGGATGGCGTTCGAGTGCCGCTCCTTGGATGAACTCCATTCGGCTCACCGTCCGCAGTGTGCGTCGGGCGAGCAGCTCGAGGCGGTCGCCCACCGCTATTGCGAGCGGGTCGTCGCCGAACTCAAGCCCCGGCTTTGCCGGCACTCCGATCCGCCCATTGTCGAAGCCTATACCGTCTTCTGTCTCACCCACCTCGACGAGACGCCGGACCTCAATGCCTGGATCGAAGCACAGCGGGCGTCCATCGCCGGCCTGCTGACGGAAACGGCCCCTACCACGCTGAGCGAACAGCAGATCGCCGAGACCCTTCGCATCCGCCGATCGTTTGCACGGACCGATGCGGTTGTCATCGACTGGGACGCCGCACTCCTCGTTGACCTGGCCGGCCCCATCGACGACGTGCTCTATGTTCTCGAGCTCGCGAACCTCCAGTGGGAGGAGTTTCGCGTCATCGACCGACGGCTCGACGGCCATCTCGATCGCACGTACGCAGCGCTGGAGCGCCGGCCGCGCATGATCTTCGGGCAGCACGTCCGCACGCTTCGCACGTTGCGGCGGATCCGGCTCGACGTCAGCAAGCTGGCTGACGAAGTGCAGCACATCACGAAGTTCCTCGGCGACTGGCATCTGGCCCGCGTTTACGACGGAGCCCGCGAACGGTTCTATCTCGACCAGTGGCAGGCGAGCGTCGAGGACCGGCTGCACGCCCTCGACGACCTCCACCGCGAGATCCGCGACGAAGCGTCGGAGCGGCGGATGCTGTGGCTCGAAGTGGCGATTGTCGTCCTGTTCGTCATCGACATTGTTGCGCTGTTCTGGGGGAAGTGACGCCGCGGGTTCCGCACAGACGGCATCAATCGGGAACTGGAACACGAGTGCTGTTCACCGTTCAGTCGATCGAATATGGTGGCGGGAGTTTCGCGGGGTGACGAACGGGAGAACCCATCGATGCTGGAGTTCCTGGCGACCGAGGCGCCGGATGTCGATTTCGTCCCGGTGACGCCGTGGTACGGACGGCATTTCCTCCTTTGGTTCCTGTTCTATTCGGCGGGAACCGCCGTCTTCTCGCTGGTGTCGATCGTCTTCTGGATCTGGATGGCGGTCCATTGCATCCGCAATGAGCCCGATCGCCAGTTCTGGCTCTGGATCATGGTGCTGTTTCCCCCCTCGAGCCTCGCCTACTTCATTGCCCGCTGGCTCCCGGGCAATGAAATCCGGCTGCCGAACGGCGTGCGGCGGGCCTTTCGCGGGAATGAGCTGCAGCGGCTGGAGATGGCGACGCTTCAAATCGGCAACCCGCACCAGTTCATTCAATACGGCGACGCGCTCCGCGAGGTGGGCCGGAACGATCAGGCCCATGCGGCATACCTCAAAGCGCTTGAACGCGATCCCGACAGCGTCCAGGCACTCTGGGGGGCAGCGTCAGTCGATCTCGAATGCCGGCGGTTTCTCGAGGCGAAGGAACGATTGCGGCAGGTCCTCGCGATCGATCCTCAATACAAGTTCGGCGATGTCTCGCTCGCATTCGGCCGCGCGCTGATTGAAACGCAGGACTACGACGGCGCGCTCGACCACATGCAGAAGCACATCCAACGCTGGCGGCAACCCGAGGCTCTCTACCTGCTGGCGTGCCTGGAAGCTCAAATGGGCCGCTACGACGCCTCGCGCGTGACGCTGCAGCAGCTGCTGATGGACGTCAACTCGTGCCCCACGCCCATCGCCCGCCGCTACGGGGTGTGGAAGAGCAAAGCTCAGAAGATGCTAAAGAAGCTTCCGGCGTGACATCGCCGTCTTCCGCGTCGCAGAAGACGGCGATTGCTGACCGATCCGAATTCATCTTCACGTCACCGGGTTCTTTTCAATCACTGCCCAGTCGACCTCAACGCCCAGGCCGGGCTTGTTGGTGATCGTCGTGAACGGGCCCTTGATGTCGATCGGGTCCTTCACGATCGGGAACTCGTGATAGCTGGGGCCGAGCATGTCGCCCGGGTACTTTTCGACCTGCATGTTCTCGCAGGCGACGACGAGGTGGGCCATCGCAGCCGTGCAGACGTCGAGTTCGAGGTTCGAGCCGATGCTGCAGGCCATGCCGTGCTTTGCGGCGTACTCGACGATCTCCTTGCTCTTGCGGATGCCGCCGTTCTTGCCCGGATAGATGCTGATCAGGTCGCAGGCCTTATGATGGGCGAGTTCCTTGGCATCGGCCAGGTCGAAGGCCATGTCGTCCGCCATGATGACGGGCTTGACGTTCCGGCGGACTTCGGCGAGTCCTTCGAAGTCGCCGCGGGGCGTGGGCTGCTCGAACAGGCAGACGTTGTCGGGTTCCATGCGGTGGGCGGCATCGATCGCGGCGGCCACGCTGTATCCGCAATTGGCGTCGATCGTCAGGGCGAGCTTCGGACCGATCACCTCGCGCACCGCATGCACGCGTTCGACGTCGGCGTCGGTGGATCCCGTTCCGACTTTCACCTTGATCGTCGTGAAGCCCTCGTCGACGAGTTCCTGGGCGCGGGTCCGGGCCCGTTCGGTCGCGTAGGCGGCGAGCGAAAAGCGGCTGCGGACGGCCAGCGGCCGCACCGCGCCGCCCAGGAGTTCATAGACCGGCTTGCCAGCGTCCTTCCCCTTGATGTCCCAGCACGCCATTTCGATGGCCGACTTCGCGAACCAGTTGTCCTGCGTGGCGCGGTCCATGATGGCGTCGATGCCGGCGATGTCGGACGGGTCGGCGCCGACCAGCACCGGGGCCAGCACATGGTCGATCAGCGCCTGGCAACCCCACACCGTCTCGCCGCTCCACAACGGAGCGACCGTCGCCTCGCCCGCGCCGTCAATCCCCGCATCGGTCTCCACGCGGACGATCACGTACTTCGAGACTCGGTGCTGGCCGAGGGCCGTGATCATCAGTTTCTGCGGCTTGACGGGGACCAGAACCTGCCTGGCAACGATGCGGGTGATTTTCATCGGGATGAGAGGGGGTGTGAGCGGTGCGGTGGGTAGTGGCGAGTGAGAGCGCGGCCTACAATGAGCGCGTGCAGGATATCGCAATGCCGCGTCGGAAAAAACCGGGAGGCGAATTTCGATGCGGCGGCGAGGCGCGGCGAACCCGCAAGCGACCGACCACGCCGTTGGACCAACCATGTCGTCCGGCGCCTGCGAATTGACCCACACACCTCTTCGATTGACGGCCGGCTTTGAAACGCACCTTCCTGACGCTGACGATGGTCAGCCTGATCTTTCTGATTGCGGCCTTCGCGCTGGGACTTTCGATCGACGATCCCAAGGCCCGCGACGAAGCGACGCAGGCCCGCGTCGGGTGGCATATCAACGCCGCCATGGGAGCGCTGGTCTTCACCGCGTTCGTCCATGCGGTCGTCCTCACGTACTTCATGGGGACCGGACGCTGGATGGAGGAGACAAGCCAGGCCTATCAACTGGAGAGGACGTTCTACGAGGAGACGAAGGCCATCAAGTACCGGACGATCCCGGCGATGGTCGCCTGCCTGGTGATGCTCGTCATCACCGCGGCCCTCGGAAGCGCAGCAGACCCGGCGTCTCCCATTTCGTCCAGAGGGGGACTGCTGGGGATGGCGGCGAATACCGTCCACCTCGTCGCGGCGAGCCTGACGCTCGGGCTCCATCTGCTGGTGACCTACTGGGAATACGTCGCGCTCGACCGGAACGGCGCGATCATTCAAAGCGTCATGAACGAGGTTCGGCGCATCCGCGAGGAACGCGGACTGCCGGTATGAGGATGTTCCTCTCGCCACTCCTCTATCTGGCCGCGTGGATTCGACACGAGCCCTCATGACTCTGAAATTCGCACCCTCGACCGACGATCCGCGCGACCGCCTGCCGGGGCTCGTTGCGGTGCTCCAGGATGGTCTCGGAAAACTGCACACCGGCGTGCAGGTCTATATCTCTCGGCACGGCCGTCCGATTGCCGATTTCGGACTTGGAGAATCTCGACCCGGCGTGGCGATGACTCCCGAGTTGATTGTTCCGTGGCTGTCCGCCGGCAAGCCCGTAACGGCCGTAGCGGTGCTGAGGGAATGCGAGCGCGGCCAGGTGCCGCTCGACGCGCCCATCGCGGAATTCATTCCGGAGTTCGCCGCGGGAGGAAAGCATGACATCACTCTCCGGCATGTGCTCACCCACACGTCGGGCTTCCGCATGGTGGATACCGGCTGGCCCGACGTCGACTGGGATGAATCGGTGCGTCGCGTCTGCGCGTCGGAAATCGAACCCGGCTGGATTCCGGGCGAGCGGGCGGGCTATCACGTGGCCAGCAGCTGGATCATCCTCGGCGAACTCGTGTCGCGCTGGTTGCGACGTCCGATGATCGAGGCGATTCGATCGTTGATCTTCGATCCTCTCTCGATGACTCGCAGCCATTGCGGAATGTCACCCGAGTTGTGGCGGTCGCTTGAAAATCAAATCGGCGGGATTGTCCAGCGCGAAAAGGGGACGCTTCAGCAGACCGAATGGCACACCGAGAAGTGGTGCACGGCCGCCTCTCCCGCAAGCAATTGCCGGGGTCCGGTTCGCGAACTCGGCTGGTTCTACGAATCCCTCCTG
>JADZEF010000391.1 GCA_020850695.1 Planctomycetaceae bacterium | reverse complement strand
TCCAGGCGGCAGGCAACTCTGCTACGGCAAGAACGAGCCATTGCGACACGACCCACGGCGACTCAGGAATCTCGGAGATTGAACGCCGTCACGTTCAACCTGTCGTCCGCCATACGAAGGAACATCGGATCAACGAAGTCTGTGGAACCCTCGCGCCAGTTCGCTGGTTCGTTCGTCGACTTCAGCAGAATGAGTTCGCGGGCGGGCCAACGCATCGCGATCCACGCCGCGATCGAATCGCTGGTGACATCCCACCGGTGCGGCAAGCGATGCGAACTCATCGAGCCGGTCGATAGGTAATTATCGGAGAGAGTTGGCAGTCCGCATTCTTCGGACTTCAGGAATTCGAACGTCGAGAGGACGGGAATGCGACGGGAGTGCCAGGCGTCCCGGGCCTGGAGACGTCCTTCGACGGTTGTGGTCTCGGGAAGCAGCGCGACAACGAGGCGTTCGTTAAGCTGCATCGCACGGAGGGCGAGCCAGTGGGCGGTTTCTTCCTCCAGTCGATGCATCCGATCCCACGATCGGACCAGATCGGCCGTGGGGCCTCCGCCAACGATAACCAGCGGCAGCGTCTCCGGACGCGATTCAATAATGCGTCCGAGACGTTCGCCCAGATCAGGCAGATCGAGCAGGCTCCCCCCGAGTTTGTAAACGACGACAGGCCGGGCATCGAGCACCTGTCTGATCGCTGAGGTTTCTGTGGAGCTATTCATCGTTCGACTCGAAGGCCCGCAACACGGCCGAGTTGTCGAAGTCTCCCCAGCCCTGATCGACCAGCGTTTGCAGCAGCTCGGCGTGCAATTCCGAGAAGGGGAGCCGGGCTGCGGAATGATGGCCGGCATCGAGGATGAGCCGCACATCCTTGAGGTGCTGAGCCAGGCGGGCTTCGGGGGCGAAGTCGCCCGTCAGCATGCGCTCTCCCTTGATGTCCATCACACGCGATGCGGCCGGGCCAGACTTCAGGATTTCGAGCGTCTGTCGCGGATCGAGTCCGCAGGCTCTTGCAAAGGCGAGGCCTTCCGCGAGGACAGCTCTGTGCAATCCCAGCACGAGATTGACCGCCAGTTTCATCCGCGCCCCGCTCCCGCATGGACCCACCGCGAACACCGTCCGCGCGAAAGAGGCAAGGACGTCGCGCGAGGCGGCGATGTCGCGATCTGATCCGCCCGCCATCACGACAACGTCCCCCGCCCGGACCTGGCGGCTGGATCCGGCGACCGTTGCGTCGACGTATCCGACGCCCCGCTTTGCGAGTGACTCGCCGACCTGTTCCGAGTCCTCCGGAGCCCCGGTCGTGGTGTCGATGATCAGATCGCCGAGCTTCAATCGCGGGGCGATGTCGTTCAGCACCTGGTCGACGATGTCGGAGGTGGGAAGGCTCAGCACGATCCGCCGGCAGTTCTCGGGGACCTGTGACGCGTGAGAGACCGGTTCGCCCCCGGCCAGTGTGAACTCGTCGCGGCGTCGCGGGTCGACGTCGAACCCGACTACGGAGTAACCCGCGGCCCGAAGGCGATCCCCAATCGCCGAGCCCAGCAATCCCAGGCCAATCAGTCCGACCGGACGGTCCGTGCTCACGCGGACACAACCTCTCTTATGTGGTTTTTGTGACGAACGGAGCGTGTTACGAATGGCGCCTCGGGCGCAACGCTTGAAACGATCGGGAGGATCAGAATAGCTTTCGCTGCTGGGAGTCGCGCGGATCGGACGGGTCGATCTTCAGGTGAGTGAGGGCGGCGGCGGTGATCATGCGGCCGCGTGGCGTTCGCTGGATCAGCCCCGAACGCAGAAGGTAGGGTTCGACTTCATCTTCGAGGGTGTCGGGAGACACATTCATGGTGTGGGCGATCGCCTGAAGGCCGGCCGGGCCGCCGGTAAAGACGCCGATCAGCGTTTCGAGATAGCGGCGGTCCTGGCGTTCGAGCCCCAGGTTGTCGACTTCGAGCATTTCGAGGGCACGATCGCACATCTCGGTCGTGATCCGGCCGTCGCCGCGACTCGTGGCGTAATCGCGCGACCATCGCAAGAGGTTGTTCGCCTTGCGGGGCGTTCCGCGACTGCGGCGAGCGATTTCGGTCGCGGCTTCGGGCGTGATTTCGGAACGGAGCTTTTTCGCGTTCCGCGTGATGATCGTCACGAGCTCGTCGAGGTCGTAGAAGTCGAGATGCTCGCGGTTGACGAAGCGGTCGCGGAGCGGGGCCGTCAACATGCCGCTGCGGGTGGTGGCTCCGATGATGGTGAAGGGCTGCAGCTTGAGATTGATCGTGCGGGCGTTGAGGCCGTCCCCCAGCGTGATGTCGACGCGGAAGTCTTCCATCGCGGGGTACAGAAACTCCTCGACCGCCGGCGGGAGGCGATGGATTTCATCGATGAACAGCACCGTCCCATGCCCCGCGTTCGTCAGGTAGGGGAGGAGGTCTTTCGGGGCCGTCAGCGCGGGGGCCGACGCCATCTGGATCTCGACCCCAAGCTCACGAGGGATGACGGTGGCGAGCGTCGTCTTGCCCAGGCCTGGAGGGCCATCGAGGAGCAAATGGCCCAAAGGCTCCTTACGTTTGCGGGTCGCGTCCAGCATGATCCGCAAGCGCTCGACCGCCTTTCGCTGGCCGACGACATCGGTCAGCCGCTTCGGCCGGAGTTCGTCGTCGGACTCGGGATCATCCGCGGGAAACCCGGCACCCGTTGCGGTGATTGCCGGTGGTTCGCCGCCAGCGCCGCCGCGTGGCGTGCGGCGCGGACGGGGTTCTTCTTCGGGCTCTTCCTCTGGACGAATGATCGTCTGCCGTACCATCACCGCTCCTTCACCGCCGGCCCATCATCAAGCGAGACAAGGTTCCAGTATCGCAGAGTGACGCGATCGCGGCGAGTCGCACTGAAAGTGCTCATCTCTCGCTGATCCCGTGATCTCGATAGCGGCGTTCCGCCCCAGGCCGCCAGCCGGATGGTCGATTCCTGCAAACGTCCAGGTCACAGAGGTTTGCGTCAAGACTGCAACGCATCCGCCTTTGACCTCGGATTCTCGACTGAGAGAGACTCCCACTGATGGAGTCTCCATTGAGTGCGAATGCTCGTCCCGTCACGACCGATGCAATCGCGCAATCCGCTCCAAATTGCCGAAGACCCTCAAGCGGCACGAGCGGTACGACCGATGAAGAGGAAGAAGTCATGCTTCGGCGGCAGCCTGCTGTGTCCGCGTGATCCGTCTTCCCGCGTACGAATGCTTCGGGAATGCTCGACCGGCCGGCAATTCATGATGATCTGTCGACAAGGAGTCAGGGAATGACACGCAGCGGATGGTTTCTCGCCGCCTTGGGTGTGGTGAATGCGATGGGGAATATCACCACCGCCGCGGACACCCGGACTCGCCCATCCACTGCCTCGCAAAGCGCCGCCAGTCGCCGCGCGAGCGAATACTTCACGCGGTCGGCCCGGCAACCGGCCCCGGAGTCCGCCGAGGAGTCGGAAAACGAGGATTCCGAATCCGAGAAGCCGACGGCCTCCAGGAGCGGGACGACGCGAACGGCCGGCGTCGCTTCGGCCAAATCGGGATACGACGCACGGCTTCGTCCAAAGACGCCGGCCACCACGGCCGCTCGCGAGCTATCGGACGAAGAAATTCCTTTCGGCGACGACCCGTCCGAAAAGCCGTCTGACGCCGCCTTCCAGAAGCTGCGTCAAAAGCGCGTGACCGGCGGGCGGACCGTCTCCGGAGAAGGCGAGAACGGAGCGCCGGCCCGCACGCCGTCGGGCGCCCCGCTCCATCGCGATCCGTCCCCGGAAGAAGAGTCGTCCTCGGTCATCCACGCGGGCAAGACCCGCGGCGAAGAGGAATCGTGGTACGACAACAAGCCGGGCCGCGTCCGCACCGTCTCGGCCATCAAGGATGGGACGACCGTCGAAAAGTATCTTGAAGACGAGGACAAGCCTGCGAAGCCCGGAGCGAAGGCGAACGCCGAGTCCAAGCCGTCCAAGTCGACCGCCACTGAAAAGCGAGTCGCCGACAAGACGCCCGGCCGCGCCAATGTGACGATCAGTCCGACCGTCCCCCGACCCGGAGCCCGCAGCACGCAGCCCATCGGGGCCGAGGACGACAATCCCTCGACGACCCCGTCGGCCGTGATGGATGAGGAGAATTCGCCGCGGCTGACCGTCCGCTGGGTGAAACGGAGCGACATCAACGTTGGCCAGCCGTGCGAGTGCGACCTCGTCGTCAAGAACCATGGCACTCAGCCTGCGAGTGAAGTGACGGTCGAGGCTCACTTCCCGAAGTCTGTGCGGCTCACCAACTCCGAGCCCGCCCCTGCCGAAGTCACCGAACACCTGACGTGGAACTTTCCGGTGCTGAAGGCCGGAGAGGAAAAGTCGATCCACATCGGCATGGTCCCCAGCATCAAGGGGGAACTTGCCACGACGGCCCGCGTCCGCTTCAGCGGCGTCGCCAGCAGCGTGTTCCAGGTCGAAGAGCCGATGCTGGCCGTGCAGGTCAAAGGCCCGAAGGAAGTCCTTGTCGGCGATCCGGCGTCGCACATTATCGTCGTGTCGAACCCCGGAACCGGCGTGGCCAACAGTGTGACGGTCGAAGCCATCATTCCGAAGGGGCTCGAACACCCCCGTGGCGAACGGCTTTCGATGGAGGTCGGCTCGCTCGGCCCCGGTGAATCGCGAACGGTGCGGCTGGCCCTCTCGGCCGTGCAGGGGGGACAGCATCAGATCCAGGTCGTCGCCAAGGCCGATTCGGACCTCGTTCAGAATGCCGTCGCCGACGTCGTGGTCGTCGCGCCGAGCATCAAGCTGAACCTCGAAGGGCCCGGCATGCGGTACATCGGCCGCAACGCCAGCTACGTCCTGAGTGCTGTCAACGACGGAGCGGCTCCGTCGAACAACGTCCGCGTGATGCACAAGATTCCCGAAGGCTTCAAGTTCGTGAAGGCCGACAAGGGAGGCAAGTTCGACGAGTCGACGCAGCTGGTGAGCTGGTTCGTCGGTCGCCTCGAGCCGGGACAGCAGTCGCAGGTGAAGCTTGAGCTGGCGCCGACGAAGCTCGGCACGTTCAAGCACCAGGCGGGCGTCGTCTCCGAGCAGGGAGCGAAGTCTCAGGCCGAATGTGAGACGGTGGTGGATGGAACGGCCGCCCTGCAGGTCGAAGTGGTCGAGCAGTCCGATCCGGTCGAAGTTGGAGCCGAGACGGTTTACGAGATCCGCCTGAAGAATGCGGGTTCGAAGGCCGCTCAGAACGTCGGCATCTCGTGCGAGATGGCGGCTGCGGTTCAGCTTGTCACGGCGAAGGGCCCGACGGAGCATCTCTCGGAGAACGGTCTCGTTGTCTTCAAGTCGCTGCCGAGCATTGCGGCCGGAAAGACGGTCACTTACCTGGTGCATGTGAAAGGGACGCAGGAAGGAAGCCATCGCTTCCGCGTCCGCCTGGCGAGCGACTCGATCACCGAACCGCTGATCTCGGAAGAGCTGACCAAGTTCTACGGCGAGTGAACGGCATGACGCGGTCCGCGATGGATCGCGGCCACGACACGCCTGACCCACTGACGCCCGGACGATCGCACCGCGATCGTCCGGGCGTCATGGTTTTGGTAGTGGGTAATGGGTAGTGGGTAGGCAAATGGCAGTGGCTGTGGGTGGTCCCCACAATGTGCCATTCTCGCTTGCGGGTTCGCGATGACTTCCTGCAGTTACTTCATTGCCCCGAACGCCGCAAAGCTCGAATTCTTATGCAGCACATCCACCTGCGAAAACCCCACATCGCGCAGCAAGTCGAGCTGGTCCACCAGCGGTTTCGGCGTATCCTCCTTTGCGACGTACGCAAAGACATGGTCGCGGTACTGGGCATCCTTGAGGCCGGTCAGGTACTCGCCGTAGCGAGCCCACATCATCTGCTGCACGGCGGGGATCGAACTCTCGACAAGGTCGAAGATCCAAATCGATCCTCCGGGACGCAGCGCCCGGTGAAACTTCGTGAAGACCGATCGCCATTCGTCATCCGTCCGCAGGTGATGCAGCACCGCGGCCGCGAGGATGAGATCGAACTGACCGTCGCCGAGGTCAAGTTCGCGGATGTCTGACTGCACCGCCGTCACCTGGCCGGAAGTCTTCGGTCGAACCCGCTGCTGCGCGCGGTCCAGCATCGGACGGCTGAGATCAACCAGGGTGCAGTCGAGCGTCGGCAGGCGCTCCAACAGCTTGAGCGTATAGTTCCCCGCCCCGCAGCCGACGTCGAGCAGCGCCCGCGCGTGCGGAGTCACGGTCGCCGCAGCCTGCGTCACGAGCGACATCGCGAGCGGGGCGTCGACCGTCGCCGACTGCCCCGTTTCGAGGTTCGAAAACCGTTCGACATCCGCATCGAACCGCTGCCGGATTTCTTCGACCGTCGACTTGTTCACTTGTGTCTCACTTTCCGGACGGAGTCGCCGCATCGATCCCTCAGAGCGTCACGGTCCGGCCTTCGCCGGTTCTGAAGCCAGCCCGGCGGCGTTGAGCGTAATCACTTCGTAGCTCGACTTGTCACCGCCCGGGGTGCGGTCGATGTACTTCATCACGGCGAGCGGTTGATCGGGCGTGTCGTGGTAAGACATTCCCTGAAACAGCGCCCGACTGAAGCGGGCGACCGGCTTCTCCGGAATCCGTGCGAGCTCTTTTCCGTCGCGCCGGATGACGAACCCGGAAATCCCGCTTTCGAAGTCCGCTTCGGCCTTCCACGTCAGTTCGGTCGCTCCATCGCGAACGACGGCCTTCACCGCGGCAGGTGATGCAGGAGGGGTCTTATCGGCGGGGAATCCCGTCTTGATGTACTCGGCCCACGCGGCGGCGATCCGCTCGTCCGGCAGCCACGCCGAATCCTTCACGTCGCCCGCATACTCCGCCGCCGCCACGGCCTTCTCGCCGAGCAGCGGGGCCAGCCACGCCTTCTTCGGGTCCATCGGCTGCAGCAATCCCGACTCGTCGAATAACTTTGGAAGCCGCTGGGTAAGACAGGCATCGAAGAAGGGAATGGCGAGATACCGCGAATCCCCGCACTCGTGGGCAGACTTCGGATCGGCGGCGAATCCGAGGAGAGCGCCATGCGGACGGTACGCTTTGAACATCGCCATGGAGCCGGTCCAGGCCCCTGCAAATCGCGGATCGCCGTTTTCCTTGGCGCCCGGGTTCAGCATGGCGGGAATCTGATAGGCGGCCGCGGGAATCTCGGGCTTCGGAATCTCCCCCTTCTCCCAGGCGGCGAATGCCGTCCCGGACCGAAACCAGATCGCCACGATCCGCTCGGGATATTGCACCTGCATCAGGCTCGCCCAGAAGCCGCCCCCCGAATGTCCCCAGAGACACCACGGGGCTGTCGCCACTTCCGGATGCTTCGACTGTTCTGCGAGATCCGAAAGGCAACGGAGGAAGGTCTTCGCCGATCCGTTACGCGGATCGCACCACAACCGGCAGTTCTGCCCGTCTTCCTGATAGTAGCGCGGACCGAGCAGGGCGGCATCCCACTTCTTTGCCAGTGCCTGCCAATGGAGATCATCGGCGGCGGTCTCGCCCCCTTTGCAGGCTCCCGCGCCGCAGCCGTGCTGGTGCACAATGACGGCCCGCACCTTCTTGACGCCATCCGGAATCCACAGCCGATAATTGACGGCGAAGACCAGCTCGCCCTCCTTCGTCGACGCGGGGTATTTCACTTCATAGATCCGACCGTCGGCCGCCCCGGCCGACGCGAAAGACCACGCCACCGCCAGCAGCCAGATCACAAGACAACGCACGCGAGCAACAGTTGGCATTGGTGTTTCCATGGTGTTGCAATGGTCGCCGGGACATCGCAGAGGGACTTGCATCCGAAAGCATTTCGAATGCCGGCGTCTTTCCGCCGATCGTAGGAAGCAGCCGAGCGGCGTGCCATCGTACCGGCGGGCGAAGTTCCGACTGGCGTAGGAGCGGATTTCTATATTGCCTGTCGTGGTGGACTTGTGAGACGCGGCGAGCATCACTACGC
>JADZEF010000390.1 GCA_020850695.1 Planctomycetaceae bacterium | reverse complement strand
TGTCCGAGCTGCCATGCGATGCTCGACGCCGCCCAGGGAAATCTCCGGTACCTTTCGACGCTCGACGTCGGCAAGCACGAGTTCGAGATTCCGGTAGGAACCGAAGGGACGTGGGACGGCGTCCCGGTCACCGTCATCGGGGCCATGCAGCGCTCGGTGACGTTTGAGGGAATCGACTACTACTGGTCGGAGTATCTGCTCTACGCGCGGCAGGTCGGCTTCCGGTGGCTGGTCGAGAGCGACCATAAATGGAGCTACGTGACGCCCGTGTCGCCGGGAGACGTCCACGAAGCCGACCAGGGCGTGCAGCGCATCACTTACGACGGCCGCGAATTCCGCCTCTTTCAGCAGGCGACGGCCACGGTGCGGTACGTCATCGGCGAGTTCTACTGGAAAGTCGAGATCGGCGAGTCGGTTTATGCGCGGGACTTCATCGCTCCGCCGCAACTCCTCTCGATCGAGTATTCGACGGCACTGAATCCCGCAGCGATGCGCCGTAAGAAGCGAAAGAATGTTCCCGCAACCGTTCCCCCACCGCTGCCGGGAACGGACGACGTTGCGGGGGATGACTCACCCCCCGCGGACGAATCCGTGGTGACGTCCGAAGTGAACTACTCGCTGTCGACGTACGTCACGCACGAGCAGGTCGAGACGGCTTTTGGATTGAAAGGGCTGGCCCGCGGCTGGAAGGTCGCGCCGAACCAGCCGTCCCCCGTCGACAACCGGGTCTTCAAGGCGTGGGGCGGCTTCCTGCTGTTGATCGTGCTGTTCTACTTCCTGGGCAATGCCGCGGGGACCGGAGTCGATGGTTGGCTCGGAATCTGGGCGGCGATTTTCGTGTCGATCATTCCCACCGGGGCGATATTCTACAGGCAGAGCTTCGAGCAATCGCGCTGGAGCGACAGCGAGTACAGTCCCTATGCCTCGAGCGACAGTTCGTGGGGCGACGATGATGATGACTGAGTGATCTCTTCGTCGGGAGGCAACACATGACGAAGCGCGAATCTTCTCGGTGCGGCTTCACGCTGCTGGAATGCGTAATCGTCCTGATCGTCCTTGTGCTGGCAGTCGCGCTCTTTCTCCCCGCAACGCGGACGGCGCGCACCGCATCGCGGCGCACGCAATGCAAGAACAATCTGAAGCAGATTGGCCTCGCCCTCCACAATTATCACGACACCCACGGGGTCTTTCCGCCGGGGTATGTCTCCGACACGAGCCACGCCGAGAGATCTCCCGCAACCTTCGACGGTCCCTCGGGCTTTGCATGGCAGACGTTCCTTCTGCCGTACCTCGATTCCAGTCCGCACTACAATCGCATCAACTTCAACCTCGCCTGCTGGGATCCGCCTCATCGGCCGACAATCGCTCTCTCACTGTCTTTCTATCTCTGTCCTTCGGGAACCGACCGAGAGCATCAGCCAACCATCCGGCGGCGCGACCTTGTCGAATCGATCCCGTTCGGACGCTCGCACTACGTGGGGAATGCGGGGCAGGCGGCACCGTGGTGGGTTTCGCCGCCAGTTGCGGACTGGAGCGACGTCGCGACGGGCGCCCTCTTCAGGAATTCGGCGATCGGAATCAAGAAAATCCCGGCCGGCGCCGCATACATCGTGCTGGTCGGTGAAGCATCCGCAGGAGCCAACCGAACCTGGGCCGGGATCATTCCCGGAACGCAATCGTGCCTTCCTTCGATCGATGTGACGGACGGTTCGAACTGCGATGCCGCCGCGACGTACGTCCTCTTCACGAGCGGCACAAAAGAGACGGGTGGAATCCGCACTCCGAATAGTTCGCCGCAGACGGTAAATCAGCCCTCCTCGAGGCACACGGGGGGGACGCACGTGGTGCTCGGCGACGGCGCGGTTCGATTCATCGCGGACAAGATCGCCCCCGAACTCTGGGCTCGCCTTTGTGATCGCAATGACCCGGAGAGCAAGCAGAACGCCGACTGGTAGGGCGGGTTCCCGGCTTGGCATGTCCTCGCTGCGACTTCGAGGATTCGCTCCCTACCGTGGAGAGTTGGCCATGTCACCGAAATCGCGCGCAGGCCTGACGCGACTGGAAATGGTCGTGGTTTCCTCTGTTCTCGCGCTTGGCGCCGTGCTCGCGGTTCATTGGATCCTCACCGCACGCGAAAACGCACGACAGACGCAGTGCCGGAACCACCTCAGGCAGATCGGTCTCGCGCTTCACAACTATCACGACTCAATGAGCACGTTCCCCCCCGGATTTATCTCTGATCCGACGGACGGTCCACTGACTAATTGGAACGGGTTCGGGTGGCAGGCGAGTACTCTGCCCTACATTGATGCTTCTCCTCTTTACAATCAGTTGAACTTCAGCGTCCCGATATGGCACAACGACAACCGGCGGACGTTGCTCCAACGCAACGCCCTCTTCTACAACTGCTACCTCTGTGTGTCGTCGAAGACGGTTGGAGAGACGCTGACACTGAAGGGAGAACTCACCGAAGCCGTCACGTTCGGGCGGTCGCACTATGTGGGTAATGCCGGACAGGTGCCGCCGTGGTCGGCGGTGGAGCCGTCGAAGGACTGGAGCGATGTGGCGACGGGAGTTCTCTATCGCAATTCGAAGGTCGCAATCAAGGATATTGAAGGCGGAACATCGAACACAGTTCTGGTCGGCGAGGATTCCAACGGAGCCAATCACACATGGGTCGGCGTGTTGCCGCACACTCGGAACTGCCTTCCGAACACGGTTCAGAGGCAAAGAGAGCCAGACTGCGATGGTCCGGCAACATTCGTGCTGTTCACAAGTGGTTCGGTCGACTCGGGTGGCATCTTCCCTCCGACGCGTGAGTCCATTCGCGTCAATCAACTCGCGTCCGCTCATCCCGAGGCGGGACATGTCGTGATGGCTGACGGAGCCGTCCGACGAGTTGCCGCAGGAATGGACTCACAGCTTTGGTCGTGGTTGTGCGACCGACGGCTTAAGGAACTCAGGGACGATTGGGACGCTTCGCCATAGTCCGCGGTTGAGGCCGGTGGTTCACCGTCACTTCACGGACGCTAAACTGTGGATGGACGTGGGAGAACGTTCGCCATTCACATGCACCGGACTGTCGCTTGAAACTCCATTCGCTCCTTGAAGACTTTGACGGACTCGAGCCCGACGAGAAGCTCGAAACGCTGATGGACCTGTCGGGCGAGCTGCCCGCGGTCTCGGCGGGACGCGGCCATGCTCCGTATCCCGAGTCCTGCCGCGTGCAGGAGTGTCAGACTCCGGTTCACCTGTGGGTCGAGGTGCGCGAGGGTCGCGTCCACCTTGAGGCCGACGTTCCGCCGAAGTCTCCCACGGTGCGGGGACTGGTGTCGCTGGTCGTCCAGGGACTCGAAGGGGCGACACCAGGCGAAGTCGCGTCGATGCCGGACGACCTGGTCGGGCTGCTCGGACTGACGTTGACCCTCGGCATGACTCGCCAGCACGGAATGCGGGGGCTGATTTCGCTGATCAAACGCGAAGTCGCCGTACGCTCTGGAGGGTGAGGGGCCGCAATCTCCCCGCGACCGGAAATGTGAGGCAATCATCTCGGCATTTGTCCATGGACCGGGATGGTTTCCGCTCGGGTTTTTCCTGAAAAATTCGTAGTCTGCCGAGGTGCCCTCTCAACTTCGTCCCTTCGAATGTGTATTCTGATACCACATGACTGTTGGAACAGATGTCGCAACACCAAGTTCCGATGCGTCATTCGCCCCCCTGACTGACCCGCCCAGCCGTCCCGCCGACTGACTGATTCCCTGCCATCGCCATCGATTCGACGTCACCGATCGTCGTGATCGCGCTGCTCTCATGACGTCAATCGGACGCATCGAACATCGCCCTTGCGAGTGGGTCGGATTACCGGCGATTCCCGAGGGTTTGTCCGCGGGACGCCATGATTTCCCGCGAAAATCGGATGGTTTTCGGGGAATCGAATTGACACATTGAATTGACCGCTGTGTGATTTGTGCCGAAACCCCGGAGTGTTTGCGGCGAACTGTCTTCCGCTGAAGGCCTTGGGAAAAAGGCTGCTAACGGACCCTGTCACTCAAAGGAGGATGAACATCATGCTTGCTCCGACCATCGGAGCCGGACCCGAGGTGGAGGCTCCGCGCCTGCTCCCCTCCGCCGAGCTTCCGTCCTACACGTACACCCCGGGCAGCGACACCCCGCACCCGATCCGCGATCCCCGCGGGCATAGCCACAGCCGCAAAGGCAAGTCGTCCAAGCCGCTCGTTCCCGAGCAGTGGGCCGACAACCGCAACTACCTGCTGGCCATCGACTACTTCAACCGCGGCTACTACTGGGAATCTCACGAAGAGTGGGAACGCCTGTGGCGGGCCTCGGGGGCCGACACGCTCGTCGGCAAGTTCCTCAAGGGGCTGGTCAAGCTGTCGGCCGCGGGCGTGAAGGTCCGCGAGCGGAGCATTCACGGCGTGCGTCGGCATGCAGCGTCGGCCGGCGAAGTCTTTGCCGACGTGGCGGCCGAAGCCGGAAGCGACGTCTATTGCGGGTTGCGGTTCACGTCGCTGCAGTTCGCGGCCGACCGTGCGGCGCAGCTCAATTACAAGCAGGACTTCCCGATCGGCAAGCCGCACCGCGTCTTCCCGTTCATCCTGTTGACCGAACCGATGCCGCTGGGCTACTGACCCGCGACGTCGATTGACGAATGGATTCGCCCCCGACCCCGGCTTCGCCCGGGGTCGTTTCGGTTAAGGGGCTGAGGGTTTGGTGTTGAGGGTTGAGGGAAAGGCCGCGGCACATCGAAAAGCTTGCGGTCGTCGCTTGCGGGTTCGCAATGCCTTGATGGCTCAATAAAGAAGGCCCGCCGGATTTTCCGGCGGGCCTTGGCATGCAAAGTCATTGCGAACCCGCAAGCGTCCTACGCTGGTCAACAAGCGTCACCAGGGAATGGAGTCAGCGCGCCGCCTGCGTCAGCAGTCCCTTCAGGTCCGGGGCCGCCACCTTCAGCACGCTGTAGGGATGCAGCATCAGGATATAGACCGAGCCATCCTTCGCCTCGCAGACGCCGAGGATGACGTACTTCGATGTCGACGTTCCATCCGGCATCTTGTGCACGCCGCCATGGAACGGCAGCGGCTTGCCGTCCTTGTCGACGAAGTCCGTATAGTCCGGGTTGGTGATGCTCACCGGCCCAAGATCGCGGGGAGCCTTGTCTCCCGGGCGATAGCTCACCAGGTGCAGGAAGCTGATTCCGTGCTTCGTTTCCGTCACCGCGGCCCAGGCGGTCCCGCTCGGGCCGACACAGAACGCGCGGCAGTCGGTCGCCGTCGCGCCGGGAATGAGATCGCCGAGGCTCTTGCCGTGCAGCGTGTCCCCTTCCTGGGTCAGGTCGTAGGTGTAGAGATTGTTAGAGGCCATCGGCTGGCTGAACAGTGTCTTGCCGTCCGGTGACATATCCCAGTTGATGGGATGTCCGTTGCCCGGATCCGCGAGGTGAGACTCGGGTGTCGGAGGCTTTCCGTCAATGGTCTGCTTCAGCCGTTCCAGCTTGTCGGTCGCAGGGTCGTAGCGGACGATGTCGCCTCCCAGCATCGGGTGGTACGCCCGCCCCTTGTAGTCGATGACGATGAATCCGTAGATGTGCCGCGTGTCGATCAGTTCCTGGTACTTGCCGGACTTCAGATCGTATTTGAGGAAGATCGAATTCTCGCCCGGGCCGGGCCGGCCGTCCGAGCATGTCGAGACGTAAAAGATTCCGCGCTTCTCATCCGGAGTGATGCTGTTGATGCCGTGGTGCGGGACCGCAATCGGGAAGACCTCGGTCTTCTTCGTGGCGGGGTCGTAGGCAAACGAGTACCCGCCCGGGTAGTCCTCGCGTTTCTCCTTGGCGGGGTCGGGGTAGCCCTGCTTCGTGCCGAAGTAGATCTTCCCGCTCGCTCCGACGTTGTTCCGCGTGTGGATCTTCGCCTGCGAGCCGAAGCCCTTCAGGTCCTTGCCGATCGCCTTGTGGGTGTCGACGACGACGTCCATCTTCTCGGTCGCCGGGTCGAACTCGACCAGCCATGAGTTCACCGCGTTGGCGTGCGTGCCGATGTAGAGCCGCTTGTTGTGCCCTTCGATGATCGAGAAGTACCCTTCCCCTTCGGTGGCGGTGTACTTCGGAATGACGTACGCGGTGGATGGGACCCACTTGTACTTCGGAATGTCTTCGGCGGGGGCGGGCGACCCGAGGGCCGCAATCGTCAGGAGGGCGAGCGACAGGCGTGCGATTCGCATGAGGAGGGCTTCCTGAGGAGTGAGGGCGGCGACCGCTCGCCGCATCCTCGTGAGAGTACCCATCAACCATTCCTTTCGCCACACACCGCAACATCCGCACAAGTGGCACAACGCATACCAACAGAGCCATCGGATCGAAGTTGCGTGACGACGTTGCCGAAAGTCACCGGGGCGCCCATTCGCCGCGGGGCGACCACGACTGAATGCTATGAATGGTTGAAGCCCGGTGGTCCGGGTAAAATCTGACGGCAGATGACCGTCCTGTCGGTCTGCGGCACGGAGCGCCCGCCTCGAACCCTCGGCTCTCCGACGCACTCATGGCGACCGCCGCTCTCCCCCCCGCTCCGGCCACACTCCATGCCGCCCCGGTCACGCAACCCGCGGGACTTTTCGATCGCGTGCGGCAACGGCTGTTCGCCCCCGTCGACATCGGGATGCTGGCGTTCTTCCGGATCGCCTTCGGCGTCCTGATGGTTTACGAGGCCTACCGCTACCTCAGTGCGGGATGGGTCTACCGCAACTACATCGAGCCGGACTTCCACTTCACGTTCTATGGAATGTCGTGGGTGAAGCCGTGGCTGGGCATCGGGATGTACCTCACGTTCGGGGCAATGGCCCTCTTCGGCACGATGATCGCCGTCGGCTTCTGTTACCGTATCGCGGCGTTCCTGTTCGCTCTCAACTTCGCGCACATCTTCCTGGTCGAAGAGGCGTACTATCTCAACCACTTCTACCTGATCACCATCATCTCCTTCATGATGGTCATCCTGCCCGCCAACCGCGCCTGGTCGGTCGATGCGTGGCTGCGGCCGTCGCTGTTCTCGACGACAGCCCCCGCATGGACGCTCTGGCTGCTAAGGTTCCAGATCGGCATCGCGTATTTCTACGGCGGCATCGCCAAAATCAACCCGGACTGGGCCCTCGGCGAGCCGATGCGGGCGACGCTGGCCGAGCAGGCGGACAAGTTTCCGCTCATCGGCCAGTGGTTCACCGAAGAGTGGATGGTGTGGGGCTTCAGTTGGGGCGGGTTGCTGTTTGACCTGCTCATCGTTCCCGCCCTGCTGTGGCGGCGGACGCGGTGGGCGGCCTTCGTGGCGGCGCTGCTGTTTAACCTGTCGAACTCGATCATGTTCGAAATCGGAATCTTCCCATGGTTCATGGTCTGCGCGACAATGCTCTTCTTCCCTCCCGACTGGGTGCAGGTCGAAGTGCCGAAGTCCGCCGACGAACGGGCGAAGGGCGCCAAGGGAACCGCTCGCACAGAGTCCGCTGCACCGGTGGTGCGGCCGATGATGCCTGCTCCCTCGATCGGCACGCAGAAGGTCATCATGGCGCTGCTGGCCTCCTGGGTGACGCTGCAGGTCCTGCTGCCGTTCCGACACTTCCTCTATCCAGGAGATGTCAGTTGGACTGAGGAAGGACACTATTTCGCATGGCACATGAAGCTGCGGCGGAAATACGGCTCGACGACGTTCCGTGCGGTGACGCCCGATGGGCAGGAATACTCCGAGCTGAAGCTCGTCGAATTTGCGTCGCCTGAACTTAGGGCCCGGATGAAAAGCCGGCTCAAGAACCTTCAGGAGCACGAACGCAAGACCCTTCCTGACGGACAGTTCCTTTACATCTCCGGCCGGCAGCGGAAGAAAATGGCCGGACGGCCGGACATGATCCTGCAATATGCCCATTTTCTGCATGACGAGTTCGAGCGGAATGGCTTCGGCGACGTGGCGATCTACTGCGACTCGGCGATCAGCCTCAACGGCCGCGCCCCGCAACCGCTGGTCGATTCGAGCGTGAATCTGGCCGCCGTCGAGCGATCACTTCGGCCGGCCTCGTGGATCGTCCCGCTGACCACGCCGCTGCCACAGCGCGGGGAAACCGGCGCGCCCGGCGCGGTGGAGAGCGAAGAGTAGTCGGAAGAACGAGACTCGCCGGGACATCGAGAACAGACGCGAGGCCGGATCTCCGCCGCTCTCGGCAACACGGCATCGCCGGAACTGCCGTGCGCCAGGTTTTCGTTCCTTGTTCGTCCTGACGACCCCTCCTACAATCCGGTCGCGGCCCCCCTGTTCCAACCCCAATCGGTGCGGTGAGGCGGTTCGCCGCCCCTTCGTGCATTCGTTCAAAGGATGCATGCCGACTCTTTTTCTCAATTCCCAATGACACCCCGGCGCGAAATCTTCCCGCACGTGATCGAGATGAACTACCAGGCTCGGCGGCGCCTCGGGTGCTGCGTGTACCTGGTGTTTGATGGTCCGGAATGGATGCTTATCGACATCGGGTTTGAGGACACCGCCGAGGAGATTGTGGAACTCGTGCGGCAGATGGATTTTCCTCTGTCCAGCTGCCGCTATCTGGTCGCCACGCATGCCGACGTCGACCATATCCAGGGATTGAAGCGGGCGAAGGAACTTCTCCCGTCGGCGGTCGTCGTCGGCCATCCCGAGACCGCCCGCACGCTGCAGCGTGGGGATCGCGTGGCCACCTACGCCGAAATCTCCGCTCAGGGAATCTCGATCGACCTCCCCAACATCCGCATCGAGCAGACGATCGACGAGGGAAGCACCCTCAAGCTGGGCGGGCTGACACTCGACGTCTGGCACACGCCCGGGCACACCGTGGGACAGCTCTCGTTCCGCATGGGCAACCTGCTGTTCTGTGCGGACAACATCTATCGCGACGGGTGCGTGGGAAATATCGATGCCCACCACGGGTCGGACCTGCCGGATTTCATCCGCTCGCTCGAACGGATCCGCGACAGCGACGTCGAGTGGCTCCTTCCGAGCCACGGCCCAGTCTTCCGGAAGCGGAACGAGCACCTGCAGAAGACGATCGACCGGCTGGACCAGTACCAGCACATGGCGGACTTCGGCACGTGCGCGGTCGACTGGCCATTGCTGGATGAGTGGGATGAAGAACTGATCCGCGGGTTCGACGCGTCGAAGGGGTGAGCGGCCCCCATTCCGGACGCTATTCCGCTCACTCCGCGGCGGGGTCCTCGTCGGGCGGAGGACTCACGAACCGGTAATCCCCGCAGATCGCGGCGAGGTCTTCATTCAACCCGGCGGCCGATTCCGACGGCGGCCAGAACTGCTCGCCGCGGACCAGTTCGGCGATCCGCATCGCTTCCCGCGTCGCATCGGCGAACATGTCCTCGGTCCATGCGGCGATCTTTTCCCCGACTTTTTCTTCGGACTTCGGCAGAACGATGTAGCCCACCTGCACGCTCTTGCCGACTTTGATCCAGCGGCACGCGTGCCGGTACAGCGGAAGCTGGAGGTCGGTCCAGGACTCGCTTGCCTTGTCCCGATGAGTCTCCTCGGGAGATCGTCCCGAGTCGCCCGTCTTATAGTCAAAGACGATCGTTTCTTCTCCGCGGGCATCGATGCGGTCGATGCGGCCGCGGAGTCGCATCGGGCCGGTCGCGAGCGGAAGCGCCGCTTCGTCGCGAGGGATATCGTGCTCGACGTACTGCACGCGCCACCCCTGCCGTGCCCAGGCCGCCTGCCATTCGGCGAACCGGAACAATCGTCGGCGGATGAGCTCGATCTGCACGCGCACCGCCGGAAGTGGCTCGGCCCCGTAAAACGCGCCGCTCAGATCTTCGAGCCGCTGGTTCAGAAACTCGCCGATCTCGCCGGCCGACGTCGCGGCGCCGAACACCGGGTCGCGGAGGCACTCCTCGCCGAACTTCGAGAGTACCTCGTGCAGCAGGCTTCCGAACTGGCCGCCGTCCAGTTCCTGCGAGGCATCGGACTGGCGGGCGAGATTGAGCTGATGCTTGAGGTAATAACGGTAGGGGCAGGCGAGGTAGTCCTTGAACTCGGTCACCCGCATCGAGTCGATGGGGCGTCCGAGACGTTGCGGGCGCGGCGGCGAAAAACGTGTTCCTTTTCCGTGCCTCAGCCCGGCCGGAAGCACCAGCCTTCCCGAGAGCGCTTTCCGTTCGCCCAGCCATTCGCGAGTGCGACGCGCCGTTTCTTCGGGCGAGCAGCAGAAGAGGAGCCGGCTGGGGACGAGCGGGTCGTTGTCCGAAGTGCGACGTCCCGCGATGATCCGCAAGGCCTCCCGCGAGACGGAGAGGGCATTCAAGGCGTAGGCATCGCGGGCGTAGCGCCGGTCGTTGTCTTCCAGTCCGAGGTGCTTTCGCATCTCGTTGGGAAGAAACAGGTCGCCATTGCGGGTCGAAGGGACGATGCCCTCATTGAGCCCCGTGAGGACGAGAGCCGGGGCGTCGTCCAGAGGCAATTCGAGCCAACCCAGAAGCTCGATCGCGGCGTCTTTCGCGGGCGGTGGAATCGTGCCGCTTCCCGCCGCCTGAAGCACCAGACGCAAAGCCTCGCCGCCGGTGACCATGGGAGCGAGATCATCAGGAACATGGCGTTGCTCGACGAGGACATCGTGGATGGCCCCGCAGGCCGCCACGATCCGTCGCAAACCGGGATCGCTGGTGTCCATGGGAGCGGTGCCATAGACCGTCGACAGCAATCCGCCGATGGCATCGCCCCAGGCACTGAGACGCTTCTTGCCGGAACGGAGCGGGGCCGTCAGTTCGTCGAGCTTGACGATCAGGGATTCCACAAACTCGTACCGCTTGCGTTTCTGCTCGAGGCTGATGCGTCGCGGGTCGTCGGTGCAGTTCGCTTCCTGACGCAGGGTCTCTTCGATGACCGCGCGAAGCTCGCTCGACCGCACTTCCCACGGAAGCCGGTCCGAATAAACTTCGTCGAGCGCCGTCAGACCGTCGCCGGAGACTTTCGCTCCAAGCAGCCACCGTTCCAGTGCGGGGTGCCGGTAGACATTCGCGAAGGCTTCGTAGCGGGAACTGTCGAGCCATGCGGCGATCGCCTGCAGCAGCCGGAAGGGCTCGGACTGCGAGACCGGGTGGCCGACGCCGTAGCGGGCGGGGAGCTCGCACTCTTCGAGCCGCTGTTCGACGTAGGTCACCAGACGCTCGTCGGGAACGCCGACGACGATGTCCTCGGCCGGGTAGCGTCCCCCGAATGCCGCCAGCGCGCGGACGACCGCATCGGCCTGATCGCCGGGGCCGTCCGCGACCGTAACGAGGGAGGGATCGACCGGGATATCCGCCTCACACCATGCCGCGGCGATGACGCACCCGTGCTCGTCGAAGCGATCCTTGAGTGATGGCGGGGCGAAGATGAGGGCGGTCACGCGCTCGGCAACCTGATCGAGCATCTCGCGCTGAGTGCGGTTCATGTCGACCGTGCCAACCAGCACGATGTCGCGATCGCTCTGGCATTCGCGGTGCTTAATGGCAAAGAGGCGGGCGGTCTGCCGATCCCACAACTGAAGTGCGTCGAGCCGCACGAGGTAGCGTTGCTGGACGTCGGCCAGCAGCGTCCAGCGGGTGGAGTCCTTGAACGTCGCGAGGGTGCGTCCCAGGCGGACGACGTCGGCGCAGTCCAGGCCGTCCGCCGCGAGTTCGCGATGCAATGCGGAGAGGAGCTCGCCCAACGGAAGCCACGGAAGGACGTCACGCGACTTGGGGGCGTTGGGAATGAGTTGGGTCAGAGCCTGCGGGTCGGTCTGTTGAAGGGCAGCCACCCACGCGAGATTCTGCGTCAGCGGGTCCGCGAAGGGCTTCTTGGCCTGGTACAGAATCTCGGGGAGGGCTCCCGTCGTGAGTATCTCGGGGGGAACCAGTTCGACCGATTTCTCGTCGGCGACGTCGACCAGGATCTCCAGCAGCCGTCGTCCGGCCCGTCCGCCGGGCACGGCGACGACGACGTTCCGCAGATCGAACAGCGGTCCACGGCGATAGCGCCGGAAGAGGAACAGTGCGGCTTCGCGCAGCGCCGGCTTCGACCAGTCGATGAACTCCCTGCGGATCGGCATGCGGACTCCCGAGGCGGCGCGCGGACAACCTCTTCATGATATGTCGCCGCACGCTGTCGAGCAAAGCGGGCTGCGGCGTCACGGTCGCTGGCCGCTCACCAGGTCACCTGCATGGGATCGACGCGGTCGCGATTCACCGTCACTTCGGCAATCGTTCCCGATCCGATGCGGACGCAATGGTGGGCCATCCCGGCGATCGCGTGGTTGTGGGTAATGATCACCACGGTCATCTCGAGTTCCTGGTTCAGCCGCTCGAGCGACTTGAGCACCATCCGTCCGGTTTCCAGATCGAGCGCCCCGGTCGGCTCGTCGCACAGCAGGAGCTTGGGCCGCTTGGCCACCGCGCGGGCGATCGCCACGCGCTGCTGCTCGCCGCCGGACATCTGAGCGGGGAAGTGATCGAGCCGGTGTCCGAGTCCGACGACCTGGAGCGCTTCCTTCGGATTCATCGGCTGGCGGCTGATCTCCGTGCTGACGACGACATTCTCCAGTGCGGTCAGTGTCGGAACGAGATTGTAGAACTGAAAAACGAAGCCGACGTTCTCGCGTCGGTATTGCGTGAGTTGGACCGGAGTGTATTGCGCAATGTCGCGTCCTTCGAACTTGACCGACCCGGCGCTGGGCGAATCAATCCCTCCGACGATATTGAGCAACGTGCTCTTGCCGGAACCGGACGGACCGACAACCACCAGCACGTCGCCTCGGGGGATTTTGAGGTTGACGTTGTGAAGGACCGGAACGGCGATTTCGCCCGAATGGTACGTCTTGGCGACATCGTGGAGGGCGAGGAGCAGCGGCGGATCGGATTCGGGCATGTCAGCGAGCGTCAACGGCAGCCGTGGGTGTCGAACAGGGAAGCGTCGATCCATCATAGCCGATCAGGACCCGCGAACCGGAATCGGCACGGGAAGTCCCGACTGGCTGGAAACGAGCAGCGCTTCCGTGAAGTCGAAGACGGGGAGGGCGCATTCGGGCGGGGCGATCGGTTCCGCTCCCTCGAGCAGCATATTCAGAAAGTCGGTCACGGGTTCGGAATCGGGCATGAGATCGGTCACCCGCTCCAGCCGCCCCTTGCGGGCGACGTGCAACTCTCCGTGCCGCACCGTCCAGTCCGCTTCGGCACAGTGGATGCTGAGGTCCTCGCCGAAGTACTGGGCGTTCCCGACAAAATCCATGGTGAGAGGAACGTCCCCTTCGAGCCGGGCCGAAACCGACGCCTGAATCTCGACGCGGCTCCCGCACTGGTCGCAGCGGCCGAAGACCCATCTCGGTCGGAGGCCCGTCACGCGGAACACGATATCGATTTTGTGGCTCCCCGCATCGCCGACAAAACCGCCCCAGTTGATGCGGGGGTCGTCGCGCCAGGTTCCGTGAATCGTCTGCTGCCAGTTTTCGACATTGTGCGAAACGACGCTGCGGACGGGTCCCCAGGCACCGGACTGAATTTCGCGACGTAGCGTCCGATAGATTCCGAGAGACCGTCTCTGATAGGCGATGGCCAGTTGAGCGGGGCCGGTGCGGTGCCGCTCGACCAGCGCGAGAATTCGCGCTCGAGAGTCCGACAGGGGCTTCTCGCAGAGGACATGCACCCCGCGGTCCAGCAGTGCTATGGCCGTGTCGAAGTGTTGCGGCGTCGGCGTGCAGATGATGGCCGCGTCGATTCCATGTGGACGGAGTTCGTCGCCCTTTACCGTCGCGAGGAACTCGTCGAGCGTGGCGAACGCCGCAGCGTGCGGCGCCAGCGTCGCCTGGAGACGGGCGGCGGCGGCACGATCGCTGTCCACACACACGACGACCTGTCCGCGCCGGTCCGTCTGAAGCCGCCTTGCATGGGCTTCACCCATGCGGCCACAGCCGATGATGGCGAATCGGAGGGGTTGCGACATGGATTCCGCGCATCAGAAGGAGACGAAGTTCGCGAGGCTTCCCACGATAACGCCAACTCGCCGAAATCCCACTCCAGTTCACTTCAACAAACGCTTGAGATATTTGAGCCGTTTTATGCGGTCCATTTCGCAAGTCTTTGTCGGGAGACCGGCCCACAACATTGGTTGACTTGAGAAGAATGGATAGAATGGGGCTTGCAGGGCGATAATCTTCCTGTACGGGTTGGTAACGTGCGACTTGGCGAGTTTGGATGGAAAGTCCGACGTTGCGGGAAAAGTGCAAAGCGATGTCGAAGTCGAGCCGATCAAAGCGGTGAAGGAGCCCGGGGATCGGTTCGAGAATCTGCTTCGAGGATGCCCTCCAGAGGCTTGTTTCGGGCAACGGATGACCCGCAGCGACGCTCCGAAGTGCGGTGGGGCAAACCGAAGTTCACCAGGCCGGGGCGGCGTTCCGCTTCGATCCCTCACGGTGTGACCGATGAGCCTTGTCTCACAGGTGCGTGCGATCGTCGGGGCGATTCCCCGGGCGTCCGCACGGCGAACGGCCCGGCGCTATTTTTCGACGATTGCGGACTGCCGCAGTGCCCAGCAGGCGACGCTGCGGCGATTGCTGGAACTGAACGCCGGCAGCCGTTTCAGCCGGCAGCACGGGCTTGACCGTGTCCGGTCGCCCGAAGAGTTTTGTCAGCGACTCCCGGTCGCCACCTTCGACGATTTCCGCCCCTGGGTCGAAGAGGTCAAGGCGGGCCGGCACGACGCGCTTCTGGGCGATAAGAACCGGCTGCTCATGTTCTCGCTCAGCAGCGGGACGACCGCAGGTTCCAAGTACATCCCGATCACCGAAGCCTTCCTGCGCGACTATCGTCGCGGGTGGCAGGTGTGGGGCATTGGCACGCTCGACGCTCATCCCGGGGTGAACAGCCGGCAGATCGTGCAGATCACGAGCGACTATGACCGCTTCCGAACGGCCGGCGGCACTCCCTGCGGAAGCATCAGCGGGCTGGTGAGCGCGATGCAGATGCGGATCGTGCGTTCGATGTACTCCATTCCGCTGGCGGTCGCGAAAATTGCAGACCCTGTGGCGCGGTACTACGCCGCGCTCCGGCTCTCGATCGCCGATCGCGACGTCGGAATGGTGATGACGGCCAATCCGGGGACGCTCATCCACCTGGCGCGGCTGGCTGAGGAACATCGCGAGACACTGATCCGCGATATTGCCGAAGGAACGCTGTCCGACCAGTTCCCTGTCTCGGCGGAAGTCCGGCGGATGCTCGCTCCGCAAACGTCGCGGCGCAATCCGCGTCGCGCGCGCGAACTGGCCGCCCTCGCCGAATTTCGCCCGCGCGACTACTGGCCCGAGACTCAGGTCGTGGCGGTCTGGACGGGTGGAACGACCAGTGCCTACTTGCCGTCAGTCCGCCGTCTCTACGGGAATCTCCCGATCCGCGATCACGGGCTTTCGGCCAGCGAAGGCCGCATGACTATTCCGCTGGAGCCCGGCACCTCCGCAGGGGTGCTCGATCTTCACTCGCACTACTTCGAGTTTATCCCTGAAAGGGAATACGGTTCGTCGTCACCGGTCGTGCTGCAGGCTCACGAACTGGAGGAAGGGCAGCGCTATTACATTCTGCTGACTACGTCATCAGGCCTTTACCGATACGACATCTGTGATGTGGTGCGGTGCACGGGGTTCCGCGGCGAGCTTCCGATGTGCGAGTTCCTCCATAAAGGAGCCCACATCGGCAACCTCACGGGCGAGAAGATCACCGAGTACCAGGTGGTGAACGCGGTCCGCCGCGTCGTCGAACGCTCGCACGTTCCCGTCGATCAGTTCACGGCCTGCCCGGTCTGGGGAGATCCGCCGAACTATGCCTTGCTCGTCGAAGAGAAGGCGCTGCCGACCTCAAACGAAATGCACCGATTCGTCGAGGAAGTGGATCGGGAACTCCAGGATCAGAACTGCGAGTATGCCGACAAGCGCATGACGGGCCGGCTGGGACTGCTTCATGGGAAGGTGGTGCCGACCGGCTTCTTCTCGGAGTTGCAGATCGAGCGGCTCAAGCGGTCGGGCGGCACGGAAGAACAGTATAAGCACCCCTCGCTGATCCCCAACCTGGACTTCTGGCCCCAATGGGTCGAACGTCCGGCGGTCGCGGCGGTTCCCCTGGAGAGGACCGAAGCCGCGGATGTGTTGGCACTCCCGGCGGCGGCCTCCTCCACACTCCCGATGCATCCCAATCGAAGTCGCTCGGCGTGATGAAGGTCGTGCTGGCGCCACGTCGCCCGGTCACCGCGTCATGGCGCTTGTGAGACTCATTTTGCGGGCTTCTTTTTCGTTGCGGGAGGTTTGGCGGCCTTCGGTGGCGGCAACAGCGCCGCCCATGCGGCGGGTGCTTCCGCCAGCAGTTTTTTCGCAAGATAGGCCAGCGCCGTGGGATTCAGCAGGAGCTTGCCGAGATATCCGCTGCTGAGCTGCGACCACCGCTGCTCGAAAATGAAGCTCGCCGTCAGGTCGTCGGGCGTCGTTGTATGCCGGAATGTCGGAACGACAAGTTTGAGGAACTCTTCGTAGGATTCGCGTTGCGACTTGTCCGTCAGCAGCAGCATGATCAGTTCCGCGGCTGTCGGGCGATCATGGCTTGTAATCAGGGGTTCGCCATTGGTCTGAGCGTCCATGCGGATCATCTTGGAGACCAGCTCCAGGGCGCGTCCGACGCGCTCCAAATAGGCGGCCATCGCCAGATCGGCTTCGCCTCCTGGATCTGGCTTCAAGCCTCCTTTTCGACGGGCGAGAGCATTCACGCTCTCGGCCATCGGCAACACCAACTTCCACATTAGACAAATCCTCCCCACCTCAGATTCAGGAAGGTGACTGCGCCAAGCTGCCACGATAGTCGGGCATATTGTGACATGTCGGTTGTAATCCGCTACTGATCACAACAGATTCCGCGGGTTTATTCGCCGAATTCCCGGGATTTTTCCGGGAATTCGGCCAGTCGTCGCGCGCACGAATGCTTGTGGGTTCGTTTGCTGTATTTACCTCCCTATTAGCGCATTCTTGATGTGTTCATTAGAGAATCCATTGACTTCGGAAGTCCCCTCATAAGTTCTGATACAATTTCGAATGTACCCACAAGCGGCCACTATGTATGTCGGTTTCCTCTATTCATAAAGCATGGCAGTTCGATCCCGCGACCATTTATCTGAATCACGGGTCGTTCGGCCCCTCTCCTGCGGTCGTCCAGAATGCGCGGCAGGCATGGACGCTTCAGCTGGAACGCCAGCCGATGGACTTCTTCGTCCGCCGAATGGAAGGATATCTCGAGGCCGCGTCCGCCCGACTCGGGCAGTTCGTCTCGGCCGATGCGGCGGACTTGTGCTTTGTTGATAACGCGACGACCGCCATGAACGTAGTCGCGGAAAGTACCCTGCTGAACGAGGGGGACGAAGTCCTGCTGACGGACCACGAGTACGGGGCGGTCATGCGGATCTGGCGGAGGGCCTGCGAGCGCCGCGGGGCGCGAATCGTGGTCGCCCGCCTCCCCGATCCATTGATATCTCAAGAAGCGATCGTCGATGCGGTGTTCGCCGCGTCCACGCCGCGGACCCGGATCATCGTCGTCAGCCATGTGACGTCTCCCACGGCCGTGATTCTGCCCGTCGAACAGATTTGTCGACGGGCCCGTGCGAAGGGAATCGCCGTGTGCATCGACGGCCCGCATGCGGTGGCGATGGTGCCGGTCGATCTGCGGAAGATCGACTGTGATTACTACTGCGCCAGCGGACACAAGTGGTTGTGCGGGCCATTCGGAAGCGGGTTTCTGTATGTCTCCCGCAGACGGCAGTCGTCGATTGTTCCTCCAGTGATCAGCTGGGGTGGAAGCGTCAGCGGGCGACCATTTCGGTGGCAGGACGAACTCAACTGGCTCGGGACTCGCGATCCGGCCCCTTTCCTGGCGATTCCCGCGGCGATCGACTTCCTGGAATCCTATGGTGTGGACGAGTTTCGCCGTCAGACGCATGCGATGGCGAGCGCCGCGCGGCGTCGCATCGCCGATCTGACCGGCCTCGCGCCGTTCACTCCCGACTCGGCGGCATGGTTCGGATCGATGGCGACCTGCCCCCTTCCGGACGGCGAATCTCCGCCGCCGGGACGGCGCGATCCTTTGCAGAATCAACTCTGGGAACGGCACCGCATCGAGATCCCCGTCGTCCACTGGCACGGGCGGCGGCTGCTCCGTGTCTCGTGCCACCTCTATACGACGGCCGAGCACATCGACCTGCTGATGGAGGCATTGCGGACGGCCCTGTGATCGTCGCACTTCGGTGAATCGCGCGGCGGGAAGGCTGTGTTCGCACCGGGTGGTCCGTTAGACTGACGGTCCCAACTGACCCTGCCCGAGACCTCACCTCCCCACTCCCAATTTCATGTCTTCGCACGATCTGATCGTTCTCGGCGCCGGCCCCGGCGGGTACGTCGCCGCCATCCGCGCCGCCCAGCTGGGCCTCTCCGTCGCCTGCGTCGAAAAGGAGCCGGCCCTCGGCGGAACCTGTGCCCGCGTCGGCTGCATTCCCAGCAAGGCCCTGCTCGAATCGAGCGAACATTACCACCAGGCAAAGACGGAGTTCGCTGGCCACGGCGTCGTGGTGGGAGAAGTGAGGCTCGACCTCCCTGCCATGATGTCCCGGAAGGACAAGATTGTTACCGCGCTGACGGGGGGCGTCGAAGGACTCTTCCGCAAGAACAAGATCGCCCGGCACTTCGGCCACGCCCGCATCGAAGGTCCCGGACGCATCAGCATTACCGGCCAGCAGGGGAAGACGGAACTCGAAGGCAAGCACATCCTGATTGCCACGGGGAGCAAGCCCGCCCCGCTGAAGGGCGTTCAATTCGACGGCGACCGCATCGGCACCAGCACCGAAGGACTGACATTCCGCGAAGTCCCCGAGACGCTGGTGGTGATCGGCGGCGGATACATCGGACTCGAACTGGGAACGGTCTGGAACCGGCTCGGTTCGAAGGTCATTGTCCTTGAATACCTCGATCGCATTCTCCCCGGCACCGACAACGCCATTGCAGCGGAAGCTCAGAAGATCTTCGCCAAGCAGGGGCTTGAGTTCCGGCTCGGAACGGCTGTGTCGGGGGCGCGGGTCGAGAAGGGGAAGTGCATCGTCGAGGTCGCGAATGGAAGTCCCGTCACCTGCGACCGCGTCCTGGTGGCCGTCGGCCGCGTCCCGAACACCGACAACCTGGGGCTCGAGACCGTCGGGATTGCGCTGGACGAGCGGGGCCGCATCAAGGTCGACGGACACTTCGCCACGAATGTGGCGGGGTTCTCGGCGATCGGCGACGTGATCGGCGGGGCGATGCTGGCCCACAAGGCGGAAGAAGAAGGAGTCGCCTTCGTCGAGCACCTCGTCACCGGGTATGGTCACGTCGATTACAATTGCATTCCGAGCGTCGTCTACACCGAGCCGGAAATTGCGGCGGTGGGCCGGACCGAGGAGCAGCTGAAGAATGACGGAGTGGAGTATCGGAAGGGGACGTTCCCATTCATCGCGAACGGCCGCGCCCGCGCCCTGGGACACACCCAGGGGCTGGTAAAGGTCCTCGCCGACAAGAAGACCGACCGGATCCTGGGCGTTCATATCATTGGACCACGGGCGGGCGATCTCATCGCCGAGGCGACGGCGGCCATGTCGTTCGGCGCGACGGCCGAGGATGTCGCACGCACCTGCCATGCCCATCCGACTCTGGCCGAGGCGTTCAAGGAAGCGGCGATGGGAGTCGACGGACGGACGATTCACATCTGATCGAAGTTGCTGAAGAACGGACTGAAATGTCGCACGGGCACTCATGCCCGTGCGTCTGGCGAGACAGGGAATTCGCACGGGCATGAGTGCCCGTGCTTACCCCCCGAGGAGAACAGCCGATGCTCGCGGTTCTTCCCCGTCGACGATTTCTTCAGGTCGGCAGCCTCGGAGGGACGGGGCTGTCTCTCGCCTCTCACCTTCGTGCCGAAGCGGCTTCGCCATCGTCGCGGCCCCGCGCGAAGTCGTGCCTGCTGATCTACCTCGATGGAGGGCCGAGCCACATCGATCTGTTCGACATGAAGCCGGAAGCCCCCGCGGAAGTCCGGGGGCCTTTCCTGCCGATTGCGACGACGGTTGCGGGGACCACCGTCTGCGAGCACATGCCGTTGCTGGCCCGGCAGATGCATCGCCTGGTGCAGGTGCGGTCGGTGCGGCACGAGGAGTTGGTGCATGACCCGGCGGTGTATCAGACGCTGACGGGCTACAAGCACGTCAGCAACGCAGGCGGATTGAAGGTCGAAGAGACCGATCTCCCGCAGATGGGCTGCGCCTTCGGGCGGGCTGACCAGGCACGGGTCGTCCTACCGCGCGTCGTGCAGATCCCGCAGACCATGACGATGGAAAAGCGGATTCTGCCCGGACAAAGCGGGGGAATCCTTGGGCCTGCGTGGGATCCGTTTCCCGTCGAGGTGACACACGCGGGGGAGACGCTGGCCCCGGATTTCGATCGGCCCAGCGATGTCTCTCTCGAGCGACTGGGACGGCGTTCGAGCCTGCTGCGACAGTACGACCGCGAGTTGTCGCACCTGACCGCCACGTCATCGACCGCACAGCTCGACGTCTATCAGCAGCAGGCGCTGGCGATCGTCTCGGCGCCGTCGATGCAGCAGGCGTTCGACGTTTCGCGCGAATCGCCCGCCACGCATGCGGCGTACGGCCTACATCGGCATGGGCAGTCGGTGCTGCTGGCGCGGCGACTGATCGAGGCGGGGTCTCGATTCGTCACGGTTTACTGGGGCAACGAAGAGCAGGATTGGGCGGACGGCCGCGGGGCGAAGCTGGCGAACAACCCCTGGGATACGCACCGGAACCACTTTCCCCTTGTGCGGGACAGCCTCCTGCCACGCGCTGACCAGACGCTCTCGGCGCTGCTGGCCGATATGGCGGAACGAGGGCTGCTGGACGAGACGCTCGTTGTCTGGATGGGCGAGTTCGGCCGGACGCCGAAGGTGACTCGTCCGTGGGCGAGCCGCGACCATTGGCCGTTCGCCTACACCATCCTGATGGCGGGCGCCGGATTGCCCGGCGGGAAGGTGTTCGGTCGAACCGACAGGCAAGCCGCTTTTGTCGAGGAGGATCCGGTCAGCCCGGCGGACGTCACGGCGACGATTTTTGAGGCCCTCGGTGTCTCGCCCGCGACCCTTGTTCCCACGGCGGACGGTCGCACCCATCGACTCTCTGAGGGAAGAGCGGTCCACGAATTGTGGTCATAGCCGATTTGCACGAAGATCGAGGGATGAATGCCGTCATCATCACGCTCGATTGCCTGCCGCTGAGGTTGCTGGGCTGTTACGGAAACCTGAGGGTGCGGACCCCGCACCTCGATCGCCTCGCGTCCGAATCGATTGTGTTCGCCCAGCACGTGGCGGCCTGGGTCGGCGAACCCTTCGTGGGGGAACCCTGGTGGAGCGCCGATCCCTTGGAGATTCTCCGCGGGAAGGATGTCACAGAGACCATGCGCGGGGGCGACGCCCGGGCGCTGCGGACCCTGCGCGAGCACGGCGTCCGGACATTCTGGCGCGGCGAGACGCGCGATCGCCGTCGCATGCCGGCGGACCGTCCCTTTGAGTCGCGCGCCGTATTCCTTGGCGACGACGATCTGGACGCCGACGCGGCGGAGACACCCTGGGCTCAATCGGTGAACGATGCGGTGCGGCTTGTGCCGCGGCTCTATCGAACGATGCGTTCGCCGTGGCTGCTTTGGATACAGTCAGCCGGGATTCCTGATCCCTGGTCAGCACCGCGGGAATGGCTTCTGAAGTATGCGGAAGTCGATGCCGGCGCTCCCGAGGAGATCAGCGAGGAAGAGGCAGACGCGGAGGATGCGGAGATTGCACGGCTGTGCGATCCGGCGCGCAGCGGCGAGTGGAACGCCGTCGACTGGAAGCTGGCGCGGGCGCTGTGTGCGGGCTGCGTGAGTTACTGGGACGCTCAATTCGGACGTCTGCTGGCGGCGCTGGATTCCGCGGAAGCGCGCCGCGACGGCGAGAACGGCGGGACGATGCTGATCGTCGTAGGAGGGCGTGGCCTGACGCTTTCGCGTCGCACGGAGCCGCCAGCGGGGAGCGCGGGACTCTTCAGTGAATCGGCCCAGACGCCGCTCTTTGTGCGCGTGCCGGGAACGCGCGACGGTTTCCGATGTCAGTCCCTGGCGCAGACCCGCGATCTCTGGCCGACGCTGCTCGACTGGTTTGGCGTCGCCCCCTCTTCAATGGTAACGCCCGCCGACTTGCCGTCCGCTCCGATCAGCCTGCTTTCGTTGGTGCGGAACCGGGACGCGGTCGATCGGACGATCGTGCAGGCGGCGGGGCGGGGGATGGCGGCGGTGCGGCGTTCCGAGGAGCTGACGATCATCCCGTATTCCGATCGGTCGTCACCCGCGCAGCTTTTTCACAAACCCGAGGACCTGTGGGAGACGCTCGACGTGGCCGCGTCTTCGCCGGACAGCGTGGAGCAGACAGTCCGACAGCTTCGCGAATGGGTTGCACAGCCCTGACGGGCGACTGCGCATGGCATCCGTGATCGCGCGCCGCACCGGAAGAGAACTTCGCCGGAGTCAGGCGACGGCAGCCTCTTCAACCACTTCCACCTCGTCCGGGGCGACGTCATCGCGGCCGCCCCTCTCGGCGCCGTGCCGCATGATGGCCGCAATGCCGTGAGCGATCCCTCGCAGATTGAACATCAGGACGATCAGGGCCGCGATGAGCAGGACGTAAATCTCGTACCCTTGCGCGTTCTGCGAACTCATGAGCCGGTCGAGAGTCATGAAGGGGCTGGTGACGTCGAAGAGCGACGCCCGCCGGTTGTCGCGGAACCAGTACAGCAGCAGCGGAAAGATGATGCCGGCCGTCAGCAGGAGAAACGTCATCACCCGCAGATGGGCGGAATTGAGCTCCGAAAGGTGCCGCCGCAGCACCCGCCCCGCCGCACAGCCAATTCCCAGGTAGATAACCAGGTAGCACGACAGCGCCGTCCACACCTGCACCGGCATGCTCCAGTTGGGCGGAACGTTCCCGAGTGTCGTCAAGAACTCGTTGATCACGCGGCCCACGGCCGATTGGAAGTCCCAGCTTCCCATGCCCGAAGTCGTGAAGCTCTCACGTCCGACCAGTGCGACCCCGATCACCACGACAAACCAGAGGGCGAAGAGATTCAGCAGCATCCAGAGCATTCCGCGTGCTCCCCCAGGCAGCAGGGGGACGAGCAGTAGCCGCAACAGGCGGTTTCGGGGAAGGCCGCGTGCGACGCGATGCGACAGGGCGTCAGGTTCGGTCACGGCGAACAGGCCGAAGACGGCCCAGTGAACGCCGGAGACAATCGCCCCGAACACGAACGCTTCGCGGTCGATTCCCATCCCGTGCCAGAGCCACGAGTAGATCCCGATTCCGATGAGGCTCGCCCAGAAGAGGAGAACCTGGACGTTGGACGCGACGCGGATGCCGGTGGAACGGTTGTCGGATTCGAACGTCAGCTGCGAGACGGTGATCTGATGCAGCAACACGAAGTAGGAAACGCCGGCCAGCACGAACAGCGACGTGGCGACCCAGAAGCCGGATTCGTCGAACGGCATTCCGCGGAACTCGGTGGCGCTCCCCACCACGCCCAGCGTGCTCACCAGTGCCATGGCGAGCCCCCCCAGGACGAGGAGCGAATTGAAACCCTGCCAGAGCCGCTGCTTCGCCAGCGTCGCGAACATCAGGCTGGCCATGCTGAGGAGCATCGACCCCAGGAGTGACATCACGAGGACATAGGCGGCGGTCGGGACGTCGAACCCGTTGAGCAGCGAGGCGAACGCGATGAACGGCGTGATGGCCGAGTAGAAAATGAACAGCTGGAGCATCGCCGAGCCGAGCTTGCCCCAGACGATCTTTCCGGGAGACAGCGTCGTGATGCTGAGGAGTTCATACGTGTTGAGGTCGCGCTCGGCCAGGAGGCTGCGGTAGGCCCCGAAGGGGACGATGAGAATCGTGGCGACGGCCAGCACGAAATAGAACGCGAAGAAAAACCAGCGTCCCAGGTTGCCGTACTCGGCCTCGGCGCCGGAGAGGGCGAGGCCGAAGGCGGAGACGGCCCATGCCGCGAGAAGCAGCATCAGGAATGTCAGCACGAACTGGCGGCTTTTGAGGGCTTGCCGGGCTTCCTTGATCAGAATGGCATTCAGCCAGTCGGCTCCGCGTTCCCACCAGGGGAGCGAAGCGGCGGCCGTCGGTTCGGAGGTGCTCATCGCGAGAGGGCATCCAGGCAAAGGTCCACGTGCATCCGGCAGTCGCCCATTATCCTAAGCCCGGGTCGCTTGCGGGGAAAAGGGAAAACCGCTCCGGACGTGGGTTCCCGTGAGGGGATTGGGGATGGGGTCACTTCCGCAGGAGATTGCGGGCGTCGCGAAGGGTCTTGATGTCGTTCTTGATGTCGCGCACGTCCTTGCGGAGGTGTTCAAGATCCTTGGGATTCTGCGGGACGTCACCCTTCAGCAGCTTTTCGGCGTCGCCCACGGATCTCGATTCGCGGAGCGTCTTGAGCGGCTTCAAGGCGGTGATCTGAATCGGCTCCCCGTGCGTGAGCTGCGCGGCGAGGGCCTTCAGCTCGTTCTCGCGAAGATCGAGGCTGCCGAGCACTTCCTTGTAACGCAGGCCCATCATCATGCGAAGCTCGGTCGTTTGCTGGAGAAGTTCTTCGTCGAGCCGCCCCTGCAACTGCGCGCGTCGCGAATCGATGGCATTCATCAGCCCCGACTTCAGGCCGTCGGCGAGGTGGGGCCCCAGCTCGGAATCGATCGAGATCGACATCTGGCCGTCGTCGAGCCGCGAGAACTTCAGACTGGCATCGATCGCCTCGACACTTCCGACGACGTGAGCCAGTGTCTCGCACAGCAGGTCCTCAGGGAGGACGGCTGCAGAGTCCTTCAGAGACTCCTTGACCATGTCGAGACGATTGCTCCGCAGGGGCCGTTCTCCTTCCGCGGAGGCGGTGCGGACGGGGGACGGGGCTTCGCCGGGTTCAGCGGGGGCCTCGGCCGACGCATGCAGCGTCTCCGGCGACTCGGTATGAGCGGCGGGCTTCATCGCCACGCGAACGGGAGACTGCGACCATTGCACTTCCCCTTCCATGTGCCGGCCCCGCAACACGAATTTCGTGCGGCAGCGAGTCTGGTCGGCGGCGACGTCGAGTGCCAGCGAGTCCCGGTTTCCGAAGGTAAACGTGGAGGGCTTCTCCGAGACCCATGCGATTTCGATCTGATCGACCGATTGATCGGAAGTCCGATCGACCGTCGCTTTCAGCGTGACAGGAAACGGACCACTTCCTTCCAGCGTGACGGTGACGGGCTTGCCGTGAAGACGCGGGTCGTTGGTGACATCGCAGACGGTTCCGGCAAAGGCGAAGGGCTGGCCGTCGAACGTCGTCTCGCCCGACACCTTGAGCGAGCGGACGAGGAATCGAGGGACAGGGTTCCGCTCGGGGAACGCGATGTCGAGCCCGCGCATCCGCACCGGCTCGACATCGACCGGAGCGTTTGCCGCCACCCGCTGGATATGATCGACGAACGTCGCGGTGCGGCGGATCTGCTCTTTGAGCGACGGACCGAGGAGGAGGTCGCTGAGGCCTTCGCCATCGAGCCGCACCATCTCCATCTTTTCGGACAGTCGCTTGAGGTCGCGATCCTTGGCGGCGTTCAACGCGGAGAAGTCGACGCGGGCGACGGCCGGAAGGGCGACAAGCTCGGAACGGATCTGCTCAATGTCGGCCAGCAGCTGGTTGGCGTCTTCCAGAAGATGAGCGTACGCCTTGATGCGGTCGAGCGTGTTGCCTTTGACGGACGCGGCCTCTTTCTGGATGGCGCGGGCGCGATCGTCGATCTGATCGACCCGGTGCTTCAGGTCTTCGAAGCGATCCGGCCAGGCCTTCTGGAGCCCACGGGCGACGCGATACGACTCCAACTGATTGGGATCGACCGCCGCACGAGCCCGCTTCATGAATTCGTCGAGCGCTTCGCGACCGAAGGCCAGGACCTCGTCGTCGAGCTTGAGATCGAAGTTGAGATCGAGATCGACCCCGGGAATCCAGTCGCCCTGGACCCGCTTCGAAAGGGGCTCCCAGCCCTCGATCACTCCGCTGTCGGCGCGCGGTGTGTTCCACCGCAATCCGTCCAGCGTGGCTTCTTCAATAACGTACTTCTTCCGCAGGAGCGATGGCCCGTCGAGACGCGCTTCGAGACGGCTGAACTCGACGAGGTTCGTGCCCGGCTTCTCGCGATTGGCGACTCGGACGTCCGAGACGCGCAGCGTCGGCGAGCGGAAGTTCGATTCCATCCGTGCGACGTCGACGCGGCCGCCCAGCGCGGTCTCGCTGGTCAGGATGAGACCGCGGCGGACCAGCGGATCGAATCCGAACGCAAAGAACGCCCAGAGCAACCCGGCAATGCCGGCGCGAGTGAGCAGGTAGCCCCAGTTCATGGCGCTCCGTCCTTGGAGTGTCTGAAGGAGGATGGGGGGAAGGCGAGGGGGAGATGGGGGACGAGAGGCAGAGTTGCCAATGTCCGAGCGAGTCTGGTTTCTTGGAGAAAGGCTTGAGGTAAGGCAGAGACAAAGACCAGGAGCGGGGGGACATCGCGAGGAGTCGGTCGAGGGGTCTTATTCCCCCATCTCCCCCTCGCCCCATCCCCCCATCCTCTTCAGGAACGCCGGGCCGGTTCCGGTCGGGCGACCGGTTCCTTGGCTTTTGGCTCTTCCGGAGGGCGACGACGTTTTCGGTCGAACTCGATACGGCCGTCGGAAGCGACCAGGGAGATCGCTTGATTGGTGAGAACGTCCAGCTCTTGAATGCGTTGATCGACCTTCCCCTGCAGGAAGTAGTACATGACCGAAGCAACGATCGCGACGCCGAGTCCGCTGGCGGTCGCGACGAGCGCGAGGCTGATGCCGGACGCGAGCAGCTCGGTCTTTCCCGCGCCCGCCTGCTGAGAGAGGGCGTGAAAAGCGTCGATCATGCCGATGACGGTGCCGAAGAGCCCAAGCAACGGCGCCAGCGTGGCCAGGCCGGCAATGGCCCGGATGTGCTTGCGGAGATGGAACAGCTCGGAATCGGCGATGTCCGTCACGGCCGTGCGGATCTCGAAGGAGGATCGGCCATGGTTTTCCACGACGATCGCAAAGAATTGAGCGATGGGGCTGTGGTGGTCGCGGCAGATCTTGACCAGCTCGCGGACGGTGTGGTCATCGAGTTCTTCCTCGCGCAGCCGCTTGAGGAATCGCGACGTGAACACCTTCGGGGCGACGCGTCGCGACTGAAGCACGACCATCCGTTCGAGGACGAAGGTCACTGTCAGCACGCTACAGCCGACGAGCGCCCACATCGGAATGCCGGCCAATCCGCCGAACAGCGCCTTGAGCTGCTTGCGGCCGAACTGAAGTCCTTCGCCGACCTGGACCGAGGCGGCATTGGAAGTGGGTGCGGGGCGTGGCGGCTCGACCGTGACGGGAGTTGTCCCGTCCTGCGCGACGGCGGGCCGCGCAATGGACCATGCCACGGCGAATGTCAGAAGCCCGCGTGCCAAGAGGTTCATGAAGCGAGACCGGAAGTAAACGTCGACCGCCGACTGCGGTGGCAGCAGGAGTGGAAGATCGCGTTGCCGAGTGGGGGCGAGCTTCGGGCCATGAAAGGACCCGGCCCGTTTCCGACAGCCGTGATGCAGGGAGATTTTCCGCCGGTTTGGCCTTGCACGTCAAGACTGGTCTGGCTGACCAACCCTGCTCCGCCGGCACGCGCATCCTTCCCCGTTTACTCAGACTTCGCCGCCACGCGGGTGGCGAGGGCTTGGAGGTCGTTTCCTCGCAGGGCCCCGTCCAGGAGTTCCGGCAACTTCTGGGGCGTGCAGCCAAAGCAAGGGATTCCGAGGCGTGCCAGCTTCCTGGCAAGTCCCTCATCGAAGCTGGGGACGCCGCTGTCCGAGAGGGCCAGCAGGCAGATGACGCGTACTCCCGAGGACACCATCTCTTCCAGCCGCCGCACCAGTTGGGCTTCGTTGCCCCCCTCGTACAGATCGGTGATGAGGAAGAAAAGGGTGCGGGAGGGGTCGGTGATGAACTGCTCGCAATAGCCGACCGACTTGTTGATATCCGTCCCGCCCCCGAGCTGGACGCCGAACAGCATGTCGACCGGGTCGGTTCCGCACTTCTCCGTCAGGTCGACGACTTCCGTGTCAAAGGCGACGACCCGTGTATTGAGCGCGGGGAGGCTCGCGAGGATCGATCCGGTGATCGCGCCGTAGACGACCGAGTCGGCCATCGAGCCGCTCTGGTCCATGTCGACGATGACGGTCCACGAGTTCTGCTTCTGCGCTCGCGAGTAGAACCAGACCCTCTCGGGAATAATGGTCCCGAGATCGGGCTGATAATTCTTGAGATTGCGGCCGATCGTCCATTTCCAGTCGATGCTGGAGACGTTGGGGATTGGAGAATGGTCGTTGCGGTTGAGGGCGCCCATCACCGCCTGTCGGATCTTCTGTTCGAGCAGGAGCTTGATCTGTTCGACGACCGACCGCACCACCATGCGGGCGGTCTCCTTCGTCCGCTCGGGGATCTGCCCCTTCAGCGACATCAGCGTGCCGACGAGCTGCACGTTGGGTTGCACGTTCTTCAGCATCTCGGGCTCGAAGAGGAGCTGCTTCAACCCCTTTCGCTCGATCGCGTCCTGCTGAATGACCGTGACCACGTCTTCCTTGAAATACGTGCGGATGTCGCCGAGCCACTTGGCCAGCCGCGGCGCCGAACCTTCCAGGCCTGCTGACCGCCGACCGGAGCCGGATTCATCCGTCTCGTCGTAGATGGCGCCGAGGGCCGCGTCCATCATCAGCTGCTCTTCGGTGAGGCCCAGGCCGGCACCGCTGCAGTATCCACCCAGACATTCCTGCGCATCGCGTCCCAGAATCAATCGCCAGCGGCGAACCTGCTCGACATCGACGGGGGGATTGGCGGACATGAGAAGGCCCCGAGAAAGGACCAGGAGTCGGGCGAATCGACGACCGCGTTGTAGCACACGCCGCGGGCGACTGCACCTCGCAACCGCTCGACTCCACCGGAACGCCTTCGGCTCGCATCCGCACGCGAGGCTGGATTGGAGAATCGAGAACTCATTCTCGACCTCCGCAACTCACTCGCCGGACTCGTTCACCCCGGACGGAACGACGGCTCGAATGATTCCGTTGGCGGGGTACGGTCGGTTGGCGAGCGACGCGGCGGTCTCCAATGGGGGAGTTCGACCCGACGACGGAACGGAACGCCGTCCCCCGGACGCTGCGTCGGAAGCCGCAGTGTGCGGAGTCCTGCCGGCATTCCCCGGCTGTCCCAGCGGAAGGATGACCGAGAAGGTCGAGCCCTTCCCCTCGGTGCTGCGGACCGAGAGCTGCCCTCCGAGAATCCGCACAATGTGCCGGCACAGCGCGAGGCCGATACCCGTCCCGCCGTACTTTCGCGTGACCGACGTATCGACCTGGGAGAACGTCTCGAAGATCGATTGGCGCTTGTCATCCGGGATGCCGATCCCTGTGTCGGAGACATCGATCGTAAGCGTCCGGGTGACGTCGTCGACGCCGGCGAAAATCTTGACGTGGCCCTGCTCGGTGAACTTCACCGCATTGCCGATCAGGTTTTCCAACAACTGCCGGAGCTTCACCGGATCGCTCTCGGCCGACTCGGGCGCGGGTGTCGTCCAGACGAGATCAAAGCCCAGCCCCTTCTTCTCGGCGGCTTCTCTGTAGAAGGCGGAGACTTCCTCGAGCAACCCCTTCGGCGAAAACGGCGCCAGGTTGGCCGTCGATTGCCCGGACGCCAGGACCGACATCTCGAGCATGTCGTCGATCAGATGGAGCAGGTGCTTGCCGCTGTCGTGGATGATATCGAGGGATTTCGTCCGTTCCTCCGCATCCATGTCGGGCGTCTGGTTCAAGAGATCGGTGAAGCCCATGATGGCGTTGAGGGGCGTGCGGATTTCGTGGCTCATGTTGGCCAGGAACTCGCTTTTGGCGCGGTTGGCGCTCTGGGCCTCGTCACGAGCCCGGATCAGATCCTGCTCGACCTGGCGGCGGTGCCGGATTTCCTCGACCAGTTGCAAGGTCCGTTCGGCGACCCGCTTCTCCAGATCGTCATGAGCGGCGTCCAGGGCTTTCTTCGACGCCTTCAATCGTCCGAGCATGTCGTTGAAGGCGCGGCACAGGACTCCGATCTCGTCGGTCCGCGTCGATTCGACATGCAGTTCACAGTTCTGCTCGATTCGGACTTTTTCGGCGGCCCGCGCGACTTCCAGCAGAGACCGGGTGACGCCCCTCATCAACAGGTATGCTGCCAGGGCGGACACGGCCACCGCGCCGGCGAGTACAAGGCCCGATGTCCGCAATCGCGAAGCAAACTGTTCATGGACGTCATGGAATGTCGCCTGAAGGGCGATCCCCCCGACATTCTGGCCGCGCAACATCACCGGCATCTGCACGAGAAGCTCGCCGTTCTCGAGCATCCGCCAGCCGCGGGCGCCGCGGCTGTACGGAACTTCCGGGCCCAGGGTGGCGACGGCCTTGTCGTCCGCCCCCCACAACGTCACCCGGTCCAGCGGGGTGAGCTGTTCCAGGGTTCGCAGCAGTCGCACCGACGATGTGCGGTCCCGCTGCGCGAGCGTCGGACCGATGTTGATGGACAAGATGTCGGCCTGCGCGAGGACATGGCTGATTCGGGCGCGACGCATCGTCTGCAGATCGCGAGCCGCGACGAGGCACGTCACGAGGCAGAGGGCAATGGTGGCCGAACCGGTGGCCATCAGGACCAGCCGGGTGCGAAGCGAAAGACGCAGGAGTCGCGACATGGGGCGGGCTCGTTTCACGCGACCAGCGCAGAGAGAAGGGTATTCTGTCGCATCGACGTGGCCCGGAGAACTTCCTTAGAGGCATTGCCCTCCCTCGGTATGGAATCAAGGCCAGCCATGGGCGCTCGCCCGCAGAATCCCTCCGCGATGATCCCGATAAGGGCAATTCGAGGATCGGGCCCGGCGTACGGTGGTCACTCCGGTCCGGAAATTGGAAGCTTCTGACAGGTTGACTTGGCTGTTCAAAAAGGGTTTGCTGGAGCGGAAGACCTGAACGCATTGCTCGCTGTGATTCGTTCAGAAACTCCCCTTCTAAGGGATTGGCAATATGCAACGGTCGACGGGTTGGATTCTGCTGGCGGTTGTCGTCATTTCCGCGACCGACCTGCGACAGGCGGAAGCGCAGCCCGCGGCCCCCGCCTATGAAGACCTGCGACTGGACGGGATCTATCCTTCCGGGGGCCAGGCGGGGACGACAGTCACGGTCGAGTTCCGCGGTCACGGCATCGGGCTTCAGGATCCGAAGGACATAGTGATCGACGGTCCACCGGGAATCTCGGTGAAGGAACTGAAGCCGCCAGTCAACGGAGTCGTCGTCGGCACGCTCGACATCGCCGCCGACGCGCGTCCCGGCCGCCGCTGGCTCCGCGTGTTGAATGAGCGGAGCGGGCTGACGAACTTTGCATACTTCCAGGTCGGGCGGCTGCCGGAACATCTGGAAAAGGAGCCGAACAACGAATTGAACGCGGGGGAACCGGTCGCCGCTCCGTGCGTCGTGAATGGCCGCATCAACCCGCAGGCCGACGTGGACGTGTTCCGATTTTCCGCGCGTGCGGGTCAGCACTTCGTCGCCGCCATCGCCGCTCATTCGCTCGACATCCACGGGCAGTACAAGAGCTATGGCATCGCCGATTTCGCGCTCGAAATCCTCGACACGGCCGGCCAGACGCTCGCCACCGCCGAAGACACGATCGGATTCGATCCCGTCATCGAGTTCACCCCGCCCCGCGATGGAGACTACCTGGTCCGCGTCACTCTGCTGAATTTCGGCGGGTTTCCGGAAGGGGTCTATCGACTGACGCTGGGGGAAGTGCCGTACGTGGTGGGAGCTTTCCCCTCGGGCGTTCGGCGCGGCGTCGAGTCGGAAATCGAGCTTTTCGGTCCGAATATCCCGGCGGGGACGAAGCAGAAGTTGCTCGTCCCCAAAGATGTCACCTATCCGATGACGCACGTCGTCTACGAGGGAGCGCCGACTGCAGGAACCGACGTGCCGCTGGCTGTCGGCGATCTGGCCGAGACCACGGAAGCGGAACCGAATGCCGATCGCGAGCATGCCCAGGCGGTTGCTCTCGAGAGTACCGTCAATGCCCGCTTCCAGGAGGCCGGAGACGCCGACTGGTATCGCGTGACGTTGGCGGCGAAGCAGCGCGTGTGGTTCGATGTCACCGCCCAGCGATTCTCCCGCTCACCGGTCGATACGCTGCTGCAAGTCTACGACGCCCAGGGAAAGCTGCTGACCGAAAACGACGATGACGCGTTCGACCCAAGCTACGAGTCGTATCACGATTACCGCACCACCGACAGCCGACTGCACTTCGAGGCCGTGGCGGCCGGCGATTACTTCGTGCGGATCAGCGAGCAGGCCGGCAGCGGCGGTCCGCGGGCCGTCTATCGTTTTTCGGTCTCGGACGGAGCGCCTGACTTCCGGGTCGTCCACTTTCCCGATTCCATTCCCGTGTGGGGCCCCGGCACGACCGCCGCCGTCCTGGTGAAAGTGGAGCGACACGGCGACTTCCAGGAAGACGTGGAAGTCTCGATCGAAGGTCTTCCCGAGGGCTGGAAGTCGACGAAGGCAATTTCGCTGAAACGCACCCCCGAGCGGTTCTACAACTACTATCAGTTGAAGACGTTTCTCACGGTCACCGCACCAGCCGACGCGAAGCCGGGGACCGCCTTCCCGATCCGCATCGTGGGGCGGTCGGTTCGCGATGGGAAGCCGCTGGAACACGTCTCATGGCCGTTGAATCTCTTTTACACGACCGACATCGGATTCTTCCGCATCAGCCCGCAATCGCGCGTCGCCGTCGCCAGGCCGCAAGGCCCCTGGCTCGAAGCCATCACGACAGAGATCACTGGCAAGCCGGGCGAGACCGTCCGCGCTCAGGTTCGCGTGCACAATGCCGAAAATCTGAAGGAAATGCCGATCGTCGTCAGCATGGCCACCGTCGGTGTGGCCTGTGGCTTTGTCGCCCCCAAGAATACGCCGATTATCGATGGGAAGTGCGATGTGGCCGTCCTGATTCCCAACGAAATGCCGGTCGGAACTTTCTATTGCACCATTGCCCAGACGTGGCGCAGCGACGTCCGCACCGGAGTGCCGGGGCCGTGCACTCCCCTCCTGAAATTGACAGTGCAGCCGAAGCCGAAGTAATCGGGGCCTGTCGTGGCGACATTCGTCTCGCAGGTGGTCGCCGCGGTTGCCAGACGGCGGCGTCCCGCGTTCATCCTCTGATTGAGCAGGCTTCAGCGCTGAGCCGGCGAGTCGAATCAACAACGTCCGCGCACCGGAATGTCCCATGGACTGGAACCGGCGAGTCCAAAGACTACGATTCTTCCGGTCCACTTCCCTGATTCGATCGACTGCCTCGGGCAGCTCGTCCCCTCTTGCCTGTTGCCACCATGCGCACGTTATTGCTGCTCCGTCACGCCAAGGCCGAGCCGGAAGACTCGGCCGACCATGATCACGCCCGGAAGCTGACGAAACGCGGCCGGGCCGATGCCGAAACGGTCGGAACGCGATTGAAGTCGCTCCGTGCGGTCCCCGCGGCCATCATCAGTTCGACGGCCGCGCGGGCCCGCGGCACGGCCGAAATCTTCGCCGAGGCCAGCGGTTTTCCGGGAAAGATTGCGCTGCGCGACGATCTTTATCTGGCGCCCCCTTCCACATACATCGAAGTGCTGCGCGGCTGGCCGGACGACGAAGAGTCGGTGATGATCGTCGGGCACAACCCCGGCATCGAAGAGTTGCTGTCGAAGCTGCTGGGCGAAGACCGCTGGATGCAGACGGCCGCGCTGGCCCGACTGACCGTCCCCTGGAAAAGCTGGAGCGACGCCTCCGTCTCGGCCGGCTCCACGCTGATCGACCTCTGGCGGCCGCCGCACGATTGAATTCGCCTCATGCTCCGCATGAGGCGACTTTCAGCCGAGCACATTCAGACTCATCAGTCCCACTTCCTCCCGGCACGCGAAAGGTTCGGCGTAGCCGGTTCCGATCGACCAGCCCCAGTAGCGGGCGCGGTCGCGGATGTCGTCGAGAGGCGTCGGAAACGTCGGTGTGCGACCGGTGGTGAACTGGCTGGCGTAGGCGCTGATCGCTTCCATCTTGCGTTCGATGTGCGGGGTGACATCGAGGACGAACGACGGCTTCGGATGGATCCGGAGATGGATGCTCCAGAAGTAGTACATTCGCGGCGGCCAGTACGGGTCGCCGGGAAGGTCGGAGCGGCTGAGCTTCGCCCAGAAGCGGGCGTCATCGGCCAGGCGGCTCGCCGAGACGTGATCGGGATGGACGTCTTCCCAATACGGGGCGAAGACGAACCGCGGCCGCGTCGTTCGCAGCACGCCGGCCAGCGCACGACGGGCTTCCAGCGTCGGCAGCAGGCTGCGGTTGGGAAGCCCGAGGTTGTGCCGCCACGAGAGGTCGAGGAGTCTGGTCGCGGTCTCGGTTTCGGCCGCGCGAATCTCCAGAGTGCCGTGCGGGGTGGGCTCGCCGGTGGTCAGGTCGAGCACGCCGACCCGCATTCCCTCGGCCCGGCACTTCAGTATTGTGCCGCCGACGCTGATTTCGGCATCATCGGGATGGGGAGAGATGACGAGAACATCGAGGGGCGTCATGGGGCGGCTTCTAGGGCGGCGATGAGCATGCTTGTCGGGGCGATTATAGCCAACCGAAGCCGAGTCTCATCTGTTCGCCGTAATGGGCCGTCCGAATCACATTGCCCGCACAATGGCCGCGGCGCTCTGGCCCATCGCAGGGCGGTTCACCGAGAGGGCCGTGCGGCTGCGCAGCCGGGCCGTCTGGTCGTGCACGACATTCACGCGGCACCGCGGATCGGGGTACTCGTAGTTGAGTGTCAGCGGCAGTTCGCCGTGCTTGAGAGCCAGCAGCGAACCGGCCAGTTCCACCGCGCCGGACCCTGCGTCGAAGTAGCCGAAGTAGCTCTTCAGGGCCGTCACGGGAATCACATCGGCCGGACTGCCAAGGGCCCGATGGTACGCTCGGGCTTCAACCAGATCGTCCCGCTGCGTGCTCTTGCCGTGAGCGTTGATGTGGCCGATCTCGTGCGGCTGGATCCCCGCACGGCGAAGCGCGGTTTCCATCGCCCGGACCAGTCCGGTGCCGCTGGCCTGATTGGCGTGGCCGCGGCCATCGCATCCGGCGCCGACCCCCAGCACCTCGGCGTAGATCTCGGCCCCACGGCGGCGGGCGTGCTGGTATTCTTCGACGATGAACGCGGCCGCCCCCTCGCCAACGATCGCCCCGTCCCGCTCGCGGTCGAACGGACGGCACGCCTTTGACGGGTCGTGATCGCGCTTCGAAAGCCCCTCATAGAGGCTCAGTTTCATGATGTCGACGGGCGAAATGTTCGAGCTGCAGGCCCCGACGATCATGCAGTCGGCCGCCCCGCGCTCGATGACCCAGATCGCCTCTGCAAGGGCCAGCAGCGCCGACGAATCGCGGCTGGTGATCGTGTTGTTCGGACCGCGGGCGTCATGCTCGATCGAGACATGGCACGCCGGCATGTTGGGCAGGATCCGCAGCAGCCACAGCGGGGCGATCTGGCCGAGGGCGTGTTCGCTCCAGAGATTCGGGTCGAAGTCGCCGGCCGCGTTGCGGCACATTTCGACTGCACCGGCGAACTCGTCCGGATGGCTGGCGATGCGTCCCGCCCCGAATTCGACGCCAAGACGGTCCGGGTCGACCATCCCCTTCTTGAGCCTTGCGTCCCCCATGGCGAGGTTGGCGGCGGCGACACCCAGCTGGATGTCGCGGGCCATCACTTTCACCATCTTCTTCTGTGAGACGTAATTCAGCGGGTCGAAATCGCGGATTTCCGCCGCGAGACGGGTCGGAAGATCGTTGCTCGAAACCGAGCGCAGGAAATCGATTCCGCAGCGGCCCGCCATGAGGCTGCTCCAGAACGCATCGTTTCCAATGCCGATCGGCGAGACGACCCCGACGCCGGTGATGACGGCGCGAGGACGGTTCGATTCGATATTCATACCCAGCCCCCCGTCATCTTGACGGTTGCGGGAAAACGCTGAGGTTTCCTGTCGCCATCAATTCCCCGAGTGCATGCGGCACGGGAGCCCGTTCCCGTGGAATGCACCAGGCCGATCTGGCGACATCTGCCTGTCAGTGACTATCGGCAGCTTCGGACGCTCAACTCTGATTCATCTGCCGCAGGCCCCAGAGCCTGCACGGCGTCGTCGAATCAATGGACGTTCCGTCAACTTTCGCCGACTTCTCTGAAGTGCCGACCCAGCCCGACCGGCAGTTTCAGACTTTTGTCACTCAAGCCACCAAGAGGATCCCAATCGCGTTTCAGCATTTTCGACGTGGACCCGTCCCACGGGGTCGCTCGAAAAATCGGCCTCATCACGATCGCTCAGATCACTCTCTTGAACGCGTCTTCCCTCCCCCCAAGTTGAGGCGTGAAACAGATATCCCAGCGATATCTGCGAAAAGTCCCAACGCGATTACACGCGATGCCTCAGAGACTGTCAAGAACCGCGACAGTCAAATGACGGTTGAAACACCGCGTTTACCCGAGAAATTCGGCAGAATTCCAAGCATTCAGATCGCACCACGCCTCCCGACACTCCCACAAACGATTCAGTTACCCTGGACCGCCTGATTTATTCAGCTTGTTCACTAAGCGGCGGATCGTCGATCTTCGATGACTCCCATCGACAAGCTGATTTTCTTCTCCAGCCGTCCCAGTGTGTCAGCGTCACTTCCCGATTCGCGGAACGCTTTGACCAGTTTCGCATAGTTCTGCTCGACGGTCTTTCGGCTGGCGAAGCGGTGAACACCCTCGCAATCGATCAGCCAGCTCGTCCATTGGCCGTTCGGCTGACGTTCCGGGAAGAAATGGCGGCTGGATGAACCCCGCCAACCGAGCCCCGCCCCATGGATGCGGCGAAGAGTGGCGATGACATTCTCAAGAATCTGGTCCTGATCGCTCCGAGCGATCGCCGCCCATCGACCATTCGACACGAGTTCATCGATCGAGAAAGGGGGACGGACCTCGCGCACGATGACTGCCGCACGAAACCACAGCGACCACGGAGTCGAATTGAACAGTCCCATCCGTTCGGGGACGGGAATGCCCAGTTGCTTCAGCCGTTCGATGCCGGACCACTCGCGCTCGGCCAGCGTCTGAAAGAGCTGGCCGGTCCGGAGATCGGTCATCCGCGGCCACAACCGGCGGCGGCCTTCCTGCAGTTTGATGTACAGCTTCACGGGCAGGCCGTTGCTGTCTTCGACGGTGCGGCTGTAGACGCACCGCCCCACATGCCGGGCGCGGGCCGACTGGCCAAGTTCGAACAATCGGTCGAGCTGAATCAAGCCATGGCGTTCGAGGAGCCGTCGCGCACTGTCCGACCCGAAGATCACCCGGTTTCCACGCGAAGTCTCATTTCCGGTCTCGGGAGACAACTCGACACCCGCAGCAACAATCGTCATGGCATCCTTGCCCTGGAACTCGATGGAAGAAGCGATCCACTACCCGGCCAGCAACTCGGCAATCCGCCGCCCGAACAGCGTGCAGACGATAATGGCCGCCCCACCGATCGATACCACGACCGCCGCCATTCCCAGCCGCAACGTCTTCCGCATGGTCGAGATGTTGACCATCGGAAGCGATTCGAACACCACCTTCGCCATCTGGTGGAACAGTTCGGAGATGAACACCAGCGTCAGCGCCACCGTCAGCAGCAGCCACTCGACCATTCCCAGGCCGAGGACGAGCCCCGCGGTGACGCAGATCAATCCGGCGAAGAAATAGACGAAGAACGCGCTGTCGCTGCGAAACCCCTGGACGAAGCCGCGCTCGGCCTCGACCAGCCGCTGCCTCCACGGCGCACGACGGTTCCGGAATGACGAAAGCGGCGGATCCCCCTCCGTCTCGGTGAGCACGGCGGGTGGACGAGAAGCGAACCGGTCCGACATGGAGCGATCCCGTAAAGCGTCCGGTGAACAACGCGGCGGATGTATAATCTCAACTGGAGATTGCTGCTATCGCAGTTTCCGGCGGCTTCGCGTCGTTGCCTTTGACGCCTGGGCGTCGGCTTCGGCAAGATGCGGGGGACGCGGAAGCCCGCGAAGCCGGCATCGCGTCAATGATTTCGAAGTCTTCCTGCCCCCGATTGAGTGCCCGCGATGCGACTCTTCGCCGGAACGCCCTTTGATCGTCCACCTCACTGCGACCGTTGCGGCAAGCCTGAGGAAGAATGCCAATGCCCCCCGGAACCACCGCCATGTGTTCCGCCCGGGAAGCAGACGGCGCGGGTGAGCGTCGAGAAGCGGAAACACGGGCGGCTGATGACGATCGTCCGCGGCCTCGCGGCTTCAGACAACGACCTGCCGGACCTGCTGAAGCAGCTCAAGAACGCGTGCGGGGCGGGAGGAACGATTGATGAGGACCTCATCGAGATCCAGGGCGACCAGGCCGAACGCGTCCGGTCGACGCTGAGCAAGATCGGCTATCGCGTGAAGTAGCCGCGATATGGTCTCACTTCATCTCCTCGGCACAGACATTCTTGAGTGTTGATCACGACTCTGCAGAGGACTGAAAGCCCGAAACTCAATCGCCTGGGCCAGGCGAAGCGCCAGCCCAGGTAACGTCCAAGTTCCTAATGGCGCGCCGAGGGGGCATCACTCCCCCTCGTGGACTGAGCGATTCCACTGGAGGGCTTCGGCTCGTATTTCAACCCTGACCCGGACCGGCGACTCGCTTTGGCGGAATGATGAGTCTCAGGCTTTCTGCCTGAGAAAGAGCATCGAGGCAGCCGCTCCTGTTCCCGACGATCCATCGTCACCGGAGTGCGGCGTCCAACTGCGCGGCAACCTCCCCCGGATCGTCGCTCGTTGCGATCGCCCCGCTCACCGCCACGCGGCTCGCGCCCGCAGCCTTTACCTGACCGATGTTCTCCGGGGTGATCCCTCCGATCGCGAACCACGGCAGCGTGATCTCTGCGGCCACTTCGCGCACGAAGTCGAGTCCTGCAAATTCGGCGAACTTCTTCGTTCCCGACGGGAACACCGGTCCCACGCCAAGGTAGTCCGCGCCATCAAGCACCGCCTGGCGCGCCTGGGCGATCGTGTGCGTCGACACACCGACCAGCCGGTCGGGACCGACGATCCGGCGCGCATCACGCACCGACAGTTCCTCCTGCCCCACATGCACTCCGTCGGCGTCCGCCAGCACGGCGATGTCGGGGCGGTCGTTGATGATGCAGAGCGCCCCAACCTCTTTCGTCCATTCCCGCACCCGCCGTGCGTGAGCGAGCAGGCTGCGGTCCGGCATGGACTTTTCGCGCACCTGGATGATTCCGACTCCGTTGGCCAGCGCCTTGCGAATGACGGGCCCGGAACCGTGCGGACATTGCTCCTCGGTCACCAGCAGATACAGGTTGAGTCCCTCGAAGCGTTGGCGGTTCGCCTCGGTCAGCAGGATCGCCTTTTCAAGCGTGTAAAGCCGATACCTCAGCTGACCGATCGCTTCTCCGAGTTCGGCCGAAACGACTTTGCCGAACTCCTCGAGTGTCCGTCCCGCTTCCTGGGCTCGCTTGAGATTGGCCTTCAGAACATCCAGCGGCGAAGCACGCTGCGTCTCGGCGTGCGTCCGCACGTTTGTGCCGACGTCGTGCGGGGTGTCGCGGGCGGCGAGCAGGTCGGCCGAGGCCAGCGGAGCGAGAGCGGCGGTCAGGTCGTGCCGGCAGTGCTTCGCCAGCGACGAGAGGTGCGCATCGTCGAGAGCGAATCGAACATAGTCTTCGACGACCCGCAACCCTTCCCTCGCGCGGTTCGCCGCGGCATCGAGGATTCGCAGCGTGTCGGTGTGCTGGTCCTCGGTACGGTCCTTCCACGCAATCGAAAAGTCGACGTCGATCGGTTCGCTCACCTGTCCAGAAAGCGCCGCGGCCTGCGGGGCCAGTGCCTGCGGCTGAAGCTGATATTTCCGGAGCAGTGGCGTGAGTTCGGTGTCGACCTCGGCCAGTCCATACAACAGATACTCGGTCCCGATCTCCGCCTGCCGACCCGCATCGCCGGCCAGATTCCGTGCGGCGTAGAGGACATCGCGAAGCGACTCGGAGCGGGCGATTGAACTCGTCGCTCCGTCGATATCGCCTGTCGCTTCGGGGTCGTCCATCTCGGTGCGGGGGGCCGGCAGAGGCGCCTCGGCCCGCAGCATCTCGAACGTGATCCCCTGCCCCGCGAGGATTTCGGCGGCGCGGGATTCATCGAGAACCAGTCCCCACAGGACGTGGAGCGGCTCTACCGACGCCGCCCCGCTTTCACGGGCCAGCCGCTCGGCCAGACTCAGGACACGCAGGGCGCCGACAGTGAAGGACTGGTCCATGGGTCTCTCGTCGCCCGCAGGGTCGTCTTTCGCTCCGCGAACGCACGCGAAGTTGGAATACCGGCTTCAGGCGGGTCTTCATCTGATGAGGGTGGCGGGCAGCAAGGAACGCCCCGGCGTGAGCGCACGACCTTCGTTCTTTCCAATCCCATGAGGATTCGGATGACGCAGTGACCATCATGGGTTGTGCCCAGGGGCCACGGAAACGACGGAGAGAACCGAGAGGCACGGAGGACATGACTCTGTTGTCCGTTACATCCGTCCAATCCGTCGTTTCCGTGGCCCTTCTGCGGGCCGGAAAACCCGCAGGTGATGCGTTCGCAGGCCGGAACTCCAACGCAGCCGAAGTGTCTTTCGCACAGCGAAAGACGACCATCGTTCATCCCTGCAGATGCGACTCCAGGAACCACAGCTTCTTGTCGAGATCGCGCGAGATGCCGGTGAACAGGTCCGACGTTCCTTTATCGCCGATCTCATCGGCCTGATCGATCGCCGCCCGCACCACCTTCCCCACTTTTGATACCGCGGTCGAAAGTGCATCGAGGTGATCGCGGCTCGACGAGATGTTGAGCGGGTACGGGGCGAGCGATGTCCTCTTGGCCACGGCTCCCACGGTCCCCTCTGCGGTGCCGCCAAATGCCGTGATCCGCTCGGCGACGGTGTCGACGTGTTCCTCGAGATCCTCGGCGATATCGTCAAACAATTCGTGAATGGCAATGAAGTTCGGCCCCTTCACGTTCCAGTGGGCCTGCTTCGTCTGGAGTTGGAGGTCGATCAGGTCAGCGAGGCGATCGGAGAGAAGGCGAATAGCGGCTTCCCGCTTCTCAGCGGAAAGATCGATGCGGGTGCTGTGCATGCGGTTCCTCACGGGCGATGGGCGAAACGGACACGCGACGAGACGCGAGCATGGTGGATTATAGAGGCAATCGCGTTTCGGCTCAGCCGTCGGCGTCGCGCTGCCGACGATGAAACTCTTCGAGTTGCTCGTTCAGTTGCCGCTGCTTCAGCTGGAGGCGGGCTCGCGAGACCTGAAGGTGGTCGCGCGTCGAAAGCAGGTCGGCCATCGCCATGACAATCGTCCAGCCCGCAATCAGCAGGGCGGCCAGCCACCAGACGCCAAAGAGTTGGGGAGCCTCTTTCGGATCGGGAATGACGAACGGATGCAGCCCGATCATCAGCCCCAGGACGATCAGCAGCATCGACGTCTGCAGCCGCCGTCGGACGCGCTTGCGAAGAAATGCGCGCTCGAACTCGTCGTTCTCGTCATCCTCGCGGGCGTTCCGCCAGCCCTTGAGGTGACCGACGACCGTCAAGCTTCCGAGAAGAGCAAGCCCTCCGCCGACGACCGTCATCAGGGTGTTGTCGTTCACGCAATCGTTCGCTGGAGTCGAAACCGGGCCGGGCTGGGGAAGTTCTCAGACGAGCAGGCGTCGGGACGAGTTATTTGATGCGCTTGAAGCTGCCGTAATGGTCGGACGTGTAATAGATCTCGCCCCCCTTCCCGAGGATGATCCGTTGCGGTCCGGGGCCGGAGACCCCCCTGGTGGGGTGGACGTACTCTTTATAGTATCCCCCGTCGCGCTGCGGCAGTCGCTTCTCGCGGTTCTGGAACGTGCTGCCGTCGTTGCGGTGCTCGTTGCGAACGCCCTTCTTGATGCGATCGAGGGTCGGCGTGAGGTTGACGTCGCCGCGATAGACGACGCGATTCGACTGATCGCGGATTGTCACATTGCGGATGATGACGTCTGTGGCGACATCTTCTGCATCTTCGGACGTTTTCAAGCCGGCATCGGACTTGCCCGCCTGGGGCCTCTTGTCGTCGGACTTCTTCGCCTCCGGCCTGTTCGCGTGACTGTCCGGTCTTTTCGGCGAGGGCTCTTTCGACGTGGGAGGAGCTTTGACGGAGGGATCCGGACGAGCCGCCTCGGACGGGGGCTCCTCCGCCACCTGGTTCTCTGTGCCGGACTCCACAGCGCCGCTCGACGGAGAACTCTCTTCGAGTTCGGCCGACTGCCGGGTGGCGGTCGTCTCGTCCGGAATCGGCCGGGCAGACGAACCCTGGTCCGCCCGCGGGGTGTCCTTCGGCGGCAACGGGGCATCGCGGTCGCGAAATGCGTAGGCGAGCGCCGTGATCACCAGGACGATGGCGAGTCGCAACAACATCCGCCGGACCGTTTGCTGATGTGTCCGGTTCGACGGAATCATCGGCTGGCTCCTCGAAGTCGCTCCACGATCATCTCCCTATCCTACCACCCACGGCTTCCGGTTTTCACAGCAGTTCGAGGATCGGCGAACCGCCGTCGAGCACCTTCATCTCCGCGCGGGCCTGCGTGTCCATCCCGCACAGCTGGGCGATTGTCGTTCCAACCATCAGTGGTGAATAGGGTGCGGTGACCGGGTTCTCGGCGTACTTGTCGCTCTGGCCGATAACTCGCCCCCCCTCAATTCCCGCACCGTGCCACAGCGAAAAGTAGCACTGCGGCCAGTGGTCGCGAGCAGCCCGGCCGTTGATGCGCGGCGTGCGGCCGAACTCTCCCATGGCGACGACGAGAGTCGAGTCGGACAGTCCGCGGCGCGCGAGATCATCCAGCAGTGCCGAAAATGCTCGATCGAAAATGGGGCAGTGGCGGTCCTGCAGCAGTTCGAAGTTCATGATGTGCGTGTCCCAGCCGAAATCGCACTGGGGGGTCATCGCCTCGACATATTCGCTCCAGTTGACCTGGATGTACGGCACACCGGCTTCGACGAGGCGTCGCGCGAGCAGGCAGCTCTGGCCGAACGTGGTGCAGCCGTAGTCGTCGCGGGTCTCCTGAGACTCGCGCGTCAGGTCGAACGCATTGCGGGCGGCGGCGTCGGTTAGCAGGCCGTAACCTCGGGAAAACGTCTGCTTCCAGCCGTCGATCGGCAATGCATCGAGCGCCCGCCGCGATTCGTCCAGAGTCCCCAGGAGCGTGCGCCGATCGGAGATGCGAGCCGGGTTGAGGCCGTCGAGCAACTTGAGGGCCGGGATGTCGACTTCCCCGGTGTCCGAGCAACTGATGAGGAACGGGTCGTAGGTCTTCCCGAGCGTGCCGCCGCCGTATCCCTCGACCTTGCGGACGACGTCGCGCGGAATGCCGCGACCGACCGAGACGAACGACGGGAGCGAACCGCGCACTCCGCGATGCTTCGCCACGACCGAGCCAAAGTTCGGCTGCACCGGCTCGGGGCGCTCCTTAAAACCCGTGAGGCCAAGCGTCCCCGCATCCGGGTGTCCCCCTTCCGTCGAGACGTGGCTTCGCACCAGGGTGAAACGGTCGCTCCGCTGCGCCAACCTGGGGAGCAGCTCTGTATATCGGACTCCGGGCTGATGCGTGGCAATCGTCGAAAAGGGGCCGCGGTATTCGGGCGGTGCGTCGGGCTTCGGATCGAACGTATCGAGATGGCTTGGCGCGCCCCACAACCAGACAAAGATGACCGATTTGGCTCGGGCTGCCTCGGCAGCTTGCACAGGACGCGCCGACAACGCCGAAATCATCGGAACGGCCGTCGCCAGTTGCAGGAACGAGCGCCGCCCGATCCCTCCGCACGTGGCGGCGCGAAACGAACCGATCTCGAGCATAGGGAGGGCCCGCAAAGTGAGTTGCCCGGCCAGTCCGCGTCCCGAAGCCGGACTTTGAGTCTAACACGTGAAAGCGTGGAAGGGAGCGCCTGCCGCCGTGGGGTAACCGTCTCGTGAATCCGCGGCGCGAGCGGACGAAGCAAGCCACGCCATCGACTGTCGTGAGTCAGTATCATGGGGGTCGATCGGTCACGGCATGCTTCTTGAAATCGGATTCGCCGTTTCATGTTCAGAAATGCCGTGCCAGTCTGGCGGGCGGATTGACAACCTCTCCCTTCATCCGCTGTACTACCCTCGCGCCGGCGGCGGTCAGCGAGACTTCCGCGGGCGGGCGGTCGCGGGGCGCGGCCGGTTTCCTTCCAACCGGGTCACGTCATCATGGGCCGTTTCTGGCTGGGCATCGCCGCACTCTTTCGCGTCTGGTTCAACGGGGAGGTCGCCCAGCGCGTCCGCACGGCCCTCGAAGCTCCAAAGGTTCCTGAACCGGCAGCCGTCGCCCCTCCGCCGAAGCCTGTCGAGCTTCCCAAGCCGGTGGCCCCACCGAAGCCCAAGCGGAGCGAAGCCCTGACGCTGCTCGCCACGTTGCAGCGTGAGGCCCGGCTGATCGACTTCCTGAAGGAATCACTCGACAGCTACTCCGACGCCCAGGTCGGCGGGGCGGTGCGGAACATCCACCGCGACTGCGGAACCGTGCTCGAACGACTCTTCGCGATGCGTCCCGTGCTGGATCAGGCGGAAGGAGCCACCGTGACCGTTCCCGAGAAGGCCGACGCGGGTCGCTACCGCCTCACGGGCCGCGTCACCGACGCCCCCCACGGTGCCGGCACCCTCGTGCACCACGGCTGGGAAGCAACGCAGTGCGAGATCCCGCAATGGACGGGCTCGGATGCCTCGGCCCGGATCATCGCTCCGGCGGAGGTCGAGTTGAGGTAAGCACCTCGGCAATTCATTCGCTTGCCGTTGCTTATGGCCGATATGATGAGTGCGGCGTTGTCGAGCGAATCATTCGATTGCAGGCTGTCGGACTGAAAGGGTTGTCGTGAGTGCCGTCGAGACTTTGGAAGCGACGGAGATCGAACGAGACGGTATCCCGTCCTCGGTCGTTGTCAGCGAACACCTCTACGAAGTGGTCGATGGTCGCCGCGTGGAGCATTCGCCGATGGGTGCATACGAAGGTCTCCTGGCGAATCTGCTGAAAGAGATCTGTGATGAGTTTCCCAATCGCCGAAAGCTCGGACGATGCGTTGTTGAGATCCTGTTCACGTTGAGGCGAAGCCCGCTGCTCAAGCGGCGGCCCGATTTCGCGTTTGTTTCTTTCGATCGCTGGCCCGCGGGTCGAGCCATTGCGGCGGGCGATGCCTGGGACGTCGTGCCGGATTGGGCTGTCGAAATCGTGAGTCCGTCAAACGCCGAATCGGGTGTCATCGAGAAGCTGCACGATTACTTTGCGGCAGGCGTCAGGCTGGTCTGGATCGTCTATCCCACCGTGTCTGAGGTCTACGTCTATTCGTCGCCGACGTCGGTGCAGATCCTCACTCGGGATGACACGACCGACCTCTCGCTGGTCCTGCCCGGCTTGAAGTTTCCCCTCTCGCAACTGTTCGCGGCGGAATCGATCTGACCCCTTACCGGCCTCGTCGGGCGAGCCGCTTCCGCTCGCTTCGGATCGGAACTTCCAGCCTCCGTCCAGTTTGCAACCGCACATGCCGTTGCTACGATTCGACCGCGGACATCCGTTCGCGTCTGCCCGGCGACGTCCCGTCGTCCGGCCCATTCGCTTCCAGCCGGCGCTGGCGCCGTTCGTGCCCGGCCGCCGTCGTTTGTATCGCACATCAATCGCACCGAAGGAGCGTTCGATGCCTACACGCGCTACCCTGCTGCTCGCGGGGATTCTGGCCGTCGTTTCATTCAGCCCGCAATCAGGAGTCGCGGCGGACGTGAAGAAAATCGTCACGATCGAAGGAATGACCGAGTACCACCTCGACAATGGATTGAAGGTGCTGCTCTATCCCGATGCCTCCAAGCCCACGGTCACCGTCAACCTGACGATCCTCGTCGGCTCGCGGCACGAAGGCTATGGCGAGGCGGGAATGGCCCACCTCCTCGAACACATGGTCTTCAAGGGAACGCCGACGTTCCCCAAGATTCCGAAAGAGCTGCAGTCTCGCGGGGCCGACTTCAACGGCACCACCTGGGTCGACCGGACCAACTACTACGAGACGATGCCGGCCACCGACGAGAACCTCGAGTTCGGCCTCAAGATGGAGGCCGACCGCATGATCAACAGCTTCATCAAGGGGGAAGACCTCGCGTCGGAAATGACGGTCGTCCGCAACGAGTTCGAGCAAGGCGAGAACAACCCCTCGTCGGTTCTCATGCAGCGGATGCAGTCGGCCGCATTCGAGTGGCACAACTACGGCCGCTCGACCATCGGCAACCGGGCCGACATCGAACGCGTCCCCGTCGATCGCCTGAAGGTCTTTTACAAAAAGTACTACCAGCCCGATAACGCGATGCTGGTCGTGGCGGGCAAGTTCGACGAGAAGAAGTGCCTCGACCTCGTCCAGAAGTACTTCGGCTCGATCCCGCGTCCCGAGCGCAAGCTCGACGCCACCTACACCGAAGAGCCGGCCCAGGACGGCGAACGCCTGGTGACGCTGCGGCGCGTCGGCGAACTGGCGATGGTCGGCACACTCTTCAAGATTCCCGCCGGTGCCCACCCCGACTTCGTCCCGGTCGACATCCTCGAAAGCATCCTCACCTCGCGTCCGTCGGGGCGGCTCTACAAGGCCCTCATCGACACCAAGAAGGCCTCCCGCCTGATGGGCGCTTCGTTCGCCTGGCACGATCCGGGTGTCATGCTCTTTCTCGCGGAAGTCACCAAGGGGAACGACCCGCAAGTCGTTCTCGAAACCATGCTCGATGAACTCAAGCTCGTCACCGAGAAGGGTGTGACCGCCGAAGAAGTGGACCGCGCTCGTCAGAAACTGCTCAAGCAGCGGGAGCTGTCTGCGTCAGAGACGACTGGGATTGCCGTCGAGCTGAGCGACTGGGCCGCTCAAGGGGATTGGCGGCTCTACTTCCTTTACCGCGACCGCCTCGAGAAGGTCTCCGCCGAAGAAGTCAGCCGCGTCGCCAAGGAATACCTCAAGCAGAACAACCGGACCGTCGGCCTCTACCTGCCGACCGAATCGCCCGAACGCGTCAGCATCCCGCAGACCCCCGATCTCGCGAAGATGATCGGCGACTACAAGGGACGCGAGGCAGTCGACTCGGGCGAAGAGTTCGACACCGATCCGCTCGCCATCGAGAAGCGTCTGACCCGCACGAAGATCGAAGGGGTCAAGACGGTTCTGCTGCCGAAGAAGACCCGCGGCAAGTCGGTCACGGTCCGCATGACGTTGCGGTACGGCGATGCCGAATCGCTCGCCGGCCTCGCCCGCACCTGCGAACTGCTGCCGACGATCATGCGGCGCGGAACGAAAAACCTCGATCGCCAGGCGCTGCAGGACGCCCTCGACAAGAACTTCGCCGACCTCTCGGTCAGCGGGGGAGCGGGAGACATCACGTTCGCCGTCAGCACGAAGCGGGAGAACCTCGCCGCGGCCCTCGACATTCTCCGCCAGGTGGCCCGCGAGCCGTCGTTCCCGGAGAAGGAATTCGACGTCCTGCGTCAGGAACAGATCTCCGGCGTTGAGCGTCGGCTCAAGGACCCGCAGGCCCTCGCACTCAATGCGGTGCGACGGAAGGTGAACCTTTACCCGAAGGACCACCCGAAGTACTACCCGACGCTCGAGGAAGAGATCGAACAGCTGAAGGGTGTCGACCTCGACGGCGTGAAGAAAGTCTACAACGAGTTCCTCGGCTCGTCCGTGGGCGAACTGGCCGTCGTAGGCGATTTCGATCCGAAGGAAGTCGTCCCGATTTTCGAGAAGATGCTGGCCGACTGGAAGTCGCCGAAGCCTTACGCCCGCATCAAGTCGAAGGCCTTTGACATCCAGGGGAGCGACGAGTCGATCGAAACCCCGGACAAGGCGAACGCGGTCTTCTTCGGCGCCAGCATCTTCCCGTTGCGTGACGACGATTCCGATTACCCCGCCGTGGTCATCGGCAACTATGTCCTCGGCGGCGGCGGCTCGCTGTCGTCGCGGCTCGGAGACCGCGTCCGCCAGAAGGAAGGGCTCTCGTACGGCGTCGGCTCGTTCTTCGCCGCCGACGCCCAGGATCCGCGGGCGTCGTTCAACCTCTTCGCCATCAGCAACCCGGCCAACGTGCCGAAGGTGAAGACGGCGATGAAGGAAGAAATCGCCCGGCTGCTGAAGGACGGCGTCACCGCCGCTGAGCTCGACAATGCCAAGCAGGGCTACCTGCAGAACGAGGCGGTCGATCGCTCGAAGGACGAAACGCTGGCGGCGACGCTCAACAGCACGTCGCAGAACGACCGCACGATGCAACGCTACGCCGACCTCGAAACGCGGATTAACTCGCTGACCGCCGAGGAAGTGGTGAAAGCGATGCGAAAGCACATCGACGTCAAGAAGCTGGTGATCGTCACCGCGGGCGACTTTGCGAAGGCCAAAGCCGGCGCGACGAAGGATGAGGCCAAGCCGAAGGGACCGTAACCGGACAGCACCCAGGGTGCAGCTCTGGGCACCCTGGGTGCCGAATCAGTGCACCTGGCGAGCCAGCAGGTTTTCCTCGTTTGTCGAACGTTTGATCCGGCACCCGGGCTACTCCAAGCCGCAGCCCGGGTGCTGCACGTCGAAGAATCGTCGATGCTGAAACCGCGTAGCCACAGGCGTCCCCGCTTGTGGCTACTTTATTACGCGGCAATGTCCGGCCACCGCCGCGATAGCACGAGTGCTGTCGAACCGTAAGCGGGTCTCCCTGACCTCTGCGTCTTCCCTCTGTGATCTCAGCGCTAAAGATTTCGGTCTTCCGTCTGGTTTTCGAATTCGGCCGCAGAAAGCATGAACGCAGAGGCCGCAGAGGAAAGACACAGAGACTGGGAGACGGCCCTCTGACGTCGTGTGCGGGCGACGCGATCGGACGTTTGGCACCACCAAACCAGAAGCACTCTCAAGCGCGACACACTCGGTCAGATGTCTGCGTGAGGACTTCGTCTCTCGCGTTCGAAGGTTTCTTGGGGCCGATTCGATCGCCCCAATTCAACAACTCCACCAGCTTTGCCGGATCTTCTCGGGAGTCGCAGAGATCTTGAATTGGAACCCCCTATCAACGGGCAGGGTCTTGTGCGGCGCGCCGCCACCGCGAAAATGACTGATGGCTCCCTCCATCTCCCGGACGTCGCCATCGCCGGGAAACCCTGCGCGAGATCCGCACGATGCCGTCCCCCCTTCGCCCGATCGCTTTCCTCCTCGTTGCCTGCATCGGGATGTCCGCGTCCGCCCAGGGAACCTCGCGCCCCACCCCTGCGGGCGGAACAAAGCTCCCCCCCGCGCGTCCGAACCAGCCTCTCGTCCCGACGTCAAAGACAATCGTCAATGTCGAGCTGCTTTCGGGCAAGGACGGGGGAGCGCTGACCGCCCAGGAGTGGGTGCAGGTCTTCGAACGCATCGGCTACGAGGTCCGCATCCGTCAGCCGATCCTCGACGACAAGCCCGACGTGTCGGAGAAGATGCTCGGAACGACCCGCGTCGTCACCGTCATCGGCAAGCTCGACCGCGGTGGGAACGTGTCGTTTCCCGGAAAGGCCTTCGCCCGGTCCGACGGGACGAAACTCAAGGAATGGCTGAACGAGCTGAAGACCTACGGAGCCCAGGGCAACCCGAAGGGGAAACCGCTCTGGGGACTGACCGAAGCCCAATTCGCCATTGTCTACAGCGCATTGGGAAAGAAGGTGGAAACCGAGGTGGAAGGGGTGCCTCTGACACAGGCCCTGACCGAAATCGGAGTTCCGGAAAAATATCCGTTGCGGCTGACCGTGGCGGCGAAGGAGTGGCTCGCGTCCGAGTATCCCAAGCCGGAACCTGTCCGTAACCACCTGCGGGGAATGAGCCTGGGCACGGCCCTCGCGGTCCTGCTGAACGAATACGGATTAGGCTATCGCCCGCTGCGAACCGCCGAAGGTTCGATGGAACTCGCGGTCGATCCTCTCAAAGTCAATCGCGACGCGTGGCCCGCCGGATGGGAACTCAAGGAAGGACAGAGCCGCCAGCAGCTCGCGCCGAAACTCTTCGAATTCGTGCCCGTCGAACTGGAGAAGGCCAGCATGACCGACGTCCTGGCAGCCATCACCGAAAAGACGGGGCTGCCGATCCACGTCGACCATTACCGCATCGAAGGGAAGGGGATCAATCTCAACGAGTTGACCGTGACGGTCACCCCGCGCCGCACCACCTGGAGCCTTCTGCTCAAGAGCGCAACGAACCCCCACAAGCTGACGCGGCGGCTGCAGATCGACGAACTCGGCCAGCCGTTCCTGTGGGTGACCGTCCTCGACCCCACGAGGCGCGACGACTAAGTGTGGCACGACATTCCATGTCGTGAATCCGCCTGGATGATCGGTCACTCATCCAAAGCCGACAGACTCTCGCAGAAACACTCCGAAGAAATCCGTCGGCTTGGCCGAATCCACGCCTCGCCACGTCGCTTCACGAGACGGAGTCTCGTGCCACCATTTGTCACGCCGGCCACAGCAACTCGAACAACGTCTTGCAGTCGCGGTAGTCCGGAATGATCGCATCCGCCCCGACGCCGATCAGCCGCTCCCGCTTCCACTCGTCGCACTTCCCGCTCCGCCCCGCTTCGTCGCTCGCCACGCCGATCGCGGTGCCGCCTGCGGTCTTGATGTTGTCGATCTCGACATACCCGTCGCCGAAGCCGATCAAGAGGTCCCCCTCGACGGCGTTCTCCCGCAGAATCCGCTCGATCACCATCTGCTTCGAGAATGCGTTGACGTCGTCCTGCGCGCCGTAGATGTGCGGGCCGAAATATTGAGTCAGTCCGAGCAGGTCACATTCCTCCCGCACGAAGTTCTCGTCGGTTCCGCTCGCCAGGTACAGCGCCACGCCGCGGTCCTTCAGACCCTGCAGCAGTTCGACCGAATAAGGCACCAGCATCGATTCCGCCGCAGCCGTCCCGCTTCGCAAGCCTTCCCGCCGCGCGTTGATCCGCTCCATCAACCGGTCGCTGTACTGGTGCTTGTAGACGACCGCCGCCTCGGGCGTGCCGCCGCGAGCCCGCACTTCGTCCGCCAGCCGCATCATCTGGTAGATCGTCTGCTTGCCCGTCAGCTCGAACACGAACTTGCGGCACAGACTGAGGAGTTCCTCACGAGTCTCCTTCGTCCCGGTCGCCGCCAGCACTTCGACCATCAAGGGAAGCATCACGTCCACCCAGCCCTCGCGGACGAGGCTGAGCGTCCCGTCGAAATCGAACAGGGCGAACTTCGGCGGCCGCGACAGGCGGACGTCGCGCAGCAGTTCGATCGTCGTGCCGGGAACGGTGCGTGCAGTGGCGGGGGTGGCGACGTGCGGGCGATAATCCGCTTCGATGGCGTTGCTCATGGTCCGAGTTTAAGCCGCCACCCCACTGAATCCAACCGAGCGCACGCCCGACCATGGTCTACCTGAATCGCATTTACACCCGGACTGGCGACACCGGCGAAACCGGGCTGGGCGACGGAACCCGCGTCCCGAAGACGCACCCGCGGATCGTCGCCTACGGCTGCGTCGACGAACTCAATTCCGTCCTCGGTCTCGCCCAGACCGTCGACCTCCCGGGCGACATCGCCCGCCAGCTCCGCCACATTCAGAATGACCTGTTCGATCTCGGCGCGGACCTGTGCGTTCCGGAGTCCGACACTCCCCCTGAGTATCCGCCGCTCCGCATGACGGCCCCGCAGGTCGAAACGCTCGAACATTGGATCGACGAAGCGACCGCACGTCTCAAACCGCTCACCAGCTTCATCCTTCCCGGAGGTTCGCCGGCGGCCGCCTATCTGCATCACTCCCGCACCGTCTGCCGACGAACCGAGATCGAAGTCCTGCGTTTCGTCGCCACCGACCGCGTCAACCCGCAGGTCGTGATCTACCTCAACCGGCTCAGCGACCTCCTCTTCGTTCTGGCGCGTCTTGCGAACGACGAAGGCCGCGCCGACATCCTCTGGACGCCGGGGAAGAATCGGAAGGTTGAGGAACAGAGGGATTGAGGGACAGAGAGATTGGCCCGTCGCGAATGCTGGGGCACGAGATCGCGGTATCATATTGCCGCGACCGGGAGCTACTTCCCCGGCTCGCGCACGATCGTCACATCGACCTGCCGCCCCGTCTCCAGCACCACCTTTGACGAGACCGTCGACAGGATCTGCTGTAGATCTTCGTAGTAGCGGCGCTGAAGCGCCCGCTGCCGGACGGTGGGATACGCTTCGCCTGAACGATCGGACTCGCTTCGCAACTGAGCGACAATCCGCTCGAACGACTCGGCCGACGCCCGTGCGGCGGACATCTCCTGATCGCGGTACGTCTCGGCCTCGTCCATTAACCGACGTGCCTCGCCGCGCGATCGCTCCTGAGCCTGCTGCTCGGACGCGAGGGCACTCTGAATGAACTTCTCGCGGTCGGCCCGGGCGTCGTTCACGTCGAGAAAGGCCGCCTTGACGCGGATCGGCGGCCGCACGTCGTCGATCGCGACGGACTCGATTTCGATTCCCAGGCGATGCCGTGTGACGTCCGCCAGCAGCCGCCCGCCGAGTTCCCGTTGCAGCGCGGCACGCCCGTAGGTGTGCACCGCGTCGACCCCGGCCCGCGTCACCAGTTCCGTCAATGCCGCTTCGGCGAGCTGCAACAGCCGCCGCTCCGGCGAGATGGTCGCGAACAGGAAGTCGCCCACCCCGTCGGCCGCGATCCGATACTGAATGTCGACCTTCACATGTAGGATGTTGCGATCGCCCGTCAGCACCTGCGAGCGGTCGGTCGGCTCGAACTCGCGCAGAAACGCCGAATCGGAGACTTCATCCGTCGCGCCCGCCCCGAGCGTCACGGTGCGGATCTCGTGAAGGTTGACTCGGTCGACTGTCGAAAACGGCCACGGAAGATCGAAGTGCAGCCCGCTCCCCACGAGTCGCGGTCGTCCATCGGCGTCGGCCACCGCCTTCCCGCATCGACGCACCACCCCGCGTTCATTCCCGCGAACGATGTACAGTCCGCTGGCCAGCCAGGCGGCCAGAATGACGGCGACAATCACTTTTTGTCGCTTCATTTCAGCCCTTGTGCGTGGAATGAATCGGTGGACTCGAGGTTGCCGATAAAAAGAAGACACCGAGGGGATGTGGCTCTCACGAGACCCACCACCATCCAATCGAAGTTACTCGGCAAAGGGCAGGGGAGGCAACTGGTAGGTCCGCATGCCC
>JADZEF010000389.1 GCA_020850695.1 Planctomycetaceae bacterium | reverse complement strand
CGTTCTCGAACCCCTCAGGCAGGTAATTCCGCTGTCCGCGCAGCGCTTCCGTGAGAGGTTGACGGAGTGATTGAGGTGGTTGCCAAATCCCGGTTCCTGCCGTGTCCCTCTGTTTCGGCACGACGCCAAGAAGCCGGCGGGCTGCGGGGTTGGCCATCTCCACGTCTCCTTCCGAATCGATGACAAGAAGAGAATCGGGAAACGAATCGATCGTCGCCTGGCTGGTCTGCTGGGCCCGCAACAGCTGAGCCGAATGCGACTGGCGGTAGTCGCGCAGGCGATGCGCCATAAGGTTGAAGGCCTGCGCCAGCTGGCCGATCTCGTCGCTCGATTCGACCGGGATGAGCTGGTCGAACTGTCCGGCGCTGATCTCGCGCGCCGACTGAGTGACCGTGCGAATCGGGTCGAGGATATTTCGAACCATCCGCCATGCGAGCAGCAGCGAAAGGACCGCTGTCACACCCAGAGCAATTCCAAAGAATGTCAGCGAGGCAACAGCCGATCGTCGCGCCGCGTCGCTCGCGTTTTCCATGCTGGCCTGGTTGACCTGCAGGATTTCTCCCGAGACCGCCTTGATCTCACGGAACCTCTCCAGCAGGCCGTTTGGACCATGGTAGGCGCTTGTCCGCCCGGGCTCTTCTGACGGCAGTGCGTAGAAGGCATCTCCTTCTCGTTCATACTGGTCCGACAACGTCGTCAGCCGGTCTGCCAGTTCCTGCTCACCTGGGAGGGTGACATTGTGCTGTTCCGCGACGAGGTTCTCCTGGTAGGTCTTCCAGTTCGCAGCGTATTGCCGGCGCGCTGCTTCCTCGCGACCGGCGAGGGCGAAACCGAAGGACGAGTCGATCCGCTCGAGCGCCTCATTCAGCCGCGTCATGTAGGTCACGCTGCGGTAGTTCTCCCGAAGGATGGCATTGATTCGATTGCCGACCTCATACAACAACGTGACACCCACGCCCCCGAGCCCTGCAAGGATCAGGAACAAGGGCGCAAGCGTCATGCCGATTCGCCAACGCAGGCTAAGTTTCATGGAAGTCCGGGCCGGGGTGCGAAGAGTATGAAGAGTTCAAAGTGCAGGACAGGCGTGCCATTCTGACGCGAGGACCGAAAGGCCACTCTTCCAGCCCCTTCCCACGTTTCATTCTCTTCGCATTCTTCTCACGTTTCACAGTCCGTAGCGCTTTCGCTTGCGGTATAGCGTGCTCGGGTCGATCCCGAGAACGTGTGTTGCTTCATCGAGAGTGGCCGTGCGTGCGAGGACGCGCCGGATGTGTTCACATTCCAGCTGTTCGAGGGTCACAGCGCCCCCCAGTTCCATCGCATTCTGAGGCAGCGCCGCCCCGATCTGGGCTGGAAGTTCATTGAGTCCGACGGTCAAGCCGCTCGCCAGGATGACGGCCCGTTCGATCGCGTTCCGCAGTTCTCGCACGTTTCCCGGCCACGGGTACCGCACCATGGCGGTCCAGGCTTCTTCGGTGAAGGTTGTCACCGCCCTCCCGGTCTGGCGGCCAAAGAATTGAAGAAGATGCTCCGCCAGCGGACGGATGTCCTTTCTCCGTTCGCGCAGCGGCGGCAGTAGGATCTCGAAGACGTTCAAGCGATAGAACAGATCTTCGCGGAACGCGCCGGTGGCGACGGCCGATTGAAGGTCCCGGTTGGTGGCGGCCAGGATCCGTATGTCGCACGCCCGTGTCCGAGTCTCACCGACCCGTTCATAGCGCCGCTCCTGAAGCAGTCGCAACAACTTCGGCTGAAGGGCGATTGGCAGATCGCCGATTTCGTCGAGGAAGAGTGTTCCGCCTTCCGCCGCCGCGATCTTGCCGAAGGTGTCCTTCACTGCCCCCGTGAAGGCGCCCCGCACGTGTCCGAACAGTTCGCTCTCCAGCAGTTCGGGCGAGAGGCTCGGACAGTTGACCGTGATAAAAGGCCCCCCGGCGCGAGGACTCCGGGCGTGGATGGCGCGGGCGAGCACCCCCTTGCCGGTGCCGCTCTCGCCCCTCAGCAGTACCGTCGCCTCGGACGATGCAGCACGAAAGGCAATGTCGAGTGCCTGCCGCATGGAGGTGTCCTGCGTCTGCAGATCGGCCTCCGGGACGACCGAGCGGACTTGCTCCTCCAGTGCTTCGACGTGGGATTGCAGTCGCCGCAATCGCACCACGCGGTCAAGGACGATTCGCAGTTCGTCCGGTGTGAAAGGCTTGGGCAGGAAGTCGAACGCGCCGCGACGCATCGCTTCCACCGCGATGTCGATCGTTGCATAGGCGGTGATAACCACGACCGCGAGCCCCGGCGCGAGTCTCAGCAGGGCGGGCAGAAGATCGATTCCTTTCTCCCGCCCCAGCCGCAGGTCGAGAAAGGCGGCATCGTACAACCCATTGCCAAGCAACTCTTCGGCCTGAGCCGAGTCCGGCGCCTCCGTGACGCGATGGTTCATCGATTCCAGCGTCAGCCGGATCGTCTTGCGCAGGCTTGCGTCATCATCAATCAGCAGAAGGTTCATCGTGCTTCCCCGCCCGGATCGTGCACACGGATGCAAAGCATCCTGCGCGCCGCGATCGGGGCGGAAACAATGTACAACGGGCAGCTTGTTTATGCCGAATGACTTACGTCACGGGCAAGCTCTGCTCCGCGGCGCGTTGCAGCCGCTCATTGCATGCAATTTGCACGAAAGAATGTGCAAGATGCACTGGGCACCGCAGCAAAGAGTCACACTTCGATGTGTGCCCTTTCGGCGTCACTCGAGGTTGTGTTGCTTCAGGACCTCCTCAAAGCGTCCCCACGGAACTTCCCTGACCGGAACGGAAGCCGCGCGCTTGTCGAGCGTGAGATCGAGGACGTACATCGTTTCGACATAACGAGTGCGTTGTCCCGCCTTCCGCAGCTCGGCAATCTTGTCCTGCTCCTTCCGGAAGCGTAGCGCCATCTCTCTCAAAGTCAGAATCCGCGCCCCGTCTGTGCCGTGCTCCACATGGATGTCGCGGCACTGCGGCCAGTTCTCGAATAATGCCAGATCCGAGACGGAGATCAGCAGAATGGCGATCGGCTGGTGCTCGGCCAGCCCCGCGGGCTCGCAACAGGGAGCCATCACGTACAGATCATGCTCGAAAGGGGAGTTGCCGATTCGGTCGCAGACAAAGTTCGTAAGGGTCTCGAGGAGGTACGAACCTTCCGCATGCTGTTCCGAAAATAGGCGTCACGCCCCCATGCCATGCACAGGTGATGCCGTTTTCATCATTGAGAGTGCGGCGAAGGCCTCATTCTCGACTCCATGGAAATGAGCGTATCGCTGGGCGTGACGCGAAATGCCCGACGCAGCATTTCCCCAGCGAGGTGTCCGTTCGGAATGACGCGGTCAAGCTGCGACTGACCGAGAGACCGCAATCGCAGCACGGTGGGACGTCTCTTTCCGTCTGGTCCTTCAGTCGACTCGACGAGGTGCTGATGGATGACGACCGTATCGCGCGCGTCCCCCTGCAGAATGCTCTGGCGTTCGCGATATCGCTTCCAACGGGCGGAAATCCAGCCGATCAGGCTTCCGAGGATCAAGCCGAGAATCACCCCCGCGCCCTTCCCGGTCAATTCATCAAGCAGCGTGGCCAACATCGGATCGAGACTCCCAGGCTGGCGAAATCCGGTCTGCAGGAGGTTAGACTACCCGTTCAACGCGAGATCCGCATCGCGGGATCAGACGCGCGCGGTGTAACGCTCGCTAACGTGATGCGCCGCATGCATCAGGCGCGTGCCTGAGGGGACGGCTGATGACGTGATTCCACACTCCAAACCAGGCATCCGTCCGTGGAGCACTTAGAGAGGAGTCGCATGGAACTGACAGTCCAGTCGATTGGGGATGTGACCATCGTGGATCTGGGAGTCGAAGAGCTGGACGCGGGCAACACCGTTCCGTTGAAGGAATACGTGGCGCCGGTGCTGGACGTCCATTTCAAGGTCGTGCTGGACCTGAATCGGATGCGGTTCGTCGACAGCTCCGGACTCGGATTCTTCCTCTCCTGCCTGCGGAAGGTTAAGGCCGCAGGGGGCGACTTGAAACTGTGCGGCATGTCGAAGCCGGTGCGCGCCGTCTTTGAACTCGTGAAAATGCACCGCATTCTGGAAATTCATAGCACCCGGGAAGAGGCCGTGCGGGCGTTTCATTCAGATCCGTCCGACCGGATCGACTCCAATCGCCATTCCGCCAACCAGAATCCGTGAGCGCGTCGGCACGATCGGTCAGCGCGGGTTCTGCTGAGCCGATTGTTTCACAGTTCCCGCGTCACAAATCAAAATGCGGAGAGAACCACAATCGCCCTGCCGTCGACGGCGTAGCTCGACGGATCGAGCAATGCCGTTTCCGGACGCGAGAACTCATGCCCGGACGGTTGGGCCGTATCGATCGCCAGACGCCACGCTGTGCCGGACAGCGGTGGCAGGGGGAAGCGCGTCGAGTCGAGCCCGGCATTGAAGATCAGGAACATCGGCGGCGTGCTCCCATCGCGAATGAAGCACGCGAGGCACTTCGTTCGAGCATCGGACCAGTCAGGGCTCCGTCCCGCGGCGCTGAACCACTGGACCTCATCGCCCGTGTAGAAGATGTCCCGCCGCAGCACCGGGTGCTCCCGGCGAAAGGCAAGTGCGCGTCGCGTGAACTGATGGATCTCGTCATTCTTTCCCAGCAACGACCAGTCCAGCCAGCTCGTCTCGTTATCCTGGCAGTACGCATTGTTGTTTCCTCTCTGGGAGCGGCGAAACTCATCCCCGCCCAGGAGCATCGGCACGCCTCTTGCGAGGGCAAGCGTCAGCAGAAAGTTCTTGATCTGTCTTCGCCGTGCGACATCGATTGCCGGATCGGCCGAGTCCCCTTCGATCCCGTAGTTCGCGCTGTGGTTCTCGTCGGAACCGTCCCGGTTCCCTTCTCCGTTGGCTTCGTTGTGCTTGTGCGCGTAACTGCCCAGGTCGTTCAGGGTGAACCCGTCGTGGCACGTCACGAAGTTGATGCTACACCCGGGGCCCTTGCCCGACATCAGATAGAGGTCCGAGCTCCCGCAGATTCGGCTGGCGAAGCGGCCGGCCATCCCCTCGTCGCCGCGCCAGAAGCGCCGCACTTCGTCGCGAAAATGGCCGTTCCATTCGGCCCAGCGGAAATGGGAAAAGCTGCCGACCTGGTAGGCCCCGGCCGCATCCCACGCCTCGGCAATCAACTTGGCATCGCGCAGGATCGGGTCTTCCGCGATGCGTTCGAGCAGCGGCGCGTCGGCCAGAACGTGGCCGTGCCGGTCGCGACCGAGCACGGAGGCCAGATCGAAACGAAAGCCGTCGACATGCATCTCGATGACCCAGTATCGCAGCGCGTCCAGGATCAGGTCGCGGACCACCGGATGAGAAGCGTTGACCGCGTGGCCCGTCCCGGTGAAGTCTCGGTAGTACCGGCCATCCTCCAGCCAGTAATAGATCGCGTTGTCGATGCCGCGGAAGCTGATGGTCGGCCCCCGCTCGTTCCCCTCCACGGTGTGATTGAAGACCACGTCGAGGATCACTTCGATCCCAGCCACGTGAAAGGCCCGGACCATCTCTTTGAACTCCAGGATCTGTCCGCCCACCGCCCCGGTTTCGGCGTAGGAGCCTTTGACCGCGAAAAAACTGATCGGGTCGTAACCCCAGAAGTTCTTCAGCCGCGCCCCGGTGTGTGGATCGCTTCGGAACGACTGGGCCTCGTTGAACTCCTGCACGGGCATCAGTTCGACCGCGGTCACTCCCAGGTCCTTCAGATGCGCGATCTTTTCCGTCAGTCCCCGGTACGTCCCCG
>JADZEF010000388.1 GCA_020850695.1 Planctomycetaceae bacterium | reverse complement strand
ATTTGCGTGTTCCTGCCTCCCATAACTCCAAGGCGCGGCGGTTTGACGCCAGCCAATCCCACGCGGCCGGCGAGATCGCATCGTGCTCGAACGTCAGTTCCCCCAGCAATTCGGTCGAGAAGTCGGTTGCATCGCCGTGGATTGCTTCCTCAGCCGCGATGTAATCCGCAATTGCATTGTCTTCGCGAGGCACCGCAGGATTCGCGGCCAGAAATGCCTCGACGTCGAACGGATCGCCAGGATCGGGCAGACCCGCAATCAGCCACTCGCGATAGACGAACGGTGCGGCGAGGAGCAACAGCACCAACGCAACAGGCACGGCCACGCGCGGATTGAGCATCCGCGCGTACCACGCAGGTCGTGCCACAGGCGAATCGCTCGACGTCATGGAAGTGGCCAGCGCGTTTACTCCGCGCGGCGGCTTTCAGGCGTCACGCCGCTTTGCGGGCCGGTTGGGTGATCTCGGCAGGCAGTCCCTTTGCCAGGCTCGCTGCCTCGGCGGTGATGGCGTCGAGCCGTGCCTGCAACTGCACACGGTACGCTTCGAGTCCGTCCCGGTCCAGATCCGGCGGAACGCGGAACGGCGCTCCCGCAATGAACCACGCCTTCCTCCCCGGCTTCGGAATGAACAGGTCGGTCCAGCTTCCCTTGAACGTCCAGTTGTGAAGCGCAAGCGCCAACTGCTTCAGATTGTTCTTGCACTGCGTGCGACGGGCCGCTTCCCTTGCCTGTTGGACGGCGGGAAGCAGGAGCGCAACGAGAATCCCAATGATCGCGATAACGACCAGCAATTCAATCAGTGTGAACCCGCGACGTGTGGGAAACGCCATCTTAATCCTTCCCGCGTCTGTTCGGCGAAGAGTCGGTCGCACGTCCGCATCCCATTTGACGCCGAAGCGCTGAAGCCGAGCGAAGGCCGTCGTCGCTCGAATCGGAGTGTTCCGCGCCGGCGTCTCTGCTCGTTGAGGAACCCTGAGCCGAGCAAAATACGGACCAAAACGCGAAAGACGAATTCGCAGCGGTTTCATTTCGCTTTCTCGGCGCTGAACCCAGATCTCAACGGATTCGCCGGACAAAATGACGCCCGTTGAGGACAGCGATTGCCCACGGTGTGGTGGCATCGTCAGGAGCAAGAGGGGTCTCATGCTCGCGACCTCGCTCAAGCACTCGATCGGGCGACTGACAATCACATCGGCCGCGCAACCACCCGCCCTCCGGTCAAGGCCCTCATTCACCACCCCGAGGACCGCGCCGCATCCTCGAACTCCACCAGGCCCTCTCCCACGGCGAACCCCTTCCCGTCCCCGAACCCGAAACCCGCCTCACCTTCCACCGCTTCAACCCCTGACCCATCCCCGGAAATCCTTCCCGCAACCCCGCGCTTCCGCGAGGGAATCGCGGCTCGGTACACTGAACAGCGGCATTCCCTCCCGTTCCGTTCCGCCGACGCCTTGTGCGGTCCCTCTCCGGATGAAGCTCATGCGCGCCCCCCGCCGGTTCGTCCTCGCCCTCGGCCTGCTGACCGGAATCGCCGCCGCGGCCCACGCTCGGCCCCCCGAAATCCGCAATATCGACCTCCGCGGCCTGCAGATCGGCGCGCCCACCTCCCTCACCATCGACGGACTCGACCTCCTCCCCGCACCGCGCCTCTTCCTCAACGAAAAGCCTGTCGACATCGCCCTTGACCCCCGCAGCACGCCGACGCGGGCAATCCTCACCATCACCCTCCCCGACGCCACCCCCGCCGGCATCGGTACCTTGCGACTGGCCACCGGCGATGGATTCTCCAACGGCATCCCGGTCGGACTCGACCGCCTCCCGCAATCCGTGCTTGCCGCCGAAACGAAAGCGATCCCCGCCTCGCTCCACGGAACCGTCCCCGGCAGCGGAGTCAGCCGCACCACCTTCCCCGGCAAAGCGGGCGAAGATGTCCTCATCGAAGTCGAAGCGAAGCGCCTCGGCTCCAAGCTCCGGCCCGTCGTGCACCTCTACGACGCCCGCCGCACACAACTCGCCTGGGCACTCCCCTCGAACACCTTGTCGGGAGATTGCCGCGCGGCCGCCAGACTCCCCGCGGATGGACTCTACACCGTCGAAGTCCACGACATGCAATACGGTCCCCCGGGCCCAAGCTACTTCCGCCTGAAGATCGGCCGCTGGGAATTCGCGGACCTCGCCTTCCCCCCCGCCGTGCCGCGCGGCCAGGAGACCGTGCTGCAACTCATCGGAAAAGTCGCCACGGCGTCCGTCCCGTTCAAATCGAGCGGCGAGGAACTCCTCGCCCCGGTCCCTCTCAACTCCCCCTCCGTCAGCGGCCCGCCGCCGTCCGTCGCCGTCAGCTCAGTCCCCGAAACGCTCGCTCAACCCCAGCCCGAAAACGCCCCGCAACCCCTGGCCGCCCCTCCCATCGCCGTGAGCGGCCGTCTCAACACGGCCGGCCAGCGGCACCGCTACCTCGTCCCCGTGAAGGCCGGACAGAAGCTCGCCTTCGAAGTCTTCGCCGAACGCTTCGGCTCGCGAATCGATTCGATCCTCGATCTCAGGAACAAGCAGGGTGGCGTCCTCGCCCAGAACGACGACCTGCCGGCCATCCCCGGCGTAAGCTCGACAACCGATTCGCGAATCGAGTTCACCGTTCCCGAAGGACTCGACGCGGTCGAAGTCGGCGTCCGCGACGCCCTGGAGACAGCGAACGAAGCGGCCATCTATCGGCTGGTCATCACGTCGGTCGACACGCCGACGGCCGACTTCGAAGCGGTCGCAAAGTCGGACCTCGCCAACGTCCCCGCCGGCGAAAAGTCCGTATTCGAAGTCTTCGTCCGCCGCGAAAACTATGACGGACCGATCCAGCTCCAGGTCCCCGACCTGCCCCCGGGCCTCACGCTCGAAGGAGCGGACATCCCCGCACGGGCCACCGGAACGCTGCTGACTTTCGTCAACGCGGGGGCCGATCCCGCGACGGCACGGCAGTTCGTCACCCGCATCCGCGCCCAGTCGCCAGATGGAAAAATCGTACGCTGCGTGCGGTTCGAATCGACCGCCGATGACCGCACCCCCGCCTGGCTCCGCGAGCGGATCGCCCTCGCCGCAACACCAAAAAACGAAACCCCCTTCACCGTCGAATGGACAGAGGCCGCGCCCGCCACGCAACTCGTCCTCACCACGAAGTTCGCGGGACAGCTCAAAGTCACTCGTCCCCCCGCCACGACGGCCGCGTCCTATGGGCCGGTGCGATTGACGCTTCTCGTCTCTCAGAATCCCCCCCGCGTCAACGGCCAGCTCAACCCGGCCTTCAACATCCGCCAGGAGCGACCGATCGAACTGCCGATCGCCCCCGCCGTCAAAGCGGCCGGCGATGCGTACCTCGTCCTCGAAAAGCAGCACGCCGACGCCGTGATGAAGGCCGCCGCCGCGCAAGGAGACGCCAAGGTCGCCGCAGAGAAGGTCGTGCAGGACCTGACTCCGAAAAAGGAGGCCGCCGCAGCCGCCCTCAAGGATGCCGAAAGCAAGGCCGCCTACACCACCGACTTTCCGGTGCTGCTGGTCGCCACCACGATCGACCCATCCTGCGACCTCTCCGTGAAGGCCGAACTCCTCAGCACCGATCGCGGCTCCGTCCTCCGCACCGCCTACGCCCCCGTGCGGCGGCTTCCGGTCGTCAACCCGCTCGCGCTCAAGCTGGCAACGGCCGGCCCCGTCGAAGCGACGCTCGACCCGAAAACCGGCGCGGCCCTCAAAATCGACGGCCGGATCGAACGCCTCGCCGACTACAAGGGAGCCGTCACGGTGCTGGTGGCGGGACTGCCGCCGGGAGTCTCGCTCCCCGCGGTCGCAGTCCCCGCCGACAAATCCGACTTCCAGCTCGACCTCCGCCTCCCGCCCAACTTTGCCGTATCAGAAATCAAAGGCATCAAGCTGACCGCACAGGGCCCCGGCGACCCCTTCAGCGGCCAGCCGCTGAAGGCGGCCGAGGTTGAGCTGATGGTGAAGGTCACGAAGGTTCCCGAAACAAAATAGACCTCGCCCGAAGATCGCTGACGCTGAGTTCCACGACGGATCCTCGTGTCCGACGACCAGGAATCGGTCGCGTCGCGAGCGATGCGGCCAATTCACCATTGTCACCGGAAACTTCCGCAGGATGAGTCACGGCCATCATCACGAGCACGACTCGTCGCGCAATCTCGGCGTCGCCTTTCTGCTCAATCTCGCGTTCACAATCATCGAGATCGCGGGAGGCTACTGGACCAACAGCATCGCAATCCTCTCCGATGCCCTGCACGACGGCGGGGACTGCCTCTCGCTCGGCATCGCGTGGCGGCTGCAGAAGCTCAGCGGCCGACGGCCTGATGCTCGATTCACCTACGGCTACCGGCGACTCTCGATCGTCGGAGCCCTGGTGACGGGACTGGTGCTCGTCGCCGGACTGGGATTCGTGGGCTGGAGCGCCTTGGGACGGCTCCGCGACCCGCAGGAAGTGCGGGCGCCCGGCATGCTCGCGCTCGCCATCCTCGGGGTGCTGATGAACGGCGCCGCGGCATGGCGGCTGCATCACGGTCGCTCCCTCAGCGAGAAGATCGCGACCTGGCACTCGCTCGAAGACACCCTCGGCTGGGCCGCCGTCCTGATCGCCAGCCTGGCTATGATGATCTGGGACATCCCCATCCTCGATCCGCTGCTCGCGCTGCTGATCTCGGTCTTTGTTCTGTGGAACGTGGTCCGCAATCTGGGGAAAGTCGCACTCGTCTTCCTGCAGACCGCCCCCGCCGGATTCGACGTGGAATCGTTCCGGCAACAACTCCATCAAATTCCCGGCGTGCTCGACTCGCACCACACGCATACCTGGACCCTCGACGGCGAGCATCACGTCTTCTCGATGCACCTCGTCATGGCGGCGACCTGCACCCGGGCAGCCATCGTCGAAGCGAAGCAGCGCGTCCACCAGATGCTCCGCGAGCTGCACTTCGAACACATCTCGATCGAAGTGGAGCTGGAGGGGGAAAGTTGCGGTGCGTGTCCCCCCGCGCCGCACACGCCCGAGTAGCCGGACCCTCCTCTCTTAAGAACGCAAGCCGCGTCTTCCGTAGTCCGGCCTTCCAACGCCGGACAGAATCTCACTCCCGGCCTGGATGGCCGGTCCACAAAGCGGAAGACCCATCGGTAATGCCCCATGACAGGGGGCAGTCGGGTCACTCAGGGCGTCTTGAACACCTCCCCCTGCTTCATGACGAAGACGACGTTCTTCATCGCCTTGATGTCCTTGAGCGGGTCTCCCTCCACCGCCACGATGTCGGCGATCTTCTTCGGTTCGATCGTTCCCAGGCGGTCTTCGATCTTCAGAAGCTGTGCCGCCGTCCGCGTCGCCGCCTGAATGGCCCGCATCGGCGGCATCCCGCCCGCCACCATCAGCTCGAACTCGCGCGCGTTGTCGCCGTGCGGAGAGACACCCGTGTCGGTCCCGAAAGCGATCTTCACCCCCGCCGTGTGCGCCTTGCGGAACGCTTCCCCCGCAAGCGGTCCGATCGACGCCGCCTTCGGACGAACCACCTCGGGAAAATAACCCGGCTCTTTCGCCTTGCTCGCGACCCACTCGCCCGCGAGCAGCGTCGGCACGTAATACGTTCCGCGCTCCTTCATCAGCCCGATGATCTCGTCCGTGATGAAGGTCCCGTGCTCGATCGAATCGACTCCCGCCAGCACCGCCCGCTTCATCCCCTCCGCGCCGTGGGCATGCACGGCGACAATCATCCCGTAGTCATGCGCCGTCTCGACCACCGCCCGCAATTCCTCGTCCGTGAATTGCGGGTTCTGGCCGTTCGTCGCCAGGCTCAACACGCCCCCCGTGGCCGTCAGCTTGATCAGGTCCGTCCCTTCCTTGTAACGCTGCCGCACCGCCTTGCGGGCGTCGTCCGGCCCATTGATGACCCCCTCCAGCGGGCCGGCGTCGCGGCGGTAATCTCCCCGCAGCGAGTTCGTTGGATCGGCATGGCCCCCCGTGGTCGCCAGCGACTTCCCCGACGTGAAGATCCGCGGCCCCGGCACCCAGCCTTCACCGATCGCCTTGCGAAGGGAAATCGAGTTCACGCCATTGTCGCCCAGGTCGCGCACCGTGGTGAAGCCGGCCAGCAGCGTCTTGCGGGCATACACGGTCGACCGCAGCGCGTAGTCGGCCTGGTCCATGAAGAACCGCTCGGTGTAAGAGTCCTTCGAATGCTGCGACTGCAGGTGCGTGTGCATGTCCATCAGGCCGGGCATCACCGTGCAGTCGACCAGCTTGATGACGCGGTCGCCGGGCTTTGGATCGGAGAATCCGTCCACAACCTGGGTGATGCGTCCCTCGTCAATGAAGATCGAGGTCTTCCCGCGCGGTTCGTCGTTTCGTCCGTCGATGAACCGGCCCGCGTGAATGATCGTCCCTGCGGGGGCGGCCGCGGCGAACACCATCAAAATGAAGAGAGCGAGCAGCGGCGGACGCATCATGACGACGGTTCCGAAAGTGTTGCGGGCATCCAGCATGACGGAACTCGCCAGATCCAGGCTGAGATCCGCGAGCATCTTACCCGGCACTCCACGCGAAATCCCTCTGTCGACACGTTCCTTCCGCGGCGACTCCGTTCAAGGCCCGCGAGCGCGGCCATCGAATTCTTTCGAACAGCGGACTATCTTGGGCCTCGCCATCGAGGAACCCGAAAACCGACGAGCAACGGTCCCTCTCCACGCGATTCCGACCCGCCCCCTTTGGAGCCTGCCGACATGCTCTCACGTGAGATGCGCCTCTCGCTGCCCATCGTCCTTCTCTGCGCTGCCGCGGCCTTCGCACAGGAAAAACCCGCCACGCCCTATTTCGAGCAGGACATCAAAGACTCCAACCCGCTCCGCGCCGAACAGGCAAAAGAGCTGGACACCTACATCCTCACACTCAAGCAGGACACTGCGCGGCTCAAGAAACTGCTCCCGCACGACTACTCCTCGCCGCAAGCCTTCGAAAAGTCCGCCGCACCGTATCGGCAGGCCTTCTGCGACAGCATCGGCTACCCGCCCCCGGGCGACATCCCGGATAAAGCAGCGACATTTCGGCAGATCGGCGAAGACACGATCGGCACCTATCACCGGGCGATGATCCCCATCCTTCCCGGCGTTCATGCCGAAGGCATCTACATCGTCCCGAAATCACTGAAGCCGAACGAGAAGGCTCCGCTCGTCATCTCCATGCACGGCGGCGGAGGTTCGCCCGAGGTGGCCCTGTTCCACGGCGGCGCCAACTACCACGACATGGTCCGCGGCGGCGTGAAACGCGGATACGTCGTCTTCGCCCCGCAACACCTCTTCTCGGCGGAAGGCTTCCCGCGCGACATCCGCAATCGCACCGACGAGCGGCTGCGGCTGGTGGGCACGAGCCTGACCGCCGTCGAAATCGCCAAGATCACCCGCAGCCTCGACGTGCTGCTGAAGCGGCCCGAGGTCGATGCGTCGCGGGTCGCGATGGTCGGCCTCTCTTACGGCGGCTACTACGCCCTGGTGACGCCGGCCGTCGATCCGCGGATCAAGGTCTCGGTCTGCAGCTGCTACTACGGCGTGCAGGAGGGGCGTTACGCACGCGACGAGCTATCCAGTCCGCCCGACTTCAAATTCAAGGACCGCTTCACGCTGTTTCGCGATGCGGACATCGTCGCCCTCATCTGCCCCCGCGCCCTCCAGATCCAGGCCGGCAGCAAGGATGGAGTCGACCACCGCGACGCCGGCAAGCCGCTGGCCGTCGAATCGGCCGTGTACTATTCGAAGCTCGGGCTCGCCGAACGCTTTCAGCATCTCATCTTCGACGGGGGCCACGAATTCCACGATCCCTCGGCCTGGGAATTCGTGAAGAAGCATCTCTGAGACAATGGAGGCTTCGGCACAACGCTCGATCTGGACGTGGCACGGGCACTCATGCCCGTGCGAAACACTTCACATTCATCTCGCGCACGGGCATGAGTGCCCGTGCGACAGATCAATCGGCACTCCGCATCCGGAGTGATCCGACAAAGCCTGAATCACTCACCAGGATCCTCCTCCGTGCTGATCGACCATCCCACCGGCGGCTATCGTTTCCTCCCCGGCATCGCGCCGTACTCGTGCGGCGTCGTTTCGCAGCCGGGCACCGAGATCGTCTACGTCACCTTTCTGAAGCCGCCCCCCTACCAGGAAGGGTTCGAGCGGATCGCCCGCTTCCTCGAGCGCGAGAATCGTCCCCGCACTGCATTGTGCGGGATCTCGCTACGGTGTCCGAAACCGTGGAGCTTCGCGGGCTTCGCCGCCTTCAATGCGGAGTACGCGGAAATCCTGAAGTCGTGGGGCGTCTTCGTGGACGGCGTGAATCCCATCGCGCGGACCAACGTTGCGCCGGTCGTCGATCCTCCGACGGAAACCGTCATGTATGGATTCTCCTTCGCGCGGCTCTCGCCGGGGGCCGACACGCCGACGTTCGTCGTGGCGGGCGCTGGTGAGTTGCCGGAAGGAATTCTTTCGCGCGAGGGGATCGTGGCCCTCGACGACACCTCCGGGGACGGACTCGCGACCAAAGCACGGTTCGTCATGGACCTGATGGAGACTCGAATGCAAGGCCTCGGCGGCGACTGGGCGCGAGTCAATACGATCGACGTCTACACGCCGCACTCACTGCGCGAGCTGCTCCCCGAGATCGTCCTGGGACGCGTCGGACCGGCCGCCATCCGCGGCGTCCAATGGCACTACAGCCGACCGCCCATCGAAGAAATAGAGTACGAAATGGATCTGAGGGGGACGCGAACCGAGCTGTGGCTCGATTGATGGTCGTCTTTCGCTCCCCGGACGAGCGCGAGCGAGCCACAGGCAACAAATGCGTCGCGCGACATGTCGTCAAATGCGTCGTCAAGCGCAACGTCCTTTCGCGGACCTTGCCCATGCCTGGTATGGGGATTGGGTGGCCGGGTCTGAGGCTTTGCGAAGGCCGGGATTGCAGGAGTGCAAACTGCAACTCAAAGAGTTGATGAAGCACTCGCAGCGAAAGACGGCCATCGCATCCACGGCCCGAACCCGCCCCGGCGAAACCGGAGCGAGCGGACGTCACCACTCACTCACGCCGGCCATTCCTGGTAGCAGCCGTCGCACTGGAACCCGACGACGGACGCCGAGCCGGGAAGGCGGCTGCGGTTCCGGCTGTAACGGCCGTTGTTCAGTTCTACCGGCTGCACCACCGGATGCTTGCAGTAGGGGCAGCGGCGGTTCGCATGCAGGATGCGAGCCCTTCCGAGGGCTTCATCGTCTTCGGTCGGCTCCATCACGGGCGCGGGCCGCCGCAGGTGCGCGAAGTCAGCGATCCGGAAGATCACCGGACCCTCGTCCTTCGCATCGATCGCGTCCGCGTCAAACAGCTTCAGTCCGCTCATCCTTGAGCTCCTGGATTTGCGATCGCTCCCAATCCCCGCAACGGTGAGCTGCGATGGATGAGAGCCAGACTCTCGACGCCTGGAATCCATTCCGGCGTCAGCGTTCAGTTCGCCACACGGGCGTCAAAGGCGGGGGGACGATACCGCGGTGCAAAAAGCGGCTCAAGCCTTATCTGGGGTTGACACGCCCATTCAAGCATCGCGGGCCGCTCTGTCAGCGAGATTCTCAACCCGAACCACCACCATGGCTTATCGACGGCAGAAACGAGTCGGAATGCCGCTTTGCAAACCGCGGGCATGACGGATGAAAGCATTTTCGCGAAATCGAGACCGAGCTTTCAACGAGGTGGCTTCGCGCGGGAATCGCTTCTAAGTCGGTGAACGCGGAAGGCACAAACCGTGAGAATGAGGAACCCAGGAAAGCAGGAAAAAGGCAGGGAGATGCAAGAGAGAAACGAGACTGCCATGTCAGACGTATCAGACGGGCTTAGTGGTCCATTTCACGAGTTGCAGGAGGGTTCCAGCGAACCTGAATGACCAGAAAGGGGTGGCTGGGGTCGAGGCTTTGCGAGCCCCCAGCGGACTCCGCGTCGAAAGCTGGGGGCTCCCTTCGGTCGACCCCAGCCACCCTTTACGACCCTTCAGAAACTTCTGAAATGGACCACCGAGGAGCGGATTTCTGCATTGCATACGTGGTGGACTTGGGAGACGCCGCGAGCATCACTACGCCAAAGGCGTTTCATCAGATAGCCCAGCGTCGCGAGGCCTGGCGAGCGCACGCTGGGTGGGGCATCGATCTCATCAGATACCCCAACGGGGTTCGATAACGAGCATCTGGCACGTTCTGATGGAACCCCGTTGGGATACCTGAAACCTTTCGGCCATTCCCAGCGTGCGCTCACTCCGTTCGCGACGCTGGGCTATCGGATGGAATGCCTTCGGCGTACAGAGCACTTGCGTTCCCCCCTTGCGTCTCAACGCAGAAACCAGGCAAGTCCTGCAACCAGAACCTGCTTCACACATGTCAGACGTCTTCTGCCTCTCCGTTTTTTCCCTGCCTTTTTCCTGCTTTCCTGGGCTCCTCATTCAAACTCTTTGTCGGAAGCGGATCTGAGGCGTCGCATCCCGCGCGCAGCATCGCCGAGGACGGGACGTACGGGCGGCGGAATTCTTCCCATGTCGGGGATTGCCCGGAGGGGTGGCGATTGCCAGAATGCCAATGGGGTCGATGGGGCGAAGTTTGCGGGCTGCGTCCATCACCACCACGCTCAATGATCCATGGCGCCTTTCCCCAGGTGCATGCTTTGTCTGCTCCGCCGCTCTGGAAAACTCTGACCGGACCGACGCACTGGTTCACGCTCCGCCATCCCGAGGGATGGAAGGTGGAAGAATCGGACGGCTCGCTGCGCCTGTCGCCCCCCGGAGAACAGGGGGCGCTGATCATCACCTGCCTTCGCGTTCCGCCCGGCCAGGCCGACGAATTCTCGTCCTCGCTCGACCCCAGGACGCTCTTCCCGCGCTGCCGCCGCGTCCGCAAGCTCAAGCCGCTCGACCTCCCCTACCAGACGCTGTGCCTCGAAGGAGAACGCGAGCTGGATGAAGATGGGCAAACCTGGTGGAAGCGGCTATGGCGCGGCTCCCACTGGACCCGCTGGCGGGCCTGGTGCATCAGTCACGACGAGTTGCACCTCCTCGCCATCTGGGTGGAAACCTCCGGCCGCGATCCCGAGATGGAAACCCTCTCGGCGATGATCCTCAACACGGTCGAAATGGCCGACAACCCGGCCGACTCCCCCGATCAATTCGCCGAACGCGTCATCGCGCTGGCGCGCCGGAAGTTCCCGCTCCTCGCCTGCAGGAAAGAGGCCGACTTCCACATCAAGATGGGAGAGTCGAGCGTCAGCCTGTTCAACTTCTACCGGGCCTACCTCAACGCTCCCGAACGCTTCGAGGACATCGTCCTCCCCGCCCTCACCACCGTCGTCCAGGTGCAGGAATGGGGATCGAACCAGACAGACCCGCCGCTCGAAACCGTCCGCGATCGCATCATGCCGATGCTCTATCCCGAGGAAGCCTGGAAGAAGAACTTCCCGAACTTCCTCGGCACTCCGTGGGTCGCTGGACTCATGGTCCTCTATGTGGTCGATGAGTCGAACGCTTACTGGTACGTCCGGAAAGACCTCTCGCGGAAGTGGGGGCTGAGCGTCGAGCAACTGCACGACATCGCCCTCGCCAACCTCGAGACTTACTTCGAGCAGAAACCGGCCGAGTTCGCGTGCGGGGGGGTGGGAGAATCGGCCCGGATCGTGATGCCGATGCGGCCCGACGCCTACATCACCGCCCGGTGGCTCAGCCCATCGTTCCGCGCATCGATGCAGAAGGAAATCGGCCGCGAGATCGCCGTCGGTTTGCCCGGCCGCGATTTCTTCGTCGCCATCAGCACCTGCGAGTCGGAAACGCTCCAGCAGATGAAGGGCCTGATCGCCGCCGACTTCGACCGCATCGACCACCCGTTGACCAACCGCATGCTCCTCGTCTCGCGCGACGGCGTGAGCGAGCTGTGCGAAGACGCCGCCCTCGAGGACGTCGAAGGTCACGATTCCGAACTCAAGGACGAGTAGAGGCCGCACTCCCCGATGACGACTTCCGCGCGTGAGCTGGTGATCCTCGGCACGGCGACGAGCGTCGGCGTCCCGATCGTCGGATGCCGCTGCAACGTCTGCACGTCCACCGATCCGAAGAACCACCGCACCCGCGTCGGCGTCTACGTCCCGGCCCCCGAAGGAAACTTCGTCATCGACACCCCCCCCGAGCTGCGGATCCAGCTGGTTCGGGAACATGTCCAGGCCGTCCATGCGGCGATCTACACGCACTCCCACGCCGACCACATCTTCGGCCTCGACGACCTGCGGATCTTCGGCTACCGCCTCGACCGCGACATCCCGCTCTACTGCGAGGAGATCGTCGAGCGGCAGCTGCGGACATCCTTCGGCTACGCGTTCGAAACGCCGGTCGTCAACGCCCATCATTTCGCCACGCCGCGGCTCGCCTTCCGCCGCATCGCCCCCGCCGAACCGTTCGAACTCCTCGGCGTCACGGTCCAGCCCATCCGGCTGATGCACGGACAACTCCCGGTCCTCGGCTTCCGCATCCGCGACTTCGCCTATTGCACCGACGTCAGCTTCATCCCCGACGAAAGCTGGCCGCTCCTGGAAGGGCTCGACACGCTCGTGATCGATGCCCTTCGCGACGAGCCCCACGCGACGCACCTGAGCATCGGCCAGGCGCTCGACGTGGTCCGCCGCGTCCGCCCGCGCCGGACATTCCTGACGCACCTCTCGCACACGCTCGACTACGCCGCCACCAACGCCCGCCTCCCGCCCGACGTCCGCCTGGCCTACGACGGCCTGCGAATCGCGTATTGATCGCGGTCGCGTTTCGTTCCCGCGAAAGAACGCGACCGCGGCGGCGTCTTGCGGTCGCTCCTTCGATATCGCCTTCCAGGGCAATGCTCTCTTGTCGTCGCGAAAGACGACCATCAAGCCCCGTGCAGCGTCAGTCCGGGGTTGAGCAGTTGATGCGGGTCGAAGGCGGCCCGCAGCCGGCCCATCAATTCCCACTCGGGACCGGTCGCCGGCGATGACAACCCCTCCGTCCACTCGGCCGGCAGCCGGCTGAAGGTCAGATGCCCGCGGCGCGTGCGGAGCCACTCCTTCATCGGCGTCAGGATCTTGATCGTCCGCTCGAACGTCCCCGCTTCGTCAGGAAAGTGCCCATGGAGAATTCCGTTCCCCGCATGGGCGAGGACGGAGACGCCTGCCTGGACGGCCATCGCGGCGAAGTCGGCCACGGCAGACGGAGGAAGCGAAGCCTTGAACGAGAGGGGTGCGTCCGACTCGGTCGAGAACTCGGTCAGTGCGGTGCGGATTGGTCCCGCCTCGGCATCGTTCAGGGCGAAGAGATCGTCCGGGCCGAGCGGGGCAAGCTCGCGAGTGAGAGCGCCGAGCTGCCATGCGACGTCCTTCTCCGACCCTTCGACGCCCACGAGCAGTGCGGGGCGGTCGGTGGGAAGAGGGCGACGGCACTCGGACGCGATCTGTGCGGCGGCCGACGGACTCAGCACATCGAGCTGCACCGGGCGGGCATCCGACTTGAGCAGCCTCGCCAGGACGTCATCGATCTCGGCGAACATGTCATACGTCGCCCAAAGAAGTCCGCTCGTCTCGGGAATCGGCTTCAGCTTGAGCGTCACCTGCGAGATGACCCCCAGTGTCCCCAGCGAGCCGATCAGCAGCTTACAGAGGTCGTAGCCGGCGACGTTCTTCACCACGCGTCCCCCCGCACTGAAGGGGCGGCCCGTTCCATCCACCGCACTGACGCCGATGAGGTAATCGCGAAACGTCCCATAGCCGTACCGCCGCGAGCCCGACACGTTGCACGCGATGGCCCCGCCGAGCGTCGCGCGGCTCGATTGAGGAATGTCGATGGGAAGCTGCTGCCGCTCCTGACGCAACAGCGCGGCCAGGTCGTCCACCTTGATGCCGGCTTCGACGGTGACCGTCATGTCGCGGGCGGGATAGTCGAGCACCTGCGTGAGCCGCCCCATGCCGACGACCACGGCCGAGACGTCGGCGGCGCGAGGAGTTTGCAGCGCGGTGCGACCGCCGGCCGGAATGATCGGATGCTTCGGACCGGCGGCGTTGTCGCGGAGATAGCGGGCGAGCTCGCCCTGCGTCGTCGGACTGAATTCGGAATCGCTCACGGGGGCTTTCTACTTCGAACCGGTCATGCAGGATCGGGGGTCGTCGTCGGTTACGAGTATCAGGTGGTGCTGCTCATTCAAGACCGCGAATCAGGCGATTGAGGGTGGCTGGGGTCGAGGCTTTGCGAGCCCCCAGTGCGCACTGCGTCGTTTCGCTGGGGGCTCCCTTCGGTCGACTTCAGCCACCCCTCGTCGTTTCGATCCGATGCAAATCCTTCCTGTGATTCCGATCACGGGTTTCGCGTCACGGACTGTCTCGTCTACTTTACTGCGGGCTCGGCCGTCGTCGAGTGCGGCGGGGTGAGGAGCGAGACGACGATCAGCACCAGGAAGCCGAGCGGGATCGTCACGATACCCGGCTGGCTGAACGGGACGAGGGCATCCGACTCCTTCAGCCCGTAGACCCCCTTGAACGTGTCGCCGCTCAGCAGGATCCAGGCAAGGGACGACACCATGCCCACCGTCACCGCCGCGATGATCCCCTGCCGCGTCGTCCGCTTCCAGAAGAGAAGCATCACCAGCGACGGCAGATTCGCCGACGCCGCAATGCTGAAGGCCCAGCCGACGAGATAGCTCACGTTCATCTTCTCAAAGAGAATGCCCAGCACGCAGGCGACGGCCCCGACGACCACCGCGGTGATCTTGCCGACGCGGACCTTCGAGTAGTCGTTCATGTCGACGCGGAACACGCTCGTGAGCAGGTCGTGCACAACCGCCCCGCTGCACGCGATGATCAGCCCGCTCACCGTCCCCAACACCGTGGTGAAGGCGATGGCCGAGATGACGGCGAACAGCCACTCGCTGAGACTGCGGGCGAGAAGCGGGGCCGCCATGTTCGAGTCGGTGACGTCGAGGGCTCCGCTCGTCATGGCCCCGAGACCGAGATACAGCGTGAGGACGTAGAAGCACCCGATGCTGGCGATGCCGACGACCGTGCTTTTGCGGGCGGCCGCCTGGTCCTTCACCGTGTAATAGCGAATGAGGATGTGCGGGAGCGATGCGGTCCCGCAGAAGAGGGCGAGCATCAGCGAGAGGAAGTTGATCTTGGGAATGACGGCGTCGCCTCGCAGCCCCGCAAACGCGGGAAGGTTGCCGGGGGTGAGGATCTCCTCGCCCTGGGTGGGAACGGGATAGTAGACGGTCGACTTGGAACCGTCCTCTTCGACAATCGTCTCGTTTCGCCAGAGGAGGATCTCGCTCCCCTGAATCGTGCGGAGGAATTCGAGCGGTCCGAGGGGTCCCGTCGCGCCCCCTGTCTTGTCATCGGGCAGGCGTGCCACCTCGCCGACCGGAAAGAGTTCGGTTGTCTCCTGGTCCAACCGTTGTATCCCCCAGATCTTCCTTCCGTCCTCCTCCGAGAGAGGATTGGCGGAGTCCACGACCCGCGCGGCCTGCGGCAGGCCGTTGATAAGCTTTAGCCCTTCGGGCGTCACCGTCACCAGCAATCCTTCGAGTTGGCTGCGGTCGGCCGCAACCCGCCAGATGCGGATCGCCTTGTTGTCTTCCCGCTGCTTGCGGACGTACGGCTTCCCTTTCCATGGTCCTGTCGCGGGAAGCTCGGGTGCCCGGGACCAGATCTTGCCGCTTTCGGTGTCGGACTCCTTGGACTCGGTGACGGGGTCGATGCGGGGATGCTCGGTCAGGCCCCGCTGCAGCACCAGGTAAGT
>JADZEF010000387.1 GCA_020850695.1 Planctomycetaceae bacterium | reverse complement strand
CCGATCCGCTGTTCCGGCTGTTGCGGGCGCTGGCGAGTGTCGGTGTGTTCGCCGAAGGACCGTCCCGCACCTTCTCTCTCACTCCGACCGCACAGCTTCTGCGGAGCGACGTCCCCGGCTCGCAGCGGTCGCTCGCCCGCATGGCCGGCGGTCAGCAGTTCGCGGCCTGGAGCGAAATCCTCCACTCGCTCCGCACGGGAGAGACGGCCTACCAGAAGCTTTACGGACGGCCGGTGTTCGACGCTCTGGCCGACGATCCGGCGAACGCCCGCATCTTCGACGAAGCGATGACCGGCATCCACGGTCGCGAGAGCGATGCAGTGCTCGACGTCTACGACTTCTCCGGCATCGGCACGCTGGTGGACGTCGGCGGCGGCAACGGGGGGAACCTCATCGCCACGCTCGAACGTCACCCGCAGATGCGCGGCATCCTGTTCGATCTCCCGCACGTTGTCGAACGCGCACGGCCGCGCGTCGAGGCCGCGGGACTGAGCAACCGCTGTCAGCTGGTGGGCGGAAGCTTCTTCGAATCGGTCCCGCCGGGGGGCGATGCCTACCTGATGCGTCACATCATTCACGACTGGTACGACGAGCAGTCGCTGACGATCCTCCGCAACTGCCACAAGGCGCTGCCGGCCGGCGGGCGCGTGCTGGTCATCGAAAGCGTCATTCCGCCGGGGAACGATCCATTCCCGGGGAAGTTCCTCGACCTGACGATGCTCCTCATTCCCGGGGGCAAGGAACGGACCGCCGAAGAGTACCGCACGCTCTACGAGCAGTCGGGCTTCGAACTCGCTCGCATCATCCCGACCACCGCTGAAGTGAGCGTGATCGAAGGGGTCAAGCGTTGATGGTCGTCTTTCGCTTTGCGAAAGAACGAACGTGTGTGACCATGGTGTCGAAGGACGGGTTCGATCGCTCCGTCGCGCTCGCATCGTTTCGCGGAGCGAAGGGGGATCATGGCCTTTCGTAGTGCCGCTGCATGGACGCAATGCGTCGGCGAAGTTCCTCGCGAAGCTCGGGAGGCGACAGCGCTTCGGCCTGATCGCCATAGCCGAGGATCCACCACGCAATCTCCTTGAGACTGCTGACGGTCACGCGGAAGTCGAGCGTCCCGTCTGCGTTGCGGGTGATCTGCTGTGTGCGGTGCCACCGCACCTCGGCCACGTTCTCGGCGACTTTCGACTGAAAGCGGACGTGCACGTCGAAGCTTTGGCCGCGCTCGTTGATCAGAAACCAGGCGTTGCCGAGGAACCGCTCCAGGCTGAACCGCGCTGGAATCTCGTACTCCTCCTCAATGATCTCGGCATGCCCGATTCGACCGAGGTGGAATGTTCGGACCGACCGATGCACGCTCGAGCGGCCGATGACATACCACGTGCGCCGGGCGAACAGCAGGCGGTAGGGAGAGAGGAGGGTTGTCAGGTCCGAAGGCAGACCTTCATTGAGGCTGCGGTATCGGATCCGCACCTGCCGCCGCCGGGAGACGGCCGACGTGAGAAGGTTGAACCACGCCGAGCTGTTCGCCAGGTGCGCCGGGGCGTCAAGACGCACGTCGAGCGTCTGTGTCAATTCGCTGGCGTAGTTGCGGACTCGGTCGGGAAGCGAGCTCAGCAGCTTCGCCGCCGCCGTCCGCGCGGGACGCACGAAGGGAACGGCGTCAGCCCCGTCGCTGAATCCGTGCGACAACACGAGCAGCGACATCGTTTCGTCGATGGTCAGGTTGGTCGACGGGAGTGCGGTGTTGCGGGCGATGGAATAGCCGCCTCGCTCGGGGGCGTTCACGACCTCCACTCCGGCCTGCTGAAGCACGGTCAGATCGCGAAAGAAGGTGCGGAGGCTCACATCGCAGATGTCGGCCAGATCCTGCGCATGATACGTGCGTCCCGACTGAAGGAGTTCGACAAGCCTGAGGAGTCGTTTCAGCCGGTCGCCGGAGGCCATTGGAGCGAGTGATTGAGGTGCGGAGATCGACGACCGATACGAATCGCCAGCAATCGAGACGAGGAGACGGTGCCCCGGATTCCCAGCCGAGTGTCTTTCGCGGACGCCATCATGTTCGTTTCCGCACGTCGAACGACAGCGAACAGGTGTACCCGGCGATGCTGGAATTCGTGGAGTGCCAGCCGGTTCAGCGTGGGGAACGCGTCAGCCCAAGTTCCGTCTCGAGGATTCGGAAGAGGACGTCCTCGTCAGACGGGCGTCCGACGATGGCCGAAAAACCCGGAGAGAGGATGACCGGGATTCGATCGACTCCTCCTTGACGGTACGCGTCGACGTTCGCCCGGATGCGGGCATCGATCCAGGAGTCGCTCATGGCCGACGCGAGGGCTGCGGGAGACACCAGCGATTCCGCCATGCCTTGTGCGGCGTCGGGACTGCGGGGGTCTTCGGACGCGAACAACCATTGATCGAACTCGGCGAACCGGGAATGGTCGGCCCGCCAGACGCCAAGAGCCAGCCGCGCCAGCTCGCAGGCATGTTCGAATCGAGGCTCCAGATCTTCGAGTCCGGGATGGCAGCGCGGATTCTGCGGCGTCGGAAGGAGGACGACGGCGAACTGGTCCGGGTAACGCTCGCGGGCGACAT
>JADZEF010000386.1 GCA_020850695.1 Planctomycetaceae bacterium | reverse complement strand
GACGATTCTCCTGCGGCTCGGATCTGAGCGGCGGGGGTGGGGGATCGAACTTCGTCTCGGGTAACGTGGTCGCGATTGGCGACGCGCGATATCTCCGGACTTCAGGTGGGACGCTGACCGGTGCGCTCCGGGTTCAGAACACGATCTCCGGTGCCTCACTTCGCATAGACAACCTGAAGAATTGTGACACGCTCGACACCGACGGCCTCGGCAATCTCTCCTGTGGAACCGATGCCGACACGCAATACACCGCAGGGCAAGGTCTCAACCTGGTCGGCACGTCGTTTGGCATGAATTCCGTGCAAACGGGCTCCCTGGCTGAATTCCAGTCGGTATCCGGCAGCACCGTGCATGCACAGACGCAGCTCCGCTCCTCCGGATCGCTCGCGGTCGAGGGATCGGTCTTCTTCGGCGCCGCCCTTTCAACCTGTAACCTGCAGACGAACGGCAACGGCCAAGTCACCTGCGACACGACGGATTACCTGACGGAAATCGAGCTCGATACCGAAGCCGAGTTGGAAACCCAGCTCACCGACGTCGCCGACGTCTTCACGAACAATGACGGGGCACTGGATGATGACGATCTGTCGGACAACGATACCGATGATCTCATCAAGGGAAGTACGAACCTGTACTACACCCCGGAGCGGGTGGATGACCGCGTCGAAGCCTTGATCGTCGATGGGACGAACATCACGACGGTCTACAACGACGGCGCGAACACCCTCACGATCAATGCGACCGACACGAACTCAACGTACTCGGCCGCCCAGGGCCTCACGCTTCTGGCCGGGAATTCCTTCCGGCTCAATGCAACCATTACCGGCTCGCTCGTTTCGGCGCCAACCGTTTCCGGATCGTTGGTCAAAGCGAATCGCACGCCGTTCAGCCGGCGGAAGACGGTCCGCTCCCCGATGCCGGCCACGGTCGCCGCTTCGGCGACGGTCTTGCCCGCGGCGAGTTCCACAATCAGGCGGTCGTCCGCGTTCTGCCTGCCTTTACCTGCCATCGTCTGCCATCCTCCGGTGAATCAAGCGGTTCGGAAAGAGTCGCCGGCATCAGCCGACGGCATCTCGGATAGCAGGGCGGCCAACTTCGCCCGGTCGGCTGGCGAAAGCTTCGCCACGGCAGCGGTGATCGCATCGAGGGAAAGAACTGGGAGGTCCGAAGGGTCAGTCGGCCCCGCGTTCGCGTTTTCCGCTTCGCTAGTGCAACCGGTGGTGCAACCGTCCGAAATGGCGGCCGTAACTTCAGATGCGTCAACACTTACAGAAGAGTGTTCGGCGCATCGCATGCAAGAGGTCAGCGGTTCGATCCCGCTATCCTCCACTCGAAGAAAGCCGTGAATCCGAACGGGGTTTGCGGCTTTTTTCATGCACACGAGAAGTCCCTCAACCGTTCCAGATTCTACGCGATTTTGGGTGTTTTTGTCAGCCATTCCTTGCCATTTCCTCCCCGACCGTCACTGAACAACTGGCTCCAGGGGAGGCAGTCCTCGGCTGCTCGGGACTGCTGACACTGCTCGTCTCCCGCCCGCGTTCTGACACAGTCGTTCGGGGGTAAATCGAGCACTTGTTGTCGCGCAGGAAGTGGCAGCCCTTCTCACCGTTCAAGAGCACCGCACGGTACTCATCCTGAAGAAGCTCCTGAGCCCCCAGGATCGGAAGACTTGCGTAGTGGCGGTCAGCCTGCGTCAGTCGCGGTTCCCGCTGAACGTCGAGCCAGTCGGCTTGGATGAGAAGCTGCCGACAGCACGCGCCGCACTGATCACACTCGAAGCGTTCCACTGCCGCAGTCTGCACCGCTGTCGCTGGGGGCGCAATCTGTCAGGATCGGAATGGACCCCTCGTTCCCCAAACCCCAACGGCGTGACCGTCCGGGACACTTCAGGCGGAGAGCGAGGCTCCGAAAGCGGGAACTCGCCCGTGACCAGTTCAAGCGGGAGCAGCAGCGTCCGGATGGGACGTGGCTTTGTCATCACTGCGAAAAGCCGATCCTCTCGTGGGAGGAAGCGGTCGTGGATCACTTCCCCTTCACCAAGGGTGCGAGGCCGGATCTTCTGTGTGATCCGACGAACTTCGTGATCAGCCACACTGCCTGTAACACGAGCGGGAATCCGAATCGAAAAGCCTTCACGCGTCCACAATCGTGATCTGCACCTCAGCAGCGTTCTGGACGATGCGTTCCTTGAGGTGGACTCAGCTCAGCATTGCTCCGCCCAACCCTTTTGCAACACGAGCCCGGAACTCGTAGCGTTCGATTACTCGCACGCCGATCGTTGAATCGTACTGCAAAAGTAGTTGGCCACTCATGTCGGGAATCTGGATACGTGATGTCTGCGTCACAAAGCGGAATACTGAGCATGTAGGGGCTACAATTGAGTATTTATGCGCAGTCTCTGCCTCTTCTGAAAACCGGTGTGACACATTGAACGCAGCGGATCCGCCGACGTTCCTGATGGTAAGACGGATCGTGAACATCCAAACGCCGTCTTGTTGCTTGGAGTCAAATTCGCTTTCCACAACGAATAGCGGGAACTGGTTCCGTGCAATCGCGTCCAGAACTCTTTTTGGCTTGATTCGCGGCTCCATCAATCGGCGAATGCCATCCTTCAGATCCACGGAGGTCGTGAAAGGCAAAATCCAGTTCTTCTCCGGTTTCGACGTGAGTTTGCGATGCTCCTCCAGGAGATCAAAGATCCCATAATCTTTCTGTTCAACCCAAGGCAGTAGCAGATCTGCGTGCTTCCTATTCTTTCTCCATGTCGTGTAATCGGCCTCAAGTCGATCCCTGACGAAGACGTGGATCGGCAACTTCAGCTCCCGAGCCTTCCGGTACTCAAGATGCGTTGCTGATACGTCTTCGAAGCCCACCTTTCCGAGACGCGCGCTGTAACGCTGATCGAGGATCACGATCACTTCGTCGGAAGCCGCCACGTTGATGAGGCACGTCTCGATCGAGTTCGCGGCGTGTGCGGAGTCGAAACCTGAGAGCTTGTCATCCGAGAGGACTGGAGCGATCCCCATCGACGTCAGAAGTCCCGCAACTTCCGCCCGAGCGTCAATCAGATCGTAGACGGTAGAGCTCACGAACACCTTCATCGGAACGCTCCGTCCGTGTTTTTGGGGTCGCACAAGTCGTTTGAGCCATCGGCGGATTCCCACGCAGCTCCTCGCCGTTTGCGGCGTCCTACCGGCTTCAGCATCGACTAGCCGTTCAGACCTCCGAGCCCCACAAATGAAACCTCGAAATAGCCACCTTCTGCCATTCGACCGCCGATGAAGCTCACGCCACCCGAACGACCGTCCTGAAATTTGACCATGCCACCGAGAGCCTCCGTCGGGAGATCGACAGCGACTTTGCCAAATTGAGCGACGCCGTACCAGAACTGCACCCGGTCGGAATACTGATGGATGAAGCGGTGCGCGAGTGCCTGATGCTCCTGTCCGTCTCGGAATGTGAAAATACAGTCGATCTTTTTGTCGTCGATGTTCATCTCAGCCTCACTTTCTGAGGCGGATTCTACCAAAAGCGACCGTCCTTGCGCGGAGTTTTTCGGCCAGGCATCCTCTCTCCGGTCTGTACCGTTCCTTCCCAGGAGAGAGCCATGAAACGAATCGACCGAATGCAGGAACTGGAGCCGTTCGGCGTCATCCCGCTGACTGGCGAGAGCGACGTCCACATGCACAGGATTCTGTGCGACGTCACGGCCAAGGGCAAAGCGATCGTCGAACGCACCCTCGCCACCGAGCTGAAGCTGTCCGAGAACTGGAATTCGGGGAAGAAGGACGACCCGCACGTCGGGTCTCTCCTCCTCCCGTTCGAGTTCGTCCCTTCGATCGCCGTCTTCGCCCTTCTGTCGGACACCGACGTGTCGGAAGTCTGGCTCATGAAGGGCGGCGCCGTGTTCGGATTCGGAGTCGAGGACGTCGACCTCAAGGAGCGTCTCCGGACGCACCACGAAGGCGAGATCCGGCAGGTCTTCTACCCGAGGCCGAACGATCGCAATCTCCACGTCTTCACGGGAAGGCGCGCGTAGGCCAAGAGCCCTGCCGCAAGGTGG
>JADZEF010000385.1 GCA_020850695.1 Planctomycetaceae bacterium | reverse complement strand
AGCGCCACCTGCTGGTGCTGGATCGGCATGGCCTCGTCTCGCTCGATCCCGCCAACGGGAAGGAGCGGTTCCATTACTGGTTCATGTCGCGGACATTCGAGTCGGTCAACGCGGCCCGGCCCGTCGTCATCGGCGACCGGATCTTTCTCTCGGCCGCCTACCTGGTCGGATCGGCCCTGCTGAAGGTGAACCCGGACAACACGAGCTACGAGGTCGTCTGGCGAAACCCGAAGAACATGCTGAATCACTGGTCGACGTCGCTTCATGTCGACGGTTTCATCTATGGGTTCAGCGGCCGACACGAGCCCGAGGGGGAACTGCGCTGCCTCGACTTGAAGACCGGCGAGGTGAAGTGGGCGGAGCAAGGAGGACGCGGCGACGCGGCCGACCTCTACGGACGCGGGTCGAAGATCCGTGTCGGCAACCGCTTCATCGTGCTGGGGGAACGCGGCGTCCTGGCGCTTGTCAAAGTCAACCCTGAAGAGTGGCAGGAAGAAGCCCGCTGCAGTTACCCGCAGATCACCTATCCGGTCTGGACGGCGCCGGTCCTTTCGCGGAAACGTCTGTACCTGCGCGACGAAGACACGTTGCTCTGCCTCGAACTCGCGCCGGAAAAGTAATCGTCGTTCGACGCTCGCCATTCTCTGCGAAGGTTTCCGCTCATGGCTGAACTCTGGCAGAAGTCCGCGATCGAGCTTGCGACTGAGATTCGCGCACGACGGGCTTCCGCTGTCGACGTGACGAAGGCGTTCCTCGCGCGGATCGACAAGCTCAACTCCGCGCTCAACGCGTACGTCACGGTGCATGCCGAGGAAGCGCTCTGTGCCGCGGGAAAGGCCGACGAGGCCGTCCGGCGCGGAGCCGACGTCGGCCCCTTGCACGGCGTGCCGCTGCACGTCAAGGACAACCTGCTCGTCGCCGGATCCCGGACCACGTTCGGCTCGAAGCTGATGGAGCGGAACGTCAGCACCGTTGATTGCCCGGCGGTGGAGCGATTGCGGAAAGCAGGAATGATCCTGCTGGGGCGCACCAACACCCCCGAGTACGGATGGAAGGGTGTGACCGACAACCGCGTCTTCGGCGCGACGCGGAATCCCTGGAATACAAAACTCACTCCGGGTGGCTCGAGCGGGGGAGCGTCCGCGGCGGTGGCGGCCGAGATGGGGCCAATCGGCGTGGGAACCGACGGGGGCGGGTCGCTCCGCATCCCGGCCTCGTTCGCCGGTGTCTTCGGCTTCAAGGCCAGCTTCGGACGCGTTCCCAATGCCCCGGGAAGCAACGGCGCGATCCTGCGTCACATCGGCGCCATCACCCGTACCGTCTCCGACATGGCGGCCGCGCTCGACGTAATGGCCGGTCCCGACGCCCGCGACCTTCTGTCGCTGCCTGCGACAGGTGATCGCTATCTTGCTGACCTCGACAAAGGGATCAAGGGAAAGCGAATCGCGTACAGCCCCGACTTCGGCTACGCGCACGTCGAGCCCGAGGTCGCGTCCCTCTGTGCAGCGGCGGCCAAACGATTCGCCGAGGCTGGCGCGATTGTCGAGAACGTCGACCTGGGCTGGACCGACCCCTACGACGCGTGGAGCGTCTTCTTCTTCGGATCGGCCGCGGCCTCGCTGGAGAAGAAGCTGGCGACGCAGGGAGACCTTCTCGACCCCGGAATGCGACGCGTCGTCGAAAAGGGGCTGGCGCTTCGCGGCGTCGACTACGCCAATGCCCTCGCCGGCCGCCACGACTTCTGGGATCAGGCCCGCAAAGTCTACGACCGGTTCGATCTGCTTCTGAGTCCGACGCTCGCAGTCCCGCCGTTCGCCATCAATCAGGACGACGCCGACCCGCTCGAAGCCGACGTCCGCGAGGGGCGGAAACTCGGCCCGCTGCAATGGGTGCGGTTCACGTATCCGTTCAACCTCACCGGACAGCCGGCGGCCAGCGTCCCCGCGGGATGGACAAAGTCGGGGCTGCCGGTCGGACTTCAGATCATCGGCAACCGTTTCGCCGACGCGCTGGTGTTGCGAGCGGCGCGTGCTTTTGAGCAGGTGCAGCCGTGGGGCGATCGACGGCCGCCTCTCGGCTGAAAAGTCTTGGCCCTGCATGACCGATCTTCGGCTATACTGCTTCCCATGTCGCCACAAGCCCGGACAACTCGCTGGCAACTCGGATCGCTCGCGGCGTTCGCCACGCTGATATTTGTCATCCAACGCTGGATCTCTCCGGGCCTTATCCGCTTCCAGTATCCCGAGCTGTTCCTGCTGGGCATTCCGCTCTGGATGCTCTTCCAACGCTGGGGGCAGACGTCCGGGGCAACCGGGTGGTTGCGGTTTATCCTGATGACGTCGCTGCTCGTCGCGCTCACCGGGCCGGAGATCAACATCGGCGGGCGCGGCATCGACGTCATCGTCGTCGCCGACCGCTCGCGGTCGCTCCCGCAAGCGGCCCAGGACAACATCAAGGAGCTGATCCAGAACCTTGAGAACAATCGCCGCGGCGGCAATCGCGTGGGCGTCGTCACGTTCGGCTCGAAGGCCGAGATCGAGCATCCCCTCTCGGAAGAGCGGAAAACCGGCGAATACTCGCTGCAGATTCTCCCCGACGGAAGCGACCTGAGCGAAGGGCTCCACATTGCCCTCAACCTGGTCAACCCGGACCGCCCCGCACGCATCCTCGTCCTGAGCGACGGCGAAGCCAACGGGGCCGATCCGTCCATCGCCGCCCGTCGCGCCCGCGAGTTGGGCGTCCCCGTCGATGTCCGCCCGTTCGAGCGTCAGAAGATCGGCGACCTCGCGGTCGAGTCGGTGCTCCTTCCCGAGATGGTGGGCCCGCGCGAACCGTTCCAGTTCTCGGTGTGGGTGCATGCCGACCGTGCGGCCGAGGGGACGCTGCGGGTTCTTCGCGACGGGAAACCCCTGTCGTCGGTGAAGCGCGACTTCGTTCCCGGGATGAATCGCGTCTTCTTCCGCGACCTGCTCGACGGGGGCGGATCGTTCAATTACAGCGTCGTCCTCGAAACGTCGGACGATCCGATCGTCGAGAACAACATCGGGGCGGGCGTCGTCCGCGTCGAATCGGGTCCGCGCGTGCTGGTGCTGACCAACGATGGCAGCGAAGGCAATCTCGTCCGCGCCCTCAAGGCCGCCAGCCTGCCGGTCGACGTCGTTGCGGCGAAGGACCACCCGCTGTCGCAGGATTCGCTCGATCGGTATCGGGCGGTCATCGTCGAAAACGTTCCCGCCGACACCTTCGGCCGCCTGAAAATGGAGCGGTTGGCGCAATTCGTCGAAGACCTCGGAGGCGGGTTGCTACTGACGGGAGGCGAGCGGAGCTTCGGCACCGGCGGATACTTCAAGAGTCCGCTTGATGAGGTGTTGCCGGTTTCGATGGAGATTCGGGAGGAACATCGCAAGACGCGGCTGGCTTTGGCAGTCGCCCTCGATCGCTCCGGAAGCATGATGGCCCCCGTGAGCGGCGGCAAAGTCAAAATGGATCTCGCCAATCTCGGCACGATCGAGTGCATCAAGATGCTCTCGTCTTCCGACAGCATTGCGGTGATCGCCGTCGATAGCGCCCCGCACGTCGTTCAGCCCCTCACCCGCGTCGACGACCCCGACGCGATCTCGCGCAAGGTCCGTGGCATTCAAAGCATGGGGGGCGGCATCTTCGTGTACGAGGCGCTCGTCGAGGCCGGAAAGCAGTTGATGAAGGCCGGCGACTACAGCACGCGGCACATCGTCCTCTTCTCGGACGCCGCCGACAGCGAAGAGCCGGGGGACTACATCCCTCTGCTTCAGAAGTTCGAAAAGGCCGGCATCACGGTCAGCGTCATCGGCCTCGGCGCGCCGACCGACGTCGACGGCAAGCTGCTGGAAGACATCGCGAAGCGCGGCCGCGGGAACATCCTGTTCACCAACGATGCCGAGGAACTGCCGCGGCTCTTCACGCAGGACACGATGAGCGTCGCCCGCAGCTCGTTCATCAAGAAGGACGAGAACACGCCGCAGGGTTTGCCGGGCGCGCTGCAGCCCATCGACGCGAAGCTGCTGGGAGACGTCGGCAAAGGGCCGTTCCCCAATGTGGATGGCTATAACCTCAGTTACCTGAAGCCCGACGCCCGGGCGGCCGTCATCTCGAAGGATGAATACTCGGCCCCGTGGTCGGCGTTCTGGTATCGCGGGCTCGGCCGTGCGGCGGCGCTGACGTTCGAAGTGGACGGACCCAACACGGGGGCCTTCGGCTCGTGGGATGAGTATGCCGACTTCCTCGTCACGCACGTCCGCTGGCTGCTGGGAAGCGGCAATCCGAATGAATCGTATCTGGCGGTGAAACAGGACGGTCAGGATGCCGTGGTGACGGTCGAGCTCGACCCGGACCGTCCCGAAGCGAATCGTTCGACGACGCCCGAGCTGGTGGTCGTGCCTCCGGGAGCCGAGCGAGAGGCCGCCGTGCGTCCCGAGTTCGTCTGGACCGGGCCGAATTCGCTCGAAGCCCGCTTCCGCATGGACCGCATGGGGAACTATCGCACGCTGCTCAAGGACCCGCGCGGCCAGTTGGTCCGCGGCCCGGCCGTCACGCTTCCCTACTCGCCAGAGTTCGCTCCGCGGGTCGGGTTGCCGGGGGGGAAGGAAGTGCTTGCGGAACTCGCGAAGATCAGCGGCGGGAAAGAACGGGCCGACATTCTCGAAGTCTTCTCGGACCCGCCGCGGGCCTCGCGAACCGTCCCACTGCTCCCCGCGTTGTGCATCCTGGGAATCAGCCTGCTGATGCTGGAAATCGCCGGCCGCCGGCTTTCGCTGTGGGAACGACTTGTCGATCTGGTCACGCCCGAGACAGCGCTCGCCGGTGGATTGGGAACTTTGGCCCCCCCTGTGGCCCCGAAGAAATCGTGGTGGCCGAAGCGGAAATCTGCGCCGCGAACCACGGCGTCTCCAGCGCCGGCCGCCGCCGCACCATCAGCCCCACCGGTAGCACCCGCCGCTCCCGCGACGCCACCCGCTTCCGACACCGCCGATGTTTTCGCCCAGGCGAAGCAACGAGCGAAGAAGCGGTTGTAAGAATCGGGCCTGGTCGGAAGGTTGCTTTGGAACGTCGCACGGGCACTCATGCCGTGCGAAAACCCTGTTCGCGTCTGACACACGGGCAGGAGTGCCCGTGCTACGGATTTCACGACACCGGTCACATCGCGTAGGCCGAGCCGGTCGGCTCCGCCATCCAGTCGGTCAGCGCCTGCCGGGCCTGCTGGAGCAGTTTGTATGCCCGCGACTTCGGAATCGACAGCTTCCGGCAGATCTCCTCGTAGCTTTCTCCATCGAGACGGCGGGTCACAATTTCAGCCGTCTGCTTCGGCAGACGCTCCAGGCCGCTGGCCAGCTGCTGGTTCCGCTCGGCCTCTTCCATTCCCGCCTCGGGACGCGTGTCTCGTTTGTCGGCCAGCGTGCTGTCGGCGGAAGACAGCAGGTCGACCTTCGCTCGACGGCTTCGGTCGATGAGGTAATTCTTCGCGATGAAGAAGAGCCACACCTGGAAACGGCCGCCGCGGAAGCTGGTCTCGGCCCGCTCCCAGACCCGCTGCCAGATCACCTGGGCGACGTCTTCGAGGTCGCACTTCTTCACCCGCGACACCAGGTACGACAGCAGCCACCGGGCGTAGCGGCGGTAGAGTTCGTCGAACGAGCGGGTCGCCTCGGCGTACGCTTCGTCACCGGCCTGCCGGCGGGTCAGGGCTTCGCACAGTTGTTCATCGGTGAGAGGGGTCGGAGAGGTCATCACGATTCTCGCTCGGGAGATGTTTTCTGCGATCGGGCGGGCGAATTTCGATTCGACCCATCGTTCCGACCGCGTTGCATGCCTCTCGAAGCGAAAGTCCGACGGCGACGTTACAGCGTCCCGTCGGATTTTCCGACACGCGGGGAGGCAAACCGCAGGACGACATGCGTTGCGGGGAGGAACGCCCTGGCCCGCCCGTCGCAATCCGCGGGCGTCGCGTTGAAAACCGTACGCGGAACCTCTAAATAGGCTGTGACAGTCCACCGACCCTCGAATACGTGACGGGCGGAGGACTTGAAAGCGATTTCAAACCTGATGTGAGCCCGGAATCGCAAAGCGGACCGTCACTTCCGCCTTCCATCGGTCTCGCCGTCCCCTGTCCTT
>JADZEF010000384.1 GCA_020850695.1 Planctomycetaceae bacterium | reverse complement strand
CCGCCGTCGGGACCGATCGTCAGTCCAAAGGGCCCGCCAATTCCGGCCTTCACCGCCGGCCCGCCATCACCCGAGTGCTCATCTTTTCCCGTCCCCCCCAGCGTGACAACTTCCGCCGAGGTCACGAGCGAAGTGGACGTCAGTACCAGCAACGCGGCGAAAAAACCTGTTCGCATACACATGGGGGGGGATCCCGAAGAGACATGGAGACCGAATCGACGTGCGATTCTGCACGGTCGTCTGCCTCACCGCCACCGCCAGCGCGACCGAACGAGGCCCGCTTCATCCCATTTTTCCGCGTTCCCGCATACCATGCTGCGGTCGATGTGCGTTCCATCCCCGAGCCACCTCCATGTTCTCCATTCAGAAATTCTTCAGTCACGACTCCAAGTTCTTCGACCTGCTGGAGGCCAGTGCGGATGAAACCCGCGCTTCGACGCGGTTGCTGGTCGAGTTGATCAAGGATCGCAGCCACCCCCATCCGCTGAGCGATTTCGCTCTCTCGCGCGGCAAGGACAAGCGGATCACCGAGCAGATCAGCGAAGAACTCGTCAGCACGTTCGTGACGGGGCTCGAACGCGAGGACATCGAGACGCTGTCGTATGCGATGTACCGCATCTGCAAGACGATCGAGAAGTTCGCCGAGCGGTTCAACCTCGCCCCGCAGCGCCTCGCCGGAGTCGACTTCAGCCGCCAGACCGACCTGATGGAACGGGCCACCGAGACCCTCTCCCAGATGGTCCGGCTGCTGCGAAAGACTCCGCCGCTGGAGACGATCAAAGAGATGAACGATCGCCTGCAGGCGATCGAGGGGGAAGCGGACGACGTCATGCTCGACCTGCTGCGCGGCGTCTACGGCGGCCAGTACGAACCGCTCCAGGCGATGATGGTCCGCGACCTCTACGACTTGCTGGAGAAGGTCATCGACCGCTGCCGCGATGCGGGGAACGTCATGTCGCACATCGTCCTCAAGAACTCCTGAGGACGTCCGCCCATGACGCTGATCTTCACCGTGATTCTGGTGGCGCTGATCTTCGAATACATCAACGGCTTTCACGACACCGCGAATTCAATCGCCACCGTCGTATCGACGAAGGTGCTGACGCCGCGCCAAGCCGTGGTGATGGCGGCCAGCACAAACCTCATTGGAGCGCTGTGGGGGACGGCGGTCGCCAAGACGATCGCTTCCGGGCTGATCGATGCCCGCGTCGCCTCTCAGGAGGTTCTCATCTGCGCGCTGATGGGGGCGATCGTCTGGAACCTGGTGACGTGGTATTGGGGCTTGCCAAGCAGTTCGAGCCATGCGCTCGTCGGCGGACTGGTGGGCGCCGCGGTGGCCGCCGCGGGGAAGTGGAACGTCGTCATCTGGTCGGTCCCCGACAAGACACACTGGTACAACGGCAAGGGGCTGCTGTGGAAGGTCGTTGTCCCGATGTTCGGGTCTCCGTCCGTCGGCTTCGTGCTGGGTTTCGTCATCATGTCGCTCCTGTACGGCCTCCTGCGAGACTGGAAGCCGCGGTGGGTCAACGCTGTCTTTGGCAAGGCCCAGATGGTGAGCGCGGCCGGCATGGGATTCATGCACGGGACCAACGACGCGCAGAAAACGATGGGTATCGTGGCCCTGGCATTGGCCGCGGGGACGAAGAATGGACGACTCGACAATCTCCCTGCCTGGCTCGACTTTCTGCATGTCCATCCCCCCGAACCAGGACACGACCTGTCGATCGCCACATGGATCAAAGTCACCTGCGCCCTGGTGATGGCGGCGGGAACGGCGGCCGGGGGATGGCGGATCATCAAGACCCTCGGACACAAGATGGTCCGACTTCAGCCGGTTCACGGCTTCGCGGCGGAGACCAGCTCGGCGACGATCATCGGGCTCGCCTCGCACTTCGGAATCCCGGTCTCCACGACGCACAATATCTCCGCGTCGATCATGGGAGTCGGCGCGGCCAAACGGTTCAGTGCCCTGCGCTGGACGATTGTGGAACGCATGGCCTGGGCGTGGATGCTGACCATCCCGGTCTCGGGAGCGATCGCCTGGTTCCTGTTGCGCCTCCTGCAGTGGACGGGCCAGGCGCCGCCGCCCGGCCTCTCGTGAAACGCCCGAACTTTCCCGCCTGAAGACAGGGTCGCGCCGGAAGGGCGCAGCGGGGGTTTCGTCCGCGGCACGATCGTCAAAACGACGAACGAGACTTTTCCACGGACACCGAACTTCGGCAAGACGTCATTGCGTGTTCGAATGGTTGAACGCAGCCGGTTGCCGCGCCACAACAGGCCACGCCGCGGAGCTTTCGTCTGGACTCGGAAGTATCCCACCCACTGATTTCCGTTCACCGCCGCGTCAGGCGTCCCGATCGGGAAATTCTGGATGTGCAGGCCAGCGTTAATCGGGGAAGCTGTCCTTGATCCGCGCGCCGCGCGGGACATTACAACTCTGTCCCATACAATTCGCGGACCATCGGACTCAGCTCGCCCGGGAAACGCTTGGAATGACGAGAGAAGGCAGTCCACCCTCGCGATCGGCGGCAACCTTTCTGGAAGGGGGCGGCGAACTGGGCGCGCGGATGCGCGCGACCGACTGGAGCGCGACTCCGCTGGGGCCTCCCGAGAGCTGGCCCCAAAGTCTGAAGACGGCCGTCCGCATCACGCTGACATGTCGTCAGCCGATGTTCGTGTGGTGGGGACCAGAGCTGATCAACCTCTACAACGACGCATACAAGGAGATTCTGGGGCGGAAGCACCCCGCCGCGCTGGGAAAACCCGCCTTCATGGTCTGGCAGGAAATCTGGGACCAGGTCGGGCCGAGGGCCGAATCGGCGATGCGCCGGAACGAAGGGACCTTCGATGAAGCCCTGCTCCTCATCATGGAGCGGAACGGCTACCCGGAGGAAACGTACTTCACGTTCTCCTACAGTCCGGTCCCTAATGACGAAGGGGGGACGGGCGGAATCCTCTGCGCCAACACAGATGACACGCGGCGAATCATCGGCGAGCGTCAGTTGAAATTGCTGCGCGACCTCGCCGCCGGAACTGCGGATGCCCGCACCATTGTCGAAGCCTGCACGCGGAGCGCACAGAGCCTCGAATCCGATCCGTTCGACATTCCCTTTGCCCTCATTTATCTGCCGGACCGCGACGGCCGGCAATTGCGGCTGCAGGGGACGGCGGGAATCGATCGAGGTCATCCGGCCGCCCCGGAAGCCGTTGCGATCGACCACAGCTCCCCGTGGCCCTTTGCGGACGTTCTGAGCGAACGTCATACCCGGCTCGTCAATGACCTCTCCGGATTCCGGGACCTGCCGCGCGGCGCCTGGCATCGCGCTCCGTCACAGGCCGCCCTCGTTCCGATCCATCCCGCCGGCATGACTGGACAAGGGGGCGTACTGATTGTCGGGCTGAATCCGTTCCGCCTCTTCGACGACAGCTACCGCGGATTTATCGAGCTGGCCGCCGGCCAGATCGCGGCCAGCATCGCGAACGCCCAGACTCTGGAAGAAGAACGTCGCCGGGCCGAAGCGCTGGCCGAGCTCGATCGCGCCAAGACCGCCTTCTTTTCGAACGTCAGTCACGAGTTCCGCACTCCCTTGACGCTCCTGCTGGGGCCTATCGAAGAGATCCTCAGCACCGCCGACGACGACGAGCTTTCGCCCGCGGGGCGCGACATGCTGACCGTCGCCTATCGCAACGGGCGGCGGCTCCAGAAGCTGGTCAACACGCTGCTCGACTTTTCGCGCATCGAGGCGGGACGCGTCGAAGCGGTCTTCGAGCCAACTGACCTCGGCGCCGCGACGGCCGACCTCGGGAGCGTCTTTCGGTCGGCGATCGAGAAGGCGGGATTGCGGCTGCTCATCGATTGCCCGCGGCTGATCACGCCCGCTTATGTCGATCGCGACATGTGGGAAAAGATCGTCCTCAATCTGATCTCAAACGCCTTCAAATACACGCTCTCCGGAACGATTCGCGTCAGCACCCGCGTGGCCGATCAATCGGTGGTCATGGAAGTGCAGGACACCGGGACCGGCATTCCCGACAGCGAATTGCCGAAGCTGTTCGACCGTTTTCATCGCGTGCAGGGGGTGCATGGCCGCACACACGAGGGGACCGGAATCGGACTCGCGTTGGTTCAGGAACTGGTCAAGATGCACGGCGGACGCGTGAGCGCGACCAGTGTGTTCGGAGAAGGAAGCACGTTCACGGTTCGCATCCCTCTGGGTCGCAATCACCTTCCCCCCGAGAGAATCAGCGAGGCGCGGACCGTGCCGGTCCGTTCGAGCGCCGCATCGTCATTCGTCGATGAGGCGACGCGCTGGATGCCCGCCTCGGAACCCGACAGCGAATTTCCCCAATCGACCGGTCAATCGGGGGTCCTGCTGCGGAACCGGCCGCGCGGCTCGGCCCGGCCCCGGATCGTTCTGGCCGACGACAACGCCGACATGCGCGATTACGTCCGCCGGCTCCTTTCCAACGACTACGACGTGACCGTCGTCCCCGACGGAAGGACGGCCCTGCACGCCGTCGCCGCACATCGTCCCGACCTGGTCCTCACCGACGTGATGATGCCGCGGCTCGACGGGTTCGGGCTGCTGGCCGCATTGCGGGGCGACCCGCGGACGGCGGCGATTCCCGTCATCATGCTGTCGGCGCGGGCCGGCGAGGAATCCCGGGTGGAAGGACTGGAAGCAGGGGCTGACGATTATCTGGTCAAACCATTCAGCGCCCGCGAGCTCCTGGCCCGAGTCAAAGGCGTGCTGGCGCTGGCCCGGGTGCGGTATGAGGCGAGGAAGCGCGAAGAAGAGCTTCGCGCCGAGTCGGCGAACATCCTGGAAGGTCTGAGCGAAGGATTCCTGTCGTGCGATGCCGAGTGTCGGATCACGTCCGTGAACCGCGCGGCCGAACGCATGACGGGCGTCGAGCGGGCGGCATTGATCGGCGAAAGTCTTTGGGAAGCGGTGCCGGCGGGGATCGGACCGGCCTTTGAAGCGGCGTTTCGCGAGGCGATGACCCGGAGAACGCCGGCTCACGTCGAAGATTACTTCGCACCGTTCGAGCGCTGGTTCGAGGCGCACGCGTTCCCGGTGTTGAAGGGTGGGCTCGCGATCTTCTTCCAGGACGTCACCGAGAGGCGGCAGTCGCAATCCGCATTGCGGGACATTGAAGCGCGGTTCACGCGGTTCATGCAACACCTTCCCGGGCTGGCGTGGATCAAGGATGACGGCGGCCGATATGTTTTCGCGAATGACGCGGCCATGCGGGCGTTCGGTCGACCGGCGGCGGAGCTTTACGGCCGAACCGACCACGAGCTGTTTTCCGACGGCACCGCGCGGGAATTCGGCGAAAACGATCAGGCCGCCCTCGCCAGCGAAGCGGGGATTCAAACCGAAGAGACTTTGATCCATCCCGATGGCACGGTCCATCATTCGCTGGTGAGCAAGTTTTCCATTCCGGCCGGCGCAATCGGTTGCAAACTGATCGGCGGCATGGCGATCGACATCACCGAGCGGAAGAAGGCCGAAGCGGCGCTTCGAGAGAGCGAGGCCCGGTTCCGGCAGATGGCCGACAATGCCCCCGTCCTCATCTGGGTCAACGGACCGGACGGCTGCGAGTTCGTCAACCGCGAGTATCTGCGGTTCGTCGGCGTCTCCTTCGAATGCATCCAGGGGATGAACTGGACGCGGTACGTCCATCCAGACGATCTCGCAGCATATGTCGGCGGTTATCGCCAGGCGCAACAGGCTCGGCAGAACTTCGACGGAACGATTCGCTTCCGCCGGCACGACGGCGAATACCGTTGGCTGCGGTCATCCGGCGTTCCGCGGTTTTCCGCCGACGGAACGTTTCTCGGATATGTCGGTTGCTCGTTCGACGTCTCCGAAATCAAGCGTTCGGAAGAAGCGCTCCGCGAGGCTGACCAGCGCAAAGACGAATTCCTGGCCATGCTCGCTCACGAGCTGCGCAATCCGCTGGCCCCCATCCGGAGCGGACTCGACCTGCTGGCGGCGCAGGGCGTCGAGGATGAATCCATCAATCTCATGCGCGATCAGGTCGAACACCTCGTGCGGATGGTGGACGATCTGCTCGACGCCTCGCGGATTCTCCGCAATCGGATCCAGCTTCGGAAGAAGCCCGTCGAGCTGACGGCCGCCGTGCAGCGGGCGTTGGACTCTGTCCGCCCCCACATCGAAGCCCAGCAGCACCAGCTCGTCCTGAGGACGCCGCCGCGTCCCGTCTGGGTCGACGCCGATCCTGTGCGGTTGACTCAGATCGCGGCCAACCTGCTGCATAACGCGGCCAAGTACACCGAACGGAAGGGACGAATCGATGTCGAGATTCAGGAAGCCGACGGACAAGCCGTCCTCATCGTGCGCGATAACGGCGTCGGAATCTCCCCCGAGCTGCTGCCGAAAGTCTTCGAACTGTTCACTCAGGCCGACCGCTCGCTGGAGCGGTCGCAGGGCGGGTTAGGCATTGGTCTCACGCTGGTGCACAGCCTGGTGACTCTGCATGGCGGCTCGGTCGAGGCTCGAAGTGACGGCGAGGGGCACGGCGCGGAGTTCACGGTGCGGCTTCCGGCGATCTGCGGTCCGCAACCGGTCATCGAAGGGATCCGGGAAAGTGTCGCCATGGGGGAATACCGAATCCTGGTCGTCGAAGACAATGTCGGGTCGGCCAAAATCCTCTCGCGGCTTCTGAAGATGCTGGGGAACCACGAAGTGCACCTCGCACACGACGGAATGGCGGCAGTCGAATCGGCCCGCACTCTGCTCCCCGACATGATTCTCCTTGACATCGGGCTGCCGCGGATGAACGGCTTCGAAGTCGCGCGGACTCTTCGGTCGGAGCCGCGATTTCACGAGACGATGCTGGTGGCCCTCACCGGCTACGGCGCGGACGAAGATCGCCGGCGATCGCGCGAAGCGGGGTTCGACATGCACCTCATCAAGCCGCCGTCAATTGATGTCTTGCAGCATCTCTTCGCACACCCGCGGCTGCGCCGCCGGCAGGATACTTAAATGACCGGCCGCAAATGTGAGACACTTTCGCAAAGGGAGTGTAGGAGGGCCATCAATCGACCGCTAAACGAGCAGACCATGCGGGCAGGTTCTTCTTCTTTACGCCAACGGCGTTGTACGCCGTAGCCCAGGGTCGCGAACGGAGTGAGCGCACCCTGGGTGGACGGAAGAAAACAACGCGAACCCCAACGGGGTTCTACAATGCGTGCGGGTCGGCTTGGAATATTCCACGTCTGGAACGCTGAACGTAGTACCCCGTTGGGGTACTCGCGAGCTTGGTCGTCAACCCAGGGTGCGCTCGCCGAGCCTCGCGACCCTGGGCTACGGCGTACAACGCCTTCGGCGTAAAGCACAGACAGCGATGGCCGCGCGCCTCACAATCGTGTTCTGTGATTCAGGCTATGGACTCCTGGGTGACGCGAGTCGACGTCCCGCGCCCCTTCGCGCCGCCGACCGTCCTTCGTTATCATCCCGGCGGTTCAGAATTGTCAGCGGTCCGAGCCGGTCCAATTCCGTTTGATCAGGGAAGCCCGCGATGGAGGAGTCGAACGAGAAGTTTCCCCCCGTAACCGTGCTGTCCAAGGCGCAGCGCCGCGTGCTGGGGGTGCTGGTGGAAAAGGGACTGACCGTTCCGGACAGCTACCCGATGACCCTCAAGGCGCTGACGACCGGCTGCAATCAGAAGAACAACCGCGATCCAATCACGGAATACACGGAAGACGACGTCACCGAGACGATCGAGCAGTTGCGGCAGATGGGGCTGGTAGTCGTCGTGCATACGGAATCCGGCCGGACCGAGCGATACCGCCACTATCTGCGCCATCGCATCCCGCTTTCCGAGCCCCAGGTGGCTATCCTGACGGAGCTGCTGCTCCGCGGCCGGCAGCAGCCGGGCGAACTCCGGACGCGCGCCAGCCGGATGGTCACCATCGAATCGCAGGACGTTCTGCGAACCGAACTTCAGGGACTGATCGACCGCAAGCTGGCGCAGACCAACGGGCCGATCGATCGTCGCGGCGTCGAGGTCGACCACAACCTCTACAAGCCGAGCGAATCGCGGACGCTGGCCCCGTTGCCCGCCGAGTCCGAAGTGCCGCGCCCGGCCCCCGCGTCAGCACCCGCAAGTGCCCCACGGCCAGCCAATGCCATCTCTCCCTCGGCAACCCCGCAAGCCGCATCCCCGACCGGTATCGCCGACTCGGGACGACTCACCGCGCTGGAAACCGAAATCCAGCGGCTCCGATCGGAATCGAAAGAACTGCGGAGCGAAGTCGACTCCCTGCGGGAGGACCTGCGGGTGGCTGAGAGCCGGATTGAAGACCTGCGCCGAGCTTTGGGAGGCTGAGGCGGGTAACGAGCCGGTCGATGGTCGCTGACGCCTCAGGTCTCGAGTGTCTGGCCGGGGTGAGTCGTCTCGCATTTCGTGAGAATCGTCATCGGCCGAATCTCTTTCGTCCTCCCACGAATCGGTCGTGTCCGCAGTCCCACTGGAACAAATCGGTCGTTTTCGATGCGCGCCGATTCCCGTCATCCTCGGACCCCTGTATGATCGTGAGCGGCTGAGGGAATCCGCTCGGATTCGATCGACAGAGGCGTTCCATGCTTGCGCAGAAGGCGTTCCGCTTGACCGTCGTGCCCCGGGTTGCGGTTTCCCTGATGGGGATCGCGGTAAGCCTGACGGCGGCAGGGGCCGTTGCCAACGATGCGTCGCCGACCCCGCAACAAGGTGACGCTTTCGCCGCGGCCGTCGGCGGACCGGAGTTTGTCGGCAATGGCGGGTGCGTCCGCTGCCATCGGGGGAACCCGATTTTCCCGGAAGCCGACGAAACGAGCCGCACGGATTTCTGCCTCCTGAACGAAAGCTCGATTTTCGCTCCGCCAATCCGTTCCGACTCCTCCAAGCCCACGGGAGATCTTCCTGCGGGGGACATCCATCGACTCGCCTACTCCCGGCTCGAAGTCGAGAAACCGGACAGCCTCGGCAACCGCATCTGGAATTACGTGCGGGCGAGATCTCCGGGCGACGAGGAGAAAAAGCTCGATCAGGCGCGGCAGTGTCTCAGTTGCCACGCGGGATGGCGGAACGAACCAGGCCATCCGCACGAACGCCCTCCGTTCTTTCATACCGGCGTGACATGCGAGACCTGCCACGGGAGCAGCGCGCGGTGGTTTCGTTCTCACACGCTGGTGGAATGGCGGACCCAGGCCGGATCGGAGAAGGAAAAGAACTTCGGACAGACCGACGTCCGCGACCCTGTGCGGCGCGCCAAGCTCTGCTTCTCATGCCACATCGGCAATGCCGAGATGGGCCGGATCGTCACGCACGACATGTACGTGGGCGGGCATCCGCCCCTTCCGCCGATGGAGATCGAAACGTTCGCAGAACGGATGCCGAAGCACTGGCGGACGATTCGCGAGAAGGGAGATTTCCTCAACCGCAAGGAGTTCCTCGCCAAGAACTACAGCAATGCCGGCGCGCAGATCGAGTCGGAGCTGCCGCAGACGCGGGCCATGCTGGTGGGAAGTCTGGTGTCGCTCAGCGAATCGCTACGGCTGTTCTCCGGTATGCTGAGCTCCGAGAAAGGTCCCGATTTCGCCGCATACGATTGTTTCGCCTGCCATCACGAATTGACTTCCAGAAGCTGGCGGCAGGCGCGGTATTCGGAGACGAAGGCCCGTCCGGGGCAATTGCGCCCGCTGGAATGGCCGACGGCCCTCGCATCAATCGGTCTCCGTTACGCTGATCCGCCGAACGCCGCGATGGACAGTCAGCGCATGGAGGCGGCGCTGACGCAGATCGATCGGGCCTTTCAAACCCGGGCGTTTGGCGATGCTGCCGCGGTCCGCGAAATCGTCGGCGGACCGAATCAGGCCGGCCTCGCGGACTGGCTCGAGCAGAAGGCGCGCGATCTGGCCTCGCGGACGATCGATCGGACGCTGGCCGAGGCCGCTTATCGAGATCTCAAGGAACTGAACGCGTCGGAAACTCTGGACTACTACTCGGCGGTGCAGTCGGCCGTCGCGATGCGACTCATCAGCCGCGAACTGGCGACGGATTATCCGCGGATTGTCGAGAGTCGAAATGGCACTGCCCCCGCCTTCCTCACGCGAAAGAACGACAACGCGAACGATCAGGAGCGGGGACTCCGCGACGCCGATGATATTTCCGTGCTTCTCGCGTGGCGGAAGCTCCGCAAGCAGTCCGACACGCGGGTCAATGAACGATTCCTGGCGGCGTTTCGCCGCACCGCGACGGAGCCTTCCACGGATCGCAACGAGCCTGCGGAACTGCTGCTGCTCGACTTTCCGACGTTTCGGAAGGAACGGACCGAAGGCGTGGCATTCGCCCCGTTTCTGGAGCACATCCGGTATTACTCGCCCAACGACGTCCGCAAAGCCATCGCGGGGACGCCGTCCATTCAGTCTCCCTGAGCCGTCACTCGGAAAGCGGTCCGCTCTGCTGGGACGGTGAGAGCACGCTGCGGAGCAGCCGCCGCCCGCCCGACTGGGCCTCGCCCTGGTTTTCCGTCTCAATGACTTGCTCCGCGGCGTCGGCGGGAGGCGCCTCGAACGCGTCGTCCGACGGATCGGGCGGCGTCAGCTCCGGATCGACGGAGTCCGTTCCGAGGGCATCCGCTCCAATCGGGTCCGCCTCGTCAATCGGCGGAAGGGCCCGCGGCATCTTCGGCCGCAGCGCTTCGCGACGGGACGGGCGCGGCAAGGGGGCCGCGACGACATCCTCGTCCCGCGCCCCGGCGGCGCGGTGCGGCGAGAGACGCATCATGCCGCGGCGTCGCGGTTCCGCGTGGAACGCCCCCGCCTGGATGCCCACCGCACGGGGAACGTCTTCTTCAACCACGTACACAGGATTGATGATCGTATTGGGACGCGCCGCGGTCCGCTCGTCGAACGAATCGTTCACGATCCCGCCCTGGGCCAGTTCCTGGCGCATGGCGAGTTTCAGCTTCAGCCGTTCGGACTCGGCAAGTCCGGCCACCAGCAGAACATCGTCGACAACCAGCTGCGAGTGCTCTTTGGAGAGCATGACCTTCGCTCCCCAGCGTTCGTCGCCGAGCGTGATGACAACCGAGTCTTCCCTTGGTTCGATGGCCGTGATCTCCGACCGCAGGAACCGGAGGGCCGAGGACGAGAGTTCCGGCAGTCGATCGGTCTGTCGCCAGACGAGGCGGTTGTAGTCCGTCGAGCTCGCCCGCTGGACGAGTCCCATGTCCCGCAGCTCGAGGGCGGCCGCGAACTCGCGGAGCGGCACGATCAGCTCGGTCGTCTCCTTCAGCGACTTCGGACGGTTGGCGGTTGGCATCAGAATGTCATCGACGCGAACCTGGCCGCCGTTTTCCCGCAGAAGATACGTCAACTCGGCTTCGCCCTGCCGCACCTTGATCTCGGTGACAGCTCCCATGAATTTCTTGCCGACGATCTGCGGCGTCTCCGGGGGAATCTCCCCCAGCGGCAGGTCATCGATCGTGGTATGGCTGTTCGTCGAAGCCGAAGGAATGCTCCCCGCGGGCCCCGACTGCTTCAGCCGGTCCCAGACGCGTCGATTGAAATCTGCGGTGGAAGTCTTCCGCAGCGTCGGAAGATCGCGCCCCGACAACGCCTCACAGAACACGGTCAGCATCGCCTGCGAGGTAAACATCGATGAAAGACGCTTCTCCTCCCCGCTGCCGTTGTCGTACATCGTCACGTCTTCGACGAAATACCGCACCGCCGAATCGGCATCGGCGGCCTCCTCGCGGACCAGACTCAGTTTCACCAGGTCGGTCTCGGTCGGCAGGATCATCTCGGCCCGCTTGGCCACCATGCGGAACTTCTGCTCGGGCACGGGAGCCTCGCCGCTCGGAAGCGCGATCGACTTGAGATCCGCGGGCTCCAGCCCTCCCTTGTAAAACTTGGGAGAGCAGACGCGAGCGAGCGTCTCGCGATCTTCGGCCTCGTACGCCCGCAGGAACTCGACGGCCGTCGTGAGAGCGATGGCGTATTTCTGCACCGACGGGATGTGGTCGCTTTCTTCCTTTGCTTCCACCGCCGCATCGGTCACGAGCCACACGCCGTCAATCAATTCGTAAGTGAGGATGAGCTGACCGACCGGCCGGGTGACTTTCACGATGGCGATATTGTCGTCCATCTGGGCCTCGGGACGCATCCGCGAGCTTTCCTTCTTCGGCCCCACGACGAGGTCGGCGATCCGCGCGAAGTGCGCCGGCGGAACGCGATCGAGGGTTTCCCGCAGCTTCGGCGCGGTCGCTTCGAGCGCCTTGGTGCGGTCGCCAGAATCCCACGACCGCAGGAACTCCCGCACGGACAACAGCAGATCCATCTGCTCGGTGACCGACTTGGTCGATTCGACGCCGTCGTGCTTCTGCTTCAGGTAGACGTCGTCGACCACCCACTTCCTGGTCTTCGTATCCTTGACGAGACGATAACGCACCTTCTTCTGACCGTCGCCGACTTTCGCCGAGACGATTTTCTCGGTTTCGCTGACGTCGTCGACGTGGACAATCTCGGCCTTGCCGGTCGGAACGCGAAGGATCCGCAGGTCCTCGATCGAATCGTCGATTCGGAGCGCCTTCTTCTCGAAGTCTTCCGACGTCGCGTCACGCAGTTTGTCGATCTGCCGGCCGTCCTTGTTCTCTGCGACGAGCGCCGAGTCGAAGTTCTTGAGCGCCTGAAGCTCCATGCGATTCGCGCAGCCGGCCGAGGCCAACAGCACGCCGCACAGCCACCAGATTCCGTTCGGGCGAGGCATGGTCGCTTCCTTGCCGAGGCCGTGGACGGCGCGCTCGGGCGTCGTCACGGCTTCGGAGCCGCGTTGACCGGTGGAACCGCCACGCACCGACCTGCGGCGGGCTGAACATGCAGCCAATCGCCTGCCGTCGCGATGCGGTTCAGGATGTCAGGGGGAGATTCTGCGAAGAGAGGATCGGTTCTTCGGCAGCCGTCGCCGGGCGGCGACAGGGGACGCCGTGCAGCGCACTGCATCCCACCGAATGAACCGACTTCAGAGAGGCGCGGGGTTGTCTCAGAACGGAGACAACGCGTCAAGACGGAAGAGAGCGAACGGTCGCCCGCAGGACCCGTGCAGGCAATCTCTGATCCGAGTCGCCGTTCGTTGAGGAAACCGTGATGGCGTTCGGTGTTCGGTCGCCGGCGGACGGTCTATAATCCCCGCGACGGTGGAACCGTCCGGAGAGAATCGCCATGACTGCCCTGGTTGACATGACCCGCCCTGCCCCGGCCAGCCGACGCCGAACGCGTTCAAATTCGCGGATCGGCGCGGTCAGCTACCTCAATTCGAAGCCGTTGATCGAAGGCCTGCCAGAACTCCTGCACGGGTCAGAACTTGTACTCGACTACCCGAGCCGTCTCGCGGACGAATTGACGGCGGGACAGCTTGATGTGGCCCTCATCCCCTCGGTGGAGTTTCTGCGAAATCCGTCTTACCGCATCGTCTCGGATGCGTGCGTGGCCACCCGCGGGCCTGTCCTCAGCGTCAAGCTCTACAGCCGCGTGCCGCTGGGCACTATTCGCACGCTGGCACTGGACGAAGGATCGCGAACGAGCGCGGCTCTCTCGCGGATCATGCTCGGCGAGCGGTACGGCGTCGAGCCGGCCCTCCAGCCACTCCCGATGGGTTCGTCCTGCGAAGAATGCACGGCCGACGCGATGCTGCTGATCGGCGACCGGGCGATGCTCCCGCCCCACGAGGCCTTCATGGCGGTATGGGATCTCGGAGAAGAATGGTTGCGGTGGACTGGACTGCCGTTTGTTTTCGCCCTGTGGGCCGCACGGCCGGCCGCTTCTGTCGACGGCGTGGAGGCCGCCCTGTGCGCCGCCCGGGATGAAGGAATTCGACGCATCGCCGACATCGCCCGGCGGGAAGCGCCGAAGCTCGGTATTTCTGAGGAACTGGCCTTCCAGTACCTCACGCGGAACCTGCACTTTCATCTCGGCTCGGCCGAGCGCAGCGGGCTGAAACTCTTCGCCGAACTCGCCGCGGCACGAGGATTGATTCCCGCAGGACTGCGATTCGCCAGCATCGACGCGAACGGCCGGACCTGAGGCGACGAACAGGACAGCCTCAACCGGCAATTCGCCTCACCGCGACTGCAGGCGCGGGTCGACGGCCTGCAGCTTGCGAATCAATTCGGCCAGGATGGCCCCGGTGCTTCGGGGGTCATATCGCCGTGGCGTGACGATCCCGAGAAAGCCGGGATCCTGAGAGACATCGGCGATCAACGCCACATCCAACTCTTCGAAGGCGCGCTCCACCTCCGCATCCAGTGCGCCGCCCCCCTTGCGTCGACTGATTTCCAAGGCCGCGAGCGCTCCGCGCAGCCAGGCCGCTTCGTCCCAGGTCAGCCGCTCGAGCCCCCCATTCCTCTGCTGCAGTCGCTCGATCGCTTTCCGAAGCGTGTCGACGCTTGCCGGATGAGATTCGATGGCGTTGCGGACCTCGGGAATCAGTCGCCGCACATCGTCTTCCTTCAGAGCCAGACGCGACCACTCGTGCAGGAACTCCTCGACGGGGGCCGGTGGCGAATCGAACAGGCTTTGCAGCTCGACCCCGCGTCGCCAGAGACTCGATCCGTCCGTACCGCCCGCCCGCAGTGCGGCGCGGCTTCCTTTGCCCATCCCGTCGTGGCAGCCGAAGCACCGCATCTGGGCGAACTCGGGCCACACGGTCGTCTCTCGGCCGTCCTTCTCCATCAGGTCGAGGGACGCATTGAGCACGGCCCGCTGGCCGGCTCCCCAGGTCGCCATTGTCCGGTCGGCGGCCGCTTGAGAATCTTCCGCTTTCACTCGGCGATCGCGCTCGTGCCAGTGCTTCGGAAGGCGTCGCGTCGATCCCAGCAACTCGAATCCAAGAGGCGGATGCCCGGCGGCAATCAAATCGTGGTCAACCTCGCGGCGCACCGCGCTTCCATTGATCTCCGCCGCGCCCACGTGGCAACCCGCACACAATCGCCCGCGCACCGGCAGGTCGTTGAGAAACGGAAGCTCTAGCGATTGATAGCGCGCCTCCCGATCGGTCCGGTCATTCCAGCCGACATGTTCCAGCCGCCATTCGCCGCGAGCGTTGTCCTGATGACAGGTGTCGCACGAGATGCCGTCGGTCCGCCGACGAAAATGCTCCTCGTCAAATGGCTTCCCCGCACTCCTCGCTTCGGCCGCGATCGCCGCCGCCGGATGGGAATGGCACGCGAGGCACCGCGCGCTCGACTCCGCCGCGACGCGCTTCTCCTCGGGGAGATTCGAGTTGAACCGGCGCATCATTTCGATCGACGCAGGCTCCGTCAGCACGTGCCACGCGTTCGCGTGCGGGTCCGGATCCGAGTCCCGGACAACGAGCGTCGCCGCCCATCGCCACGTGTCGTCAGGACGAAGATCCGGCCCCGCCGGGACCGCATGCCCGTGGCAGTTCGAGGCCGAGCATCCGACCGCCTGACCGGCCGCGGGAACCGTCGCCGGCGGCAACGGCGCTGCGAGAGATTGCACGGGTGCCCGCCTCTCCAACGATCCGCAGACCAGATCGCGCGCCACGACGAATGCTCCGGCCGTCCCGGCAACCAGCCCCAGCACCATGCCGCAACGGACGAGCGACTCGGCGAGCGGCCCGCGAGGGTGACTCATGCGGAATCCTCCGCTGCGGTCTTGAGTCGCTTCACCTCGTTCTTGAGCTGCGTGGCATCCCAGCGGAACGCCGCTTCGTGCGGGCACGAACGGACGCAGAACGGGTCGTCGTCATCGCCGACCAGTCCCTGGCACAGGTCGCAGTTGACGGCGCGGTACGGCACTTCGGCCGTGCGCCGAATGCCGTCCATCATGGAAGCCGAACCGGTGGGGACCATCTGGATCGAGCCGTACGGGCAGTTCCGTTCGCACAGGCTGCATCCGATACAGTGGTCGTCGATGATGATCGAGAGGGAATCCCCCTTGCGATGAATGGCATCGACCGGGCAGCCGTCGAGGCAGTACGGCTGATGGCATGACCGGCAGGACGTGGCGACGAGATACTTGTCGAGCCGCAACCCCTCGCGAAGGAGCCGGCTGACTCCGTCGCCGTGCGAGTTGGCGCAGCCCTTGGTGCACTCGTCGCACCGCGTGCAGCGTTCCAGGTCGAGGACGAGCAGATCCTGAGCCTGGTAGAGTCCGAGCCGCGTGTGGTCCGCCGCGATCTGCTGCGCGGCCGGCGTCGAATGCGTCCGCCGCAGGCGGGCGTTGCACATGGCGACCAGACGCTCGAGAAGTTCCGGATTCGTATCGAGCACCGGCTTCAGCGCCTTGCTCGGAATCCGCAGGAGATCGACATCTCCGATGGCGGTGACCGTCGCGGTTCGCACGCGGCCCCGATGCTCGGCCGGAAGCTTTTTCAACTCTTCGGGGAACTGGCCCAGCAACGCCACTTCGCCGAAATAGTCTCCTTCCCCCATGACATTGATTTCGACTTCGCGCCCCTCGACTTCCACCGTCACCCGGGCGAAGCCGCGGTAAACGATGTAGAAGTCGTCCGCCGAGGCTCCTTCGCGGATGATCCGCTGACCGTGCGAATAACGGACGATCTTCCGGCGCCGCAACTGGTTCTCGAACGGCGGAAGGTTGTCCTGCCATGGTTCCGTGTAAGCGAGAAGGCTGTCCTTGATTTCGGTCTTCTGATCGTCGGTCAGCTTGAGGCCGAGGAACAGGGGATTGCTCGCGAGGCAGATTTCCGCCTCGCGTTTGACCAGCACTTCGTCAAGACGCCGGCGCACCGCGGGCGTCCGACGCATCATGTCGAGCAGGTTGCGTGTGACTTCGAAGGCGACCACGTCCGTGAAGGCGCGGATCGACAATTTGCGTTTCGTGCCCGAGAAGCAGGCCAGTTCCCCCACGATGATGTCCATGGGGTAGTACTGCTTTGGCTCCGGCGGCTTTCGTGTTTCGGCGACCGGCGCCGGCTTCCGCCAGAACTTCCAGCCGGCGGGCTGCGGCTTGTTCTCGGGCGTCATCCGCAGAATTTCGACGGTGCCTTCCTGGATCAGAAATGCCGTCGAGGCGTATTCGTCTTCCCGCGCGATGAGCTCCCCTTCCTTGAAATGCCGGACGCGCACCGCCCCCTCGTTCCACATCAGATAAGGGATCGGGATGTCGCGGAACGGGTAGAATTTCCTCCGCTGCGCGTCGACCAGCTCGATGTCGTAGATCTCTTCGAAATCAAGCAGTCCCGAGCCGGCGGGGAGCGGTTCGTCGAAGTCGGGGCTGATCGTCAGGGAAGGCTTTGAGTCGTCGTCGGGCCGGGCCGCCGGGTCGACCTTCCAGCGACTGGGAGCGATTCTTCGGCGGAACACCAGGGCCTCGGTGGGGCAGGCCGTCGCGCATTCTCCGCACTGAGTGCAGTCCGAATCGTTCATGATCCGGTCGAGATCGAAGGCGATCCGCGTACTGGCCCCTTTTCCCGTATGGCCGATGATCTTGAATTTCTTGACGTCGGTGCAGCTGCGGACGCAGCGATCGCAAAGGATGCAGTTGTCGTGGTTGACGATGATCGAACGCGAAGAGTAGGGGAAGTTCTCCGTTTCGAACCATTCCTTGTCCGACTGGCCCGAGAGCCTCTGCGGAGCTTCCAGCGGGCGTGAGCGCGGATGCAGTTGGACGTCGCGTTCGTCGGTCGCGAGTTTCAGTCGGAAGGGAGCGGCGCCCAGGCCGGTTCCCCCCGCTTCGGACGTTTCCATCTCGCCCGCGACATTGGCGGTGGCCTGCGCTTCCAGCGGAACGGGAGCACTCCCATCCAGGAGCGGAGACGGAGTGTGCAGACGCTCGAGTTCATTGCGGTAGAGCTGGTGCCGCGGTGAGGTGTTCCTCAGGTGCTCTCCCGCGAGAAGCTCCGTCAGGATCTGCGTCGACTTGCGAACCTTCGGGATCCACTCTTCCAGTCCGGCTTTCAGCTTGGGATTGACGTTGGGATCGTTGGCCACGTCGCGGCAGCGGGTCGAGACGTCCATGTCCTTTTCGACGCGATGCATGCAGGCGGGAACGAGCCCGCGGATCGTCGTTCCCTTCGGCGCGACGACCGAGCAAACACGACAGACGCCCACGGGAGCGAGATGGTCTCGATGACAGAGGACCGGGATGCGGCGATCGAGTTCGTCCTTGTTGTCTCCCCAGATCTGCGCGGCGGCATCGTAGATCGTGCTCCAGCGGGGAATGGGACGACCGTCGGGCTGCAGCAGAATGTTGCCCTGCGCGTCCGTCATCGGGACGGCCCGCGGAATCGTCACCTCGATCCCGTCGACGCGCATCGTCACGATGTCGCGGAACTGAGAGATCGTCGGATCTTCGTAGCGTTTGACGAGATCATCGTCGTCGCGGCCCCAATCCGAGTCGCTCCCTTCGCGCTGACTACGGACGCGTCGTTCTTCCGCCATGATCAGCCCCTCTCCGAGTGCGCGCCGGACGCGTCGTCTTCGCTCGCGTCAAAGTGTTCGAACCAGCTCGACAGGGGCTTCCCCGCCGACTTTCCCAGCGAGCAGATCGACGTGTGCTCCATCGCCTCGTCGAGGGCGTACACACCGCAATCGCGGGCATCCGTCAGAATCCGCAGGTCGCTCTTTCCCGCGACCAGGTCGCCCCCCAGCTCTGCCAGGACCTTGGATCCCAGTCGGCACGGAACGCACTTCCCGCACGTCTCATTCTTGAAGAATGATGTCGCGTTGGCCGCCTGATCGAGCATATTGCGGTCGCGCGAGTAGACCACCAGTCCTGCCCCCAGCAGCATTCCGGTGCGCACCCCGAGGAGTTCGTCGATCGACCGGAAGAGGTCCAGGTCCAGCGGCATCGAGAGGACGTCGAGCTTCAGCGACTGGCGGACGTCGTCCGTCAACAGGCGAACGATGGAGTTCGCGATGCGGATTTCTTTCTCATCCCGCTCGTTGCGGGGCGTGCGGGCCGCCGCGCGTTTCACCGCTTCCCAACGGGCTTCGAAGCCTTCCGGCCTGATCTTGAGGAACCGCGGAACGAAGCCGGCCGAGGGGCCCGATGTCGCGATCGCGCCGAGATTGTCGAGACCGCCCATCACGCCGCCAGCGCGCGCCACGAGGTCCCCCAGCGTCTCCGCCACCTCCATCTCGTAGACGCCGGATTTCTCGACATCGCCGCTGATCGAAAAGAGCCGCCAGCCCATGCTGTCGCGCGACTTGGAACGATACCACGTCGGGTCGGCCTGCTCCTCGAGAAAGATGGCGGGCGTCCAGCCGAATGTCTCCACGTTGCTGACCAACGTCGGCATTCCGAACAGTCCGTTGGCCGTCAGTTCCGGAGGGCGATCGCGCGGCTGGGCGCGACGGCCCTCGATCGCCTCGAGCAGCGCGCTCTGTTCCCCGCAGATGTAGCCTCCCGGACTGACATACACTTCCACCGGGAACGAAATTCCGGTCCCGAGAACATCCGGCCCGCAGATTCGTGCGGCGCGGGCCGTGCGAATCGCCGCGCTGATCCGCTCGATCTGCTCCTGGTATTCGTGCCGGATGAAGATATAGCCCTTGGTCGCGCCCGTCAGCAGGCCGGCGATGATCACTCCTTCGACCACCAGCTCGGGACACCTCAGCATCAGCTCGCGGTCCTTGAACGTTCCCGGCTCGCTTTCGTCTCCATTCGCCACGATGTACGCCGCGCTGAAGTTGCCGATCTCCTTCATTCGGCGGACGCTGTCGCGCACGCTGCGCCACTTCCCTTCCGCGGGAGCGCCCCCCCCTCCCATTCCCAGCAGCCGCGAGTTCTTCAGAACTTTGAACCAGTCTTCGACGAGGTCTGGCGGAACGAAAAAAGGTGAATTCGCCGCGGTCTCCAACGGGAATTCCCCTCTTGGATTGAGCAACCGGTCGGCATTACGGTTGAGAATCTCGACGCCGGTCCTCAGCTTGTTCGTCCGTTCTTCCGGAGTGACTTCCTCATTGTCGATGACCAGAAGCGACTTCATGACCTCGACCGTGCTGGCCACCATGTCATTAATCGCAGCGACGGCTCGCACCGTCGCTTCATCGCTTTTTCCCTTCCACCCCGCGGCCGCACGCTTCAGCGCCGACTCGGCGGCCCCCAGCGATTTGAAGGCCTCGCTCGTCATTTCGAACGCATCGGCATCCGTGCGGCGCTTTGCTTCGAGCCGCTTCAGAGTCGACGCGGCGGCCTTCAATTCGTCGCCGCTTTGAACGAGGGGCGTGGCGCGGCGGTTGGCTTCACGGCAGCGCTCGATGAACAGCCGGACCGCGTCAAAGCCCATCCACTCTCCGTCCGGCCGGCGCGGACGCGAGTAAACATTGATCTTCCACTGCCGCCAGTCTTCCGCTCCCGCGTACTCCGCATCCAGGTCGGGCGAAGGATAGTGCACGGCATGGGGCGGACGTGGGACTGCCGGCCTTCCAGCAACCACGCGATGTTGCGCAGACTCCTTTTCCGCCAGTTGATAGGTTTGCTCGACGATGGTCCGGAATCGATCCCGCACAGCGGCCGCATCCGCATGTTCCCCGGCAAGGTAGATGCTCTCAGTGCCGTGATGCCCGCCATGCGATTCGTCCTTGTCGCCGGTTTCGCCGGCGAAGAGCGATTTCGCCTTGACTCCCTTCTGCCGGAGAAAGCGGCTGACGCACAGGGCGGGACCGCGATCGCACCGGCCGAGGCACGAGACGCCTTCCACTCGCACATCGGCCAGCGGGTTTTCGCGGATGGCGCGCTCGATTTCCTCCTTGATCGCAGCCGCTCCGCGGAAGTGGCAGGTCATGTCGCGGCAGACCTGGACGAGGACCCTCGGAGGCGGCGTGCGACGGAAGTGAGGAAAGAAGCTGATCACTTCTTCCACGCGATACCGCGGGACGCCCGCCTCGGCGGCGGCGGACGTCAAGTCGTCATCATCCAGATAGTCGCCGTTCCTCTGGAGTTCCAGAAGCCGCGGTATCAGCATTGGCCCCTCGCGATCACGGCTTGAACCCCCGATTGAAGTCTTCGAGCGTCCACGCCCCGTGGGCTCGAAGCGGATTCCGGACCGGGGCGCCGACCCCCTGACGCGTTCCCGTGCCATCCCCATTGTGAAAACTGTGACAGTCGACGCAGCCGTGACGGACCCCGCCCGCTTCCATCGACGGCGCGGCAATGGAACCATCGGACGTCGGCGCCGGCTGCCCCGCGACGTCCAGCAACGGAAGCGTCCTCACCTGTCGTGGACTGTGGCAGACACGACATGAGTTGATTCCCAGGATTCGAACCGGTTCGGACGGAGGAGCGGAAGCATTGGCGGCGGCCTGCTTCGGATCGGGATGGCATTCGCGACAT
>JADZEF010000383.1 GCA_020850695.1 Planctomycetaceae bacterium | reverse complement strand
GACGTTCAGACGGACTTCGTAGTCGCCCTCTTCGGTCGGCAGGAAGGAGAACGACGTCTGGTTCAACCCGGTGGCCGTCGCCACGGTCTGCTGGTCCGAGCTCCGCACGGCCACCCACTGATAGGTCAACGAGTCATTCGCTCCCGCCGGATCGCTCGCCGATGCCGTGATTGTGATCTCGGCCCCGACTTCGCGCGGCGAGCTGATCGAGGTGATCGAAGCGGTCGGCGCGACATTCGAGACATTCACTGTCCGCTGGACGCTGACGCTTCCGCCATCTCCATCGGTGACGGTCAGGTCGACGCGGTAGCTGCCATCGTCGGGGGGCGTGAACTGGAACGTATTCAGCCCCTGTCCCGTGCTTGACGCCAGCTCGACCGCACTTCCTTCGCGATAAGCCCGCCACGAATAGGTCAGGGGATCGCTGGTGCCCGCGGGATCCGAGGCGGAAGCGGTCAGTTGCAGAGCGCGGCCTTCCTGACGGATCTCGCTGATCGTCGGAATGCTGGCCGTGGGGGCGACGTTGGTGACACGAATCGCACCGAGCGTGACCCAATCGCTCGCCGCACCGTCGTCATCAAAGACGCGCACGCGGACGGTGTAGTTGTTCCCCGCCGCGGATCCGTCGGCGTAAGTCTTCGTCAGACTCTGGCTGCGCGACCCCGAGACGTTGCTGCCGAAATCGCCGTTCGTCGTCGTCCCGTCGCCCCAGTCGACGTCGTAACGGAGGCGGTCCTGCCCCGCGTCCGTCCCCGTCAGCGTCAGCGTGAAAGGTGACCCTTCCTGAGTGGTGGAGGGGAGATTGTGGGACGTGAGGCTCGGGGTCGTGTTGGTGATCGAGATCGTCCGCAACGTCTGCCAACTGGTCGTCCCCCCGTCTTCATCCCGCAAACGGTAACGGATAGTGATCGGGGTGCCGGAAGTGGAACCATCCGAAAAGCCCGGGAGTGTCATGCCGATGGCACGAGTGCCTGTGGTCTCGGAACTGGGGGACGAGGAATACTCGACCGTATTCGTGTTTCCATCCCAGTCGAGATCGACCGTCACGCGATCGCGGCCGGGATCGCTGGCGACCACGACGAATGGGATGGCCTGCCCTTCCGAATACGTCCCACCCAGGGTGGAAGACACGAACGACGGCGCGACGTTCAACACTGTGACGGTCGCGCTGTCCAGCGGGCCCCAGGAAGCAGGGATCGTGTTGTAACCCGTGCGAAAGATCGGATAACGATTCCAGGGAGGCCCTCCGAAGCCGGCGAAGTACGTATACGGCTCGCTGTACTGCGTCGAATGAGCCTGGCCCGTCATTGTGAACGTGCCGTTGTCGGCATACGTCATCGTGAAGTTGATGGGCCCGCTGACGCCCCCGTTGGCAGCGCCGAACGACACGGAATCCGAACCGTTCGTAGGGTAGATCCGGATTTCGTCATATCTCTGCCCCTGGCTCTGAGCTGGCAGGCTGACGTAACCGCTCAGACTGGTCGCCTCTCCTTCGTTGACGGTGTTCGTCGAATTTAAATCCAGGTACGCGGTGGCGGAGAGGAGCGTCCGCGTTTCCATCGATTCGAGGGCGAGTGGTCGCCAGGGCCGACGGCGGTCACGACGCGGGCCATTCCAATCCTTCAAGGGATTGAGCGCCGGCAACAGTGCGCGAAGGTTTCGCACGATCCGCTGGATATGACGGAACATACGGGCCCGCCTTGAATTCGTTGCTGCAGCGGCTGAACTCGGAACTTCGTCTGCGGAGTAGTCCGGATTTGCCCACGGATTCTGACACAGATCGAAAAGTCGCAATCATTGTAGTGTTCAGATACTACCGACGTCCCGAAGCTTAATTCAACGATCAATCAACTCCTGAATTTATGTACCATATTGTTTTGCTGGAACGGTTTCAGGCCGTTTCAAAGGAAAGAACGGCTTCACCAGAAAACCCGCCGTCGGACGAAATCAATGGCGTCGCCGAACAGGACGTAACCCAGGGACCGATGCCCGCAGTCGATTTTGGCGCGGACGTCGGCGCCGATTCGGCGATCGGTCACGTCGTTACCAATGGATGCATAAGCTTCGACGACGTGTTCGCCATCCTCGGATGTTGAGGTCCGCGTTGCCAGCCGATCGAGCGTTCCGGTCCAGGTCGTGTCGGGACGAGTTCCCAGGACGAACTCGACCGGCAAAGACTCGGCTTGCCCCTGCGCTTCGCGCAGATGGCCGATGTGGCGTTCGGGGATCTTGAGCTCGAGCCGCCACGGTCCCGTGTCATCCATGATTTCCAGAAGGAGTTCGCCGCGGCGGACAGGACGCCGCAGAAGAAGTTCCTGCACCTGAAACGTCACCACCACCCCCGCCCGCTCCGCGCGTACGAGCAGCTCGGATTCCCGCTGCTTCAGAACGCCATGCTGAGTCTTCAAGCCGACGAGTTCGACCCGCGCCTGCTCGCGCTGCCCACGGACCTTGACTTCCTCGTTCCGATCGGGGGATTTCGTCGACTCGTCGATCTGGGCGTCCAGGGCGGCGATGAGCTGTTCCTTCTCGAGGATCTGGTTCTGAAGCGATAGAACTTGCGCCGTCAACTCATGGTTCTTGATCCTTAACAATGGTTGCCCTTCGGAGACCGTGTGCCCGGTCTGCACCGCGAGCTCGACGATCTCTCCGTCCCATGGGGCAAACACGTTCTGCTGCCGCGCGGGCATCAACTGTCCTACCCCATCAATGCGAAACCGCCAGGGGACGAAGATCAGGATCCACGCGACTGCCGCGGCCAGGCCAAGAAAAATCGCCGTACGGACCAGAGGCCAACCCAGCAAACCGTCCTTCCACCGGCCGATGGCCGCCCAGAGGGGACGAAGAAAGATCTGCTCGTGGGTCCGCGCCAGAGTCAGCGCCGACGCGACATGGCGCGACAGCAGTTCGCATCGTTCGCGGAAGAGGTCCGAGAGATCGCCATCCCGGATCTGCTCAAAGACGATCCCCCCGATAACCAGCGCGGGACGGCGGTTCCGCTGCTTCTCGCGCTCCGACGCCGGGATCTCGGGCTCGTTCTCGATGAGCGGCACGATCAGCAGAACGCGGGCGTTGCTTTCGATGAGATAATCCGAAAGGAGCTTCGCCAGGTCGGCGGGAATCGTTTCCTCTCCTCCCGAGAAAACGAGCGAGTCACGCTGTCGCAGAACGCTGCGCGCCAGCCGTTCAAGGGATCGAATGACGGGAGAGCGGCGATGCACATACGCCTGCCCGCTGACCGCCAGGGTGCGGACGCGCCGCCCGCGCCGTTCGAGCACCGAGACGCGATCGCAATTCAACAGAGCGCGACCGTCATTGGCCGCGACGGTGGAAACATCTCGCGTCCGGAGTGAGCGTCCAAGCGCCAGAGTGAATGGTTCGAGCGACTCGAAGAACGAATCGGAGCGACCTGACGTCTTCCGCTGAGCCCGCGACGTCGTCACCTGCTGGACCATTCCGCGAAGCCATCGGATCAACTCACGGCAGGTGTCTTCATTCCGCCCCGTCACCACGACCTGGAATGCGTGCGGCTTCTCTCCCTCCGGTCGCAACGGGATGACGAGCGACGTCCGCGACGGGGCGCCTCCCGGGCCACCCTCAGGGATGACGGCCGAGACTCCCGACTGGCAGACGTCCGAAAGAATCTTGGCCAGCGGGGGGGACGCGATCGTCTCCAGCGATCGCCGCTCTTGTCCTTCCAGATTCGCGACTCGAATCTTCCATCCGACCGCTTCGGACATCCAGACGACTGCACCGTCAGATTGGACCCAGGCGGCGATCGCGCCGCTCAGGGCGGCAAGAAAGTCGTCCACGGGAGAATCCGTGGCCGCGATCGTCTCGAGCAGCCGAACGAGCGGAAGGAGGGCGTCCGGGCTGGTCGGGGAAACGGAGCCGGACATTCGGGAAGCACGCCACAACAGGAGAATTTCATTGCGACCGACAACGCGGCGATTAAGATCGTACGGCCAACAGATGTCGTTGTCGACATCTGTTGATGGGAAGACCCCTCAACCGGTGGCCTGCCTCCCACTCAAGGCTGAGCCCGCCGAATGACTTTACGCCCAGATGTCCAGAACTCGGTTTCCGCAGCCCCGCGAGGCTGATTCAGGATGTCCCTTCCATCGCTGAAGCGTCCCGTGCGACTGCTGCAAAGACAGGATCTCTCCTGCGTCGAGATCGATGCGCAGGGCGGGGCGTCGCTGGTCGTGAAGGAGCCTGTCGGGCTCGCCTATCATCGACTGGGGGCTGCCGAGTGGCACCTGCTGGAACTGCTTGACGGACATCGCAGCGTCGAGGAGATCCGCGATTCTCTCCAGCGGAAGTTTCCCGCGGTTGAATTCCGGATCACCGACATCCAGCGGCAACTGGTGGAAGTCCATCGACGAGGCCTCACCGTCGGGACGCGGCCTGGCCAGGCGATGCAGCTTCTCGATTCGGATCGAAAGCAGCACCGCTCCAGGATCTTCGAACGGTGGCGAAACCCGCTGGCGATTCGCGCCTTCGGATGGCAGCCCGAGACCGGGCTCGCGCTGGCCGATCCGTTCCTTGGCTGGCTGTTCCGTCCGATGGGCCTCGTCTTCGGATGCGCGCTGATCGCTTCGACGCTGTTCTGGCTGCTGATTCATTTTCACGAATTCGAGCGCCGGCTTCCCGCATTCAACGCGTTCTTCAGCGGGGCCAATCTCCTCTCGCTCTGGGCCACGATCGCCTTTGCCAAGCTCATTCACGAACTCGGGCACGGCATCAGCTGCCGTCGCCTCGGAGCCGAGTGCCACGAAATCGGGATGATGCTGCTCGTCTTCAGTCCTTCGCTGTACTGCGACACGACCGATTCGTGGATGCTTCGCGAGCGGTGGAAGCGCATGCTCATTGCCTCCGCCGGCATGTACCTCGAATCGATCCTGTCAGCCGTCGCCTTCATCCTCTGGTGGAACACGACGCCCGGAACGTTTCACTTCCTCTGCCTGAACCTGATGGTGACGTCTTCCGTCTCCACGGTCCTTTTCAATGCCAATCCGCTGATGCGGCTCGACGGCTATTTCATCCTGTCCGACCTGTGCGGGATTCCCAACCTGCGGGCCCGCTCGGACGCGGCGCTGCGGGACTTCGCGGCGTGGATCGTGTTTCGTTCCCGCCCACAGCCCGACCCTTTTGATCCGGGGGACCGCCCGCCATGGCTCATTCCCTATGCGATCGCCTCGCTCGTCTATCGCTGGACGGTCACCTTCGGAATTGTCCTCTTCCTGGCCAACGCCCTGAAACCGTTTCAACTGCAAAGCCTGGGACTGATGGCGGTCGTCGCCGTGCTGGGCGTCTCCACAATCTCGATCGCTCGCAGCGGATTCCGTCTCATGAAAGCGCAACGGTTCGACGAGCGGCGGCCCGGTCGATTGCAGTGGGTTGGTATCGCGCTGATGGTGTTCCTCGCCGCGGCCGCGCTCATCCCGCTGCGACTTCCGATCGATGTCGACCTGTACGTGAAGCCGCGACAGCTCGAAAGCGTCTTCTCGACAGTGCCCGGGCGGGTGGTGGAGATTCTCGTGAAACCGGGCGAAGTCGTCCGGAAGGGGCAGCTTCTGGTCCGCCTTTCAAACCCGGAAATCGAAGATCGCATTCCGGTTCTCCGCACCAGGATTCAATCGACGCGGGTGGAGTGCGAAACGCTTCACGCGCTCGACCGGATTTCGCAGGAACAGATCGCGACTGCGCGATTGAAAAGTCTTCAGGAGCAGCTGGACGAAGCTCTGGACCATGAGCGATGTCTCACGATCCTTGCTCCCGAAGATGGGATCGTGCTGGCTCCGGCCACGACTTCGTCGCCTCGCGAGTCCAAGACGATGTCGCAGCTGCCGCAATGGTCCGGCACTCCGCTCGATGAGAAGAACCTGGGATCGCTCCTGGAAGCGAAAACTCATCTGATGAGTCTCTCCCGGGGTGAAACCGTGGACGCCGTCCTATTGATCGATCAGCGTCACCGCAACGACTTTTCCGCTGGCCACTCGGTCGCGGTGAAGCTGGAGCACCTTCCGGACATCACGTTTCACGCGACGGTGAGTGAAATCTCGAAGCGCGATTCGGAGTTCGCTCCCGGCGGCATTTCGCAGCGCAGTGGCGGCGACGTGCCGACGCTGACCGACTCGTCGGGGCGCGAGCGTCTGATGAGCACCGCGTACCAGGCGACGGTCCCGCTGGATGCGGCCCGGCTGCCGCTGACGAACGAGCTGCACGGCCGCGCCCGGGCCCTCACTTCGCGAACCGTGGGGCAATGGGTCTGGGAATGGGCCCGGCGCACGTTCTACTTCCGGCTCTGACCGGACCGCCCGTGCGAACGGGTCCCCCGGCGTTATTGACCAATCGGCAACTCCTGTGGCTTTCCGCTGGTTCAGAAATGCCGTTCATCACTTGGGCGCGACGGCCTGGCGCTTCAGTCGCAGAGGCCGCCGCGTGCGGAGAGTGCTGCGCGCCACGCGCCGACTTCGCGCCTGTGACGACTTGGAGCTCCGGCGACGAGCGCTGGACCTGCGATGGCGGATCCGCAGCGGCGCGCCGCTCGGCGATGCCCTCGTCGAGGCCTTCGCTCTCATCAGCGAATCGACGCGGCGCACCCTGGGCTTCGAGCACTATCCGGTGCAGGTTCTTGGAGGAATCATTCTGTTCGAAGGCCGCATCGCCGAGATGCAGACCGGCGAAGGAAAGACGTTGACGGCGATCCTGCCGGCCTTTCTTCGGTCGCTGGAGGGAATGGGTTGCCATGTGATGACATCGAACGATTACCTGGCCCGGAGGGATTCCGATCTCGTTCGCCCTCTCTTCGATCGACTTGGCGTCACGGTCGGCTGCATCCAGCAGGAGTCTGACCCGGCCTCCCGACGGAAGGCGTACGCGTGTGACATCACCTATGGCACTGCGAAGGAGATGGGGTTCGACCTGCTGCGGGATCGCCTGGCGATGACGCCGGCGGACAACGCGCCGTCGCGGCACGCCGCAACGGTTCACCGCGGCTTTCACTTTGCTCTGGTCGACGAGGCCGACAGCCTGCTGATCGATGAAGCCCGCGTCCCGCTGGTCATTGGCATTGCCGAGTCTGCCAGCGCCGTGCAGAAGTCGCTGCACCACTGGGCCCGCAACCTGGCGACCGAATTGCGGGAGGACGTCGATTTTCGATTCGAGTCGGCGTCCCGCTCCGTTCATCTGACGGAAACGGGATGTCGCAAGACTATTCTCACACGCAAGCCCGACGGCTTCAGTGGATTCCACGTCGACTCCCTCTATCGCACGGTCGAAAAGGCCCTCACCGCGCGCCTCACCTTTCGACGCGATCGCGAATACATCGTTCGAGACGAGGAAGTGCATATCGTGGACGAATCGACTGGCCGCATCGCGGAGGGGAGAAAGTGGCAGGACGGTCTGCATCAGGCGGTCGAAACGCTGGAAGAGGTCCCTCTGTCGGAAGCGAACGTTCGAGCCGCTCAGATCACGATGCAGAACTTCTTCCGTCAGTACTCGAATCTCGCGGGGATGACCGGTACGGCCCTTCCGGCCCGCGCCGAATTGGGAAAGACCTATCGAATCTCTGTCGTTCGAGTCCCAACGAACTGGCCGTCGCTGCGGCGTCTCATGAAGCCGCGGATCTTCCTGACGATGGAAGCGAAGTACGAGACTGTGGCCGATTCGATCGAATCGCTGCGGCAACAGGGGCGGGCGATTCTGGTGGGGACACCGACGGTCTCGGCGTCCGAAGCGCTGGCGCAGGTCCTCGAACGTCGTGAGATCCCGTTCGTGGTGCTCAATGCCCGTCAGGACGCCCAGGAAGCCGAGATTGTGCGCCTTGCGGGCCAGGCGGGGCGCGTCACCATCGCGACCAACATGGCCGGACGCGGCACCGATATCCTGCTCGATGCCCCCGCCCGCGCAGCCGGCGGCCTGCATGTCCTCAGCACCGAGATGAACACGTCCGCCCGCATCGATCGACAGCTGGCCGGACGTTCGGCCCGGCAGGGAGACCCGGGATCGTTCCAGCAGTTCCTGTCGCTCGAGGACGATCTGCTGAAAATCCTGCCCGAAAGCCAGGTCGCCCGCATCCAGCTGGCGGCACACTGCGGCGGTCGTTCCGAGCTCTCCTGTGGTCTGCTCCGGTTGTTTCGCAAAGCTCAACGAAGGCACGAAGCGCTCGACGCCACGCGGCGCCGGCAGTTGCTCGAGCTCGAAGAACACCGGCTCAGGGATTACGAGGCGATGGGGCTCGACCCTTACCTTGAACTGCTTGAGTAAAAAGGTGCATCGTCGCGCGGAAAAGTCATCGCTTGGCCGCCCCAAGAAATCGAACTCCATCCTCGACTAACCTGCTTTTCTCGCCAAGGGTTGTTTTGAGGGAGTATTCGGGGCGGAGTTGGGGCGCGGTTGAGTTTCGGGACGTGAGTTCGTTGGGAGGGTGGGCCGCTGGCTCGGTTTTGAGGACGGGTTCTGCGGAGATTCCGTGTGGGTGTCGGCCTACAAGCCTGAAGTTCCGCAGCGCCTGCATCACGATGGAGGCGGCCGTCGACAGGCACAGCCGGATCTGGTTGGCCCGCATGGTCTCCCCAATGGTGCGGTCGGCGAACAGCTTCAGCTGCTGCTCCTTGATGCGGTTTTCCATGTTGCCGGGGCCGCATTCTTCCTGCTCGTAGAGCGTCTTCGCATCGAACACTTCGGCGGAGAGCGACATCACGAAGAACAGCGGGCTGGGCCCTTTCGCCAGATGCTCGGCCTTGCCCACGACACGTCGCTGCGCTCCGTAATGGGACAGAAGCCGTTGAAGCCGCCGAAAAGGCGGTTCGCATCACGCAGAGGAAGAACTCGCTCCTACTCGACACGCTGGCCGCGTCGTACGCCGAGGCCGGCGACTTCAAGAAGGCCATCGCAACGGAGACCGAAGCGATCGAGAAGAACAGCCACGCCGAAACGAAGGCCGCGTTCGAAAAGCGCCTCGAGCTCTACAAGAGCGGGAAGCCCTATCACCGAACCCGTGCATCGAAGAAGAAGGACTCGAATGCCGACGAGTGAGTCCAGGGACCGTTCACGCCTCGGAGCGCAGCGAGGGATTCCCTCGACGAGATCTCGGATGTTCCGATCCAGGACACTCCGGCCAAAGTCGGATCAATCAGGGATTCCGTGATTGCCCCCGAACCTTTCCTCGGAAGCCGTGTCCCTCCTCCCGAATCAAACCACGCTGAAGATCAGTCATGACCACGTTCACCCGCACATTCTCAACTCTGACCACCTCGTCGGACACCGACGAAGGCCCGGAGCCGGTGCGGAACTGAATCCATCAACACGGAATCAACCCGCCTCGGCCTTTCGGCTCAGGCGGGTTCTTTTTTTGGCTGTGTCGCTGTTCTGGAGATGCTCGTCGCATCAAAAAGGTTGTCGGGGCGGCTCACCCCGGCGGCTGAGCAGTGTGTGCAGCCGGGCCTCTCATTGAAGGGAGAGACCGAGCCATGAAGGTCCACATCAACGTCGGAACGATCGGACACATCGACCACGGAAAGACGACGCTGACGGCAGCGCTCCTGGCTGTCCAGGGTCAGAAGGGACTGGCCAAGGCAAAAGCGTACGCCGACATCGCCAAGGGCGGGATCGTGCGGGACGACTCGAAGACCGTCACGATCATCACCAGCCATGTCGAGTACGAAACGGACCAGCGGCACTACGCCCACATCGACTGCCCCGGCCATGCCGACTACATCAAGAACATGATCACGGGGGCAGCCCAGATGGACGGCGCTGTGCTCCTCTGCTCGGCGGCGGACGGTCCCATGCCGCAGACCAGGGAGCACATCCTCCTGGCTCGCCAGGTGGGCGTCGAGCATCTCGTCGTCTTCATCAACAAGTGCGACCTGGTGGATGACCCAGACATCATCGATCTCGTCGAAATGGAGGTCCGTGAGTTGCTGGCGAGATACGGCTACGGCGGCGAAGTTCCGGTCATCCGGGGCAACGCCAGGGGTGCGCTGGAGAACCCGGCGGACCCGATGGCACGTCGGTGCATTGAGGAACTCCTTGATGCTCTCGACACGGCCATCCCGGAGCCGAAGCGTCTCCTCGACAAGCCATTTCTCATGGCCATCGAAGGCGTCCACCAGATCGAGGGTCGTGGCACGGTCGTTACGGGCCGGATCGAGCAGGGCCAGGTTCGGGTCGGCGACAAGGTGCAGATTGCCGGTCTCACCGAGACGATCAACACCGTCTGCACCGGCGTCGAAGCGTTCCGCCATCCGCTCGACACGGGGAAGGCAGGACAGAACGTCGGCCTTCTGCTGCGGGGCATCAAGCACGATCAGGTGAGTCGTGGGCAGGTTGTCACGGCTCCGAACTCGATCGAGCCGACGACGGAGTTCGAGTGCGAGGTCTACGTCCTGTCGAAGGAGGAAGGTGGTCGACACACTCCGTTCTTCGACGGGTACAAACCTCAGTTCTTCTTCCGCACAACCGATGTCACGGGCGCATCGCATCTCCTCGGGGCCGAGATGTGCCTGCCGGGCGACAATGTGCGGATGAAGGTCGTGTTGGAAAAGCCGGTTCCCATTCAGATGGGCACTCGCTTCGCCATCCGGGAAGGCGGGAAGACCGTCGGCAGGGGCGTCGTGACCGGCGTGGCCTGAGTTGGGTCAGTGGAACGACAGCCCGTCCCACACTGTGTGTGGGGCGGGCTGTCTCATCCCTTCGCTGACTTTGGACGTTCGCCACCGGTTTCTACACCTCACCTGGCACCATCCCAGCCGACATCGCCCGCCGAACACCTTTGCCCCTCCCCTGGAAGAATTCACGAGTCGCTACTCGATGTTTGTTTCCTGGTCGGGGCTGCAGTCGTTGCGACTCCCCCGATTCATCACCGCCCCCAGCCCGCACGCAGCGACCATCACCAGCGAAAACCCGCTGGTCAGCCCGCCCAGCGCCCAGAATAGGCCCGTGCCGATGGCTTGGTATGTGAAGAAATTCTCTGCCTGGCCTTTGCTGAGAAGGGGCACGATCTTGCTGGGTTCTGATTCGGCCTGTGGCATTGAGGCTCCTTGACTTCGTTGAAGAAGAGACCGGTGTGATCTCGTGGCGAGGGCCGACCAGGGGACCAGCGCCCAAGTCTTTTGGAATGAAAAACTGAGTTTCGGCACGGCACGGATTTCGGCTGTCGCTCGATGTGGACGTCACAACGGAGTGGGGCACCCTGCATTTTGATGCCTGAGGTGGACCCCATCTGGTGGACCATTTTTTGGGGACCACTTCAGACTCCGTCCTGAAGGACGCCGAGGAGTTACGCACACATCAAGGCGTGAATTTCTCGTCACGGCCATCACCGGACGAGAAGCCAGTTCCACTCGATTTCAAGGCCGGAGTTCATGGCATCGTCGTGAAGTCTGGAGACGGCCCGTGGGGCACGATCACCGTGCAGGTCTGGGACGGCACGCTGATCCAATACCTTCATGGCACGGCGTCCCATGTGAAGGTCGGAGACATCGTCGCTCCTGATACGAAGCTCCGCGTCACGGGCAGAACGGGAGCGGGCGTCATCCACCTGCATATTCAGGCGAAGGACAAGTTCGGCAATGCCATTTCGCCCGATCTGGCCTTCCGGCTCGGGCAGAAGAACTCCAGTCGAAGGAGAAGCCCGACATGACGCTGCTCGACTTCGACCCCGACATCTACTCGCCCGTCAAGGCGAAGGTCGTCGAGCGGAAAGTGAGTGCCATCGCCAAGTCGGAGTCGAAGTGGATCGTCGAGGTGATCGGGGAAGGTGGTAAGATCGACTTCGTTTTGGGAGAGTTCTTCGACTACCAGAGCGCTTCACGGTGTGCGGTCGCATGGGGCGAGGCCAATCCGAATGATCTGCGGCTAACTCGGGAGCGGGAAGTGAAGCTGAAGCCATGAGACGAGTCCAATGAGAGCCACAACGTGACTTCCAGTCGTAGACAATTCGTGAAGGAACGTCCGCTGCCACAAACGCCTCATGAATGGTTCGACGAAATCAAACTGGCGATTGCGGACGTCAGCGGCGAACCGAATGGTCGAGCAGTTCGTAGCCCCGACGCCTTCACCAACCTCTTTCATCTCGCCCCCGTCGTATGCTTGAAGTTCCGAGGTCGGAAGTTGCAAGGGCCGGAAGCCGATCGAGTGACGAAGGTCGCTTTGGCGAACTACGTGGCGAACTCCAGCCCTGAAGGGAACAATCACGGTTTGGAGAACCGACACCTCATGGCTTTCGCTCTCTGCTACGTTACTGCCCACCTCGCCCTTGACCTTCTGGATGAAGAGAAGGCGGAAGCGATCCTCGACTTCTGTGAGGAGTATCTGCTCCCTTAATGAGCGCAGGTCTGTCCAACGGGAGACATCATGCAACGACCACGATCCGCTCTGTTCCATGTCGGTGCGACCCTGCTGACGGCGGGCGTGCTCGTCCACGGTGCGGGATTCACCAGGGGCGACGATCCGAAGGCAGGCACTCTTGTCCCATTGCCACCATCGGTTCCCGCCCCAAAGGACAATCCCACCTCTCCCGAGAAGGTCGCCCTCGGCAAACAACTCTTCTTCGATCCTCGGCTCTCGCGCAACAACCGGATGAGTTGTGCCACCTGCCACTTGCCGGAAAAAGCATTTGGTGACGGTCTGGCCCGAGGCAAGGGTCACGACGGCAGGACGCTGGGCCGCAACACGCCGTCCCTTTTGAATGTCGGGTTCTACGAGCGATTCGACTGGGACGGGCGAGCCAGAAGCCTCGAAGAACAGGCGCTTGGCCCGATCCGTTCGCCCGACGAGATGAACCAGGACCTCGCCGAACTCGTCGAAGAGTTGAACGCTGTTCCGGGCTACATCGAACAGTTCCAGAAAGTCTTTGGGACAAAGGTCACGCAGGACGGGATCGCCAAGTCGCTCGCCGCTTTCCAGCGGACGCTGGTGACGAAACCATCGCCGTTTGATCGGTATCTTTCGGGCGACAAGACCGCCCTCTCCGACGAAGCCAGACAGGGCATGGAACTTTTCGTCGGAAGTGCCGGTTGCGTCCGCTGCCATCAGGGGCCGCTGCTCAGCGACAGCAGGCTCTATCGACTGGGCGTCTCTTTCAAGGATGAGGGGCTGTCTGCCGTGACAGGAAAAAAGGAGGACCGGGGAAAGTTTCGCACGCCCTCTCTGCGGAACATCGGTCAGACCGGCCCCTACATGCACGACGGCTCGAAGAAGTCCCTCACGGATGTCGTGGAGTTCTACTATCGTGGCGTCCCCACGGGGTCGGGTGGATTGTCACCCGACGTTCAACCCCTGCTTGGGCAGAGTTTCTCGGAGATTCCCGCCGTCGTGGCATTCCTTGAATCCCTGACGGGTGAAGCTCCGAAGGTTGAACCACCCGAGTTGCCGTAGCGGGGCAAGCGACAACGAGGTGGGGGCGGAATCGGTCGCATGTGCCTGACAGGGGTGCGGATTCAGAATGCGGTCGCCGAATCACAGCCGATGAACACCTTCGACGAACAGAGAAAGCGATCGATCAAGAAGATCAACCTGAGACTTCCGGTCGAATGCCCTGCATCCCGACAGTGACATAAGCGAACTCGTACCATCCTGACACGAAAGCGCCCTCCGGGAATGTCCGCACTGCGAGTCACTCCTGAAGTGACTGGAGAATAGACTGGCAGCCCCATGTGCGTTTCCGCCGAGGCGAATTTCGGTTTGTCCGGGGTGTTGGTCCCGGTCGGCGTCTATTGCATGAAGACCGCCGTCCAGCGGGATCGCAGCACGCTCCCTGTCGCCGCCATTCCGCTCGTCTTCGGCGTTCAGCAAGCCTTTGAGGGGCTCGTCTGGGTCGGAATCCACCGGGCCGACGCCGAACTGACACGGCTCGCTGCGACCGGTTTCCTGTTCTTCGCACTGGCGTTCTGGCTCTTCTGGATTCCCTTCTGTGCCGTATTCCTCGACCCGAGACGAGCGGTCAAGAGACTGCTCGCCGTGATGGCGTTGCTGGGGCTGATCGGGGGAGCGGTCCTCTTCTTCCCCATCCTGTCCAATCCCTCTGGGCCGCAGGCGACCGTGGTTCGGCATTCGATCCGCTACGAGTACGCCTCCCCGCCCACGGCCCGCTTCGCCCCCGAGACTGTTTGGCACAGCTTCTATCTGGCGATTGTCGCCACCCCGCTGATCGTCGTGAAGAACAAGACGCTGCTCTGGTTCGCCACGGCCCTCGTCGCTTCCGCAGTGGTCAGCCACCTCTACTTCCTGTACGCCTTCGCCTCGATCTGGTGCTTCTTGGCGGCGTTGCTCTCGCTATATCTCGCCTACCTGTTCCACCACGGGCCGCAACGAAGGACGCCGTAATTCCAGAGGGACCGTCGCTTGGGGCTTTGGAGTCACGGCTTCCGGAAATGCCGTGCCTTCCGCTGGACAGCCCCTCGTCAATTTCGGAAGAAAGCCTCGATTCGTCGTCATGATTTTCCATTGAGGCGTAGCAACTCTTTCGGTTGGAACCACGAAATGCAACGCTGCACGATGCAACGCACACTCTCTGCAATGCTTTTCGGCGTCATGCTGCTCTCCTGCGGCGGAGTGCTGTTGGCCTCTGAAGCCGATGAGCTTCGGGAACGGGCCAAGGAGGTGCGAAGGCGAGCCTCCCTCATGGCCGAGCAGGGAAACCGAGAGGAGGCCGAGCGGCTGGAGAAAGAAGCCATCGCCTTGCTGGAAGCCGCCGAGCGACAGGAGGCGAAAGCCAAGAAACATGGCGACAAGCGAGATCGTCCGGGCATCGACAAGGAAGTGCATCACCTCAAGGAGCGGCTCCACGATCTGCTCGCCAAGGAACGGAAGCTGAAGGAAGCCAGCGCCACGGAACAGGAGTTAGCCGAGGTGCGGGAGCAGATCGCCGGAACGGAACGGAAACTCCGGCAGCTTCATGCACGGCATGGCGAACAGGTTGAAATTCCTCCTGCATTCCGAGCCCAAGCCGAGAAGCTCGAAATCGCCGGTCGTCGAATTCACCATCTCCGGGTCGCCGCCGAGAACCTCAAGAGGGCCGAGGAGCAAGACCTTGCCCACTCGCTGATGGAGAAGGCCGAGGCGATGGAGCGAGAAGTGCAACTCGCCAAGGAGCGATTGGCGGCGGAAATGCACCGAGCCCCTGAGCATCAACGGGAACACGGGCCGGATGTTGTGAGAGAATTGAGGGAAGAAATTCAACGGCTGCGGGCGGAAGTCAGGGAACTGAGAGAGAAGGTCGAGAAGCGCTGAATGAACTGGCTCGAATGGTACAACGGCCTCGCAAAACCCAGTTGGACTCCGGCCCCGGCGACCATCGGGCTGATCTGGCAGATTCTCTACCCGATCATTGCTGTGACATTCGGCTTCGTTTTCGTGCAGGCGATCCGAAAGAAAGTGCCGTGGCTGGTGGCGCTACCCT
>JADZEF010000382.1 GCA_020850695.1 Planctomycetaceae bacterium | reverse complement strand
TTCCTGGATGATGACCGGCCCTGCCGGGATTTCGCGTTTCCGCCCGTTGCAGACAATACATTCGACATCCGCATCGCTCAACTGTCCCAGGATGTAGAAGACCTTGCGCATGATCGGGCTTTCCCGCGGTGAAGGACGAAACTCGACGATCGAACGAAGGTCGGAACTCGAATGTCAGGTCAAGGCTTGAAATGTCGAATGAAAATCCAAATCGACTCGTCGCCGCTCAGGCACGGCTCCCCAGGAGAAACTCACCGACGGACGTCTCGGCATAAGGGTTGTCCGACAGGAGCTTCGCAAAACGATCTGAGTTTCCGGCCCCGAGCGCACAGGGGGAGAGTTTCATGGCGGTCGCCACGAGATACATCGTTTGAAACAGGACGCCGACGTGCTTCAGGACCAGGGAATAGGCGAACGCGCTGTATTTCCACGCAATGCGCGGAAAGCGGGCCGCGATTACGAAAGCCAGCTGGATCTCGTCGACCGGCACACCCGCGGCTTGCCCCGCGTCTTGAAGGAGTGCCTGAGTTCCGGCCGATGGCGGCGAGATGGTTTCCAGCCCGTGGGAAGCCGGCTCATACCGATAGAGTCCGGGAGCGAGTCCCCGGCATTGTTGAATGACCGGATAGATCTCCAGTTCGTGCAGCGATCCCCCCGCGGGGTAGGGACGGCTCGTTATTTCCATCGCGACGGGGCCGTTTCCGGTTTCCAGTTCGACGACGCGCCGCTCACGAATGCGGGCGACGCGGTAGAGAAACTCGCCCAACTGGTCCACGCTCGGCGGCACGTCTCCGTACTCGCGAATCGATTGCCGTTGTTCGAGAGCCTGCGTCAGACTGGGATCGACGCGCTCGATGGCCTGCAGATCGGGACGAGGAAGCGGCAACACCGTGCCGTGTGCGGGCTTGACTGCGGGGGGCTGCGAAACCCGATCGGCGACCGCGAACATCGCGCCGTAGGGTTCGTCGAAGCGGACGCGTCGACTGCGTGAATGGAACAACAGTTCGTGCGGTTCCCAACAGAAAAGCTCGGGATCCGAATCCTCCGCCGACACGTCCGTGTCATCGATCGGCGTGAGGAGTTCCGCGGCATGCAGTAGATCGAACAGGGCCGAGGTGGCTGCGAGCGGCACGCCGGGAACGGCGCCGGCAGCCGAGCCCTCCGATTGCGGGACCGCGAAGGATTGAACGCACAACAGAGACTGAGGACTTTGCAGTGTCACCAGCGCCGAACTGCGTGGTGATTCGGCGACCATTCCCTCCGTCCCGCGTCTCAGCGAGGCGAAGCGGGAAAGGACCCACTTTCCAGTCCCCTCTGTCCGGGGCGGCAAACGGAAACCCGAGGCCACGGCCACGAGCGTCGCGACAGCTTCCCCGCCGTTCCTCACCGCGACGCTGAGAAACCCTTCCGCCAGAAGGTTCGCGAGGTGATGAAACAGACAGGACACGGCGTTCGAAACGTGCAGATCCTGCGCAGCTCGAACCAGGTCGCCGACGGAAAGCCCCAACGGCTCGAGTCGGCACAGGAGGTCGCACAGGGGCGGTTCGGACCGCAAGCGGAATCGCACGTCTCCCGCATGGAGCGTCAATGTGCCCTGGCCCTCGCGGCATACGGCGACGCCGGCCGGAAACGCGGCAATCCATGACGGATTCCACGGTCCGGTCTCGACATTCGGGTTGTCGCCGCCGACGCTCATCGGGACGGATTCCGAGTTTCGCTTCGTGTCGCGAACCCGGAGCGCGGGCCTTTCTCGCGGGAGGCACGCTCCGGGTTCCATAGTCTCAGGTTGAAATTACAGGAACATCGCGGTCGGGTTCATCTGCTCTTCGGTCAACGGGCTCTTCACTCGGCCCTGAGCCGCCGGGACGTCGAACAACCGGCCGGGGGCGTACCGCGGCCAGAAGTGTCGCATGCCAGGAACGAAAACCTTCACGACCGGCATGCCGATTTCCGGACGTGTCTGGTCGAGCACCAGCATCTCCATCCCGCGCTTCTCGACGGATTTCTGACAGTAGAGGACGTCGTCCCGCAGATCGTCGGTGCGGACGTGCGCGAAGTCGCTCCTCTGACGGATCGGCAGATCGCCCGGCAGGACGTAGGCGTGGTCGGCGGTCGTCGCATGGGTCAGCCAGTCGACGATGTCCTCAGCGTTCACCGTACCTGTGGGGCGCTCGGGCGAGGTGATGAGGATGTGGGCGAGGAACTGATTCAGCTCGGTGACGGCCCTTAGCATCGCGATCCGTGGATCGAGGTGAGCCCCGAATCCGAACATGATGTGCTCCGTGTCGCCGTTGGTGCGGCGGGAGCAGGCAGCGAAGACCGGGATTCCGAAATCGTTCGTCAGGTCCAGTGCCCACAGGTTGCGGTTGTGCTTCGCGAGGTAGGCTTCCACCCGCTTGATGTACGGCTCCTCGAAACTGTCCAGGTCGACGGCAGGGACCGACAGACGGTTGTACCACCACATCGAGACGGCGTCGCGTTCGGCCAGTTCGAGGAAGCCCTGCAGGATGGCGTCTTCGATGCTGGTGCCGGCCGCATTGCCGTTCGAGCAGGCGACATTGAAATCGGCCGAGCAGTCGTGCGGGGCGTTGAAGTAGCAGTAGGCGGTCGGCAGCAGTCTCTCGGTCTGGTGGGTGAGGGACCAGACCGGCGTCCAGTCCATGACATAGTCGGGGTCGAAGGGCTGCGGGATGTACGAGTAGACGGTGCCTTTGGCGTTGAGTTCGTCCCGGTTGGCAAGTTGCTTCTCGCTGAACAGCATGCAGTCGTTGGGGTGAATCGCGAGGCCTCCGAGACTGTTGAGCGAACCGGGGCGGCGCGGCTCGTCGCCGCGGAAGTTGCCGGAGAAACGTTCGATCGCTTCGCTGAGCGCCCCGGCCCGGGCCTGCTGGTCGTTCGTTCCTTTACCGGCGCTCGATTCCCGCAGGCTGCTCTTGAGCCCTTGCAGCGTCCGCGGGCCGCGGGCCAGGTTGTGGCCCGAGACATACACGTGCATCTCGCTTTTTTCGGTCGGGTGCCATGGTTCCAGCTTGGACACCACCCCGCAGATCGGGCTGAGGTGCACTCCGTACGTGTCGAGCGTCTCCTGCGGAGTGAGAGCGCGGTAGCCACCATCCGTCGACGACTTGCGGCGGCTCTCCAGCTCGACCTTCCGCACCTCGGTGGGGTGCTGGTAGTTGAACTCGCCGCAGCCCCCACAGTCGGGCTGGCGGATGAGTTTGTGCGTCTCGGACTTGAGCGTGTTGAGATCGAACGTGTGGATGGTCCCGTCGAGGAGCGGGGCGTCCTTTCCGTTGGCGATCCAGCACGACACGCAGTGAGCGGCGAGGCCCAGCGCCACGGACATCGTGGCCGGGGTGACGATGGGATTGATGGCTCCGAGGCCTTCGTCGCCGCGGAGACTTTCGAGGCAGGCGGTGACGGGCGAGTTGGACCGCATGCGTTCGGCCAGGCATTCCCAGCACCCGGTCACTTCGGGACGGAAGAGGGGGCCGACCCAGACCTGCGCGCCGACCGGGCGGACGAGGAGCCATGGGCGGCCGCTTTCCATGGCGGCGCGATTGATGTCTCCGAGCTCGCGACGCAGGTAATGGTCGGCGAGAACGATCTGCAGGTCTCCCTGTTCCTTCACATCGATCTGCATCGACTTCAACAGCGATTCGAAGGGCTGCGGATCGACGCCGACGGCGGTGATCGAGACGGAACTTTCGGACCGCCGCGTGAGCACGGCGGCGGGATCGAGGCCAATGACCGACCAGGCGGCTGCGTCCGACCGGGCAATGGCCTGGCCGTCGTCGTACAGGTAACCGCCGCTGGTCAGCTTGTTGATCGTATAGAAGATCTGCGAGGGAGTGGCCTGTCCGCGCAGCGCCCCACAGACGTCTTCCACGGAGCGACCATCCAGGAGGGGCGCGACGACTTCGTAGAGACGTCCCTGGAGGACGGTCTGCTGGTATTCGGACAGGAGGAACACTCCCGAGCCGGGAACGACGTCAACGTGCAGATGCGGCTGGAAGCGGGGGCGGCGAAGCACGGCTGGCGGTCTCGCAGAATGAGTTCGACGAAAACAAGCGTGCCCGAAGTCGAGTCGAGCAAACGAGGGACGTCGTTGACTGTCGATGGTCTGGAACGGAGAGTTGTCCCGGGAACGGGACGGCGGAGGAAAAGGGCCCCTGACATTGCGAGGACGTCAGAGGCCCTGATTCCCTGTTGGCCCGAGATCGCCCCGGCGCGCCGCGGAAGGCGAAGCACCGACAGCGGGGAACTCGCACGTCGAGCAATACGACGCTGCGTCCTACGGGCGACAGCCGCGTCCGCAACCGCGTCCGCAGCCGCAACCGCCGCCGCAGCCGCGACCACAGCCGCAACCGCCGCCGCAACCGCGACCGCAGCCGCGTCCACAACCACACCCGCCGCCGCAGCCGCGACCGCAGCCGATGATAATGCAGTGCCCGCCGGCGACGTTCTCGAGTTCGCTCTCGGAGAGCTCGCCCTCAGCGGGCTTCTCGGGCAGCACGAGGTGTGTCGTGCTCGAGGTGTCTTCGACCACCTTGATCGTCGTGCCGGCCGGCACGTTGATGCCGCGTTCCTTCAACACTGCGGCGGTGTCGGTGAGAAGCCGCTTCTTGAGAGCGGGATCGTCCCAGCAGTCGGCGACGAGCAGATCCCACTTCAATTCCCAACCCGTGTCTTCAGCCATCACAGGACCTCTTTCAATTGTCATGACGGGGCCAGCCGGAATCGCACCACGCGACTCCCCGAACATCAGACCTCAGGCGCAACGGCCCGAATCTTCCGCGAGGAAGGCAGCGACGACGCGCCGCCGAAGCGCGTGGGCGGACAACGAACACCAACCCGATCGCGGTCCCACGACTTCCGCGTCCGAGTTCGTACTACCGCGAAGCAACCCTCGCCCCATCGCATCGAACCTGGCGGCGCGAGGTGGAGGGTGCAGTGCCAATCGCCTGCGATGCGAACGGAGCGAACAACCGACTCCCCCGGGAGAGAAGTCGTTCTTCAGATGACGCAATGCCGGTCAGCGACCGCGACGCATCGGCAACGCGCAGCACGCGAGAACCCGGCTTCGACCGGTGAACTATCGAATGCACATCCTTTTGGAGAACAGCGGTCCGTCAAGAAAGTGACTGGAGATTGCGGAAGTGTCGCATTAAGACCGATTGAGGCATGTCCTTGTACCAAGAGACAGGGGCAACATCAATCATTTCCTCGCGACCATTCTTGCATTTCCCTCGAGTCAACTTTTGACTTGGCGATCTCGATGACTGCCATCGATTCAACGAACACCATGCGCGCCAAATCGTCTGCCCCGGCCCTGGCATCGTGACATTCATTCGGATCGAATTCCCTCGTCTTTTTCGGTTGGTCACAACCTCTCTGAAAGGGAATTGCCACGGATGCGACGCGGCGACAAGAAAACTGCGGATTTCAGAAAAGTTCCTGACTCT
>JADZEF010000381.1 GCA_020850695.1 Planctomycetaceae bacterium | reverse complement strand
TGGAGCAATCACGACGCATGCCAGGACGAAACGGTTCAAGACGTCACCTCGTGATGAACATTTCCAAGCGGCATCAGCTTGCTTCGCGAAGAACTCTGCGAGAGCCGTTGCTCGTGCGAGCGCCATCGTATCGAACCACTCCCGCGAAGTGCACCGGTGCGAGTGGTCGAAGGTCCATTTCCAGCGCTCGCAGGGCTCGTGCGGTCGAGTCACCGATTGCCCCGTGACGGAGCCGCAAGGCGAGGTTGATGAGGAGGCCGCTCCAGTCCCTACAGTCCGCAGATTGCGGCGGATCGTCCGAGAGTGCCCCTGGCGACGGCTGTTTACTGCCGCGGCCGGCAATGGCAGGTGAATGCTGACGTATGTTCGCGGCAGTGCTTGCAGCGCGCCTTATGACCGGGTCTTTGTGATGCGTGATATTTTCCTTGCCCGACAGCCGATCTGCGATCGCAATCTCCAGGTGCTTGCTTACGAGCTGCTCTTTCGCGGAGGGGACGAGAACCGGGCCGATATCCAGAATGCGGCGCAAGCGACGAGCCAGGTTCTGCTGAACGCGCTCGTGGAGTTCGGTCTCGACAATGTGGTCGGATCGTGCCCGGCCTACGTCAATATTCCCCAGGTGTTTCTCGACTTCCAGTGCTTGCCTGTCGACAAGGAGCGGATTGTCCTGGAGATTCTGGAGGATGTGGCTCCGGACGAAGGCGTCATCGCTCTGCTTCAGCACCTGCAATGCGAGGGCTATCGGATTGCGCTCGACGATTTCGTGCTGAGTCCGGCGACCGAGGCGCTGGTGCCGATGGCCGAGATCATCAAGCTGGATGTGCGCGCTCTCGGCCGTGAGGAGACAGTGTTTCATGTGAATGAGTTGCGGGAATACGGGGTCCGCACACTCCTGGCGGAGAAGGTCGAGACGATGGAGGAATTCGAGTGGTGCCGGGACCTTGGGTTTGATCTTTTCCAGGGATATTTCTTCTGCAAGCCGCGGATGATCCGAGGGCGCACGGCGTCAAACAACCGGCTCGTCTCGATGCAGCTGCTGGCGCGGCTGCGAGATCCCAGAGTCGAGACTCGAGAGCTGGAAGCGATCATCGGCCGTGATCCTGTGCTGAGCTACAAATTGCTCAACTACATCAATTCGTCGGCCGTGGGGGTGCGATGCAAAGTGGAATCAATACGGAAGGCGATCAGCCTGCTGGGGCTCGAGCCGTTGCGATTGATGGCGACGCTGATCACGCTTTCGCGTTTTGACGACAAGCCCCGCGCGATCGTGAACACGGGGATCATGCGGGCGAAGATGTGCGAGGTGCTCAGTAAGGCGATCGGCCGTCTGGACGCCGATGCGTTCTATACAGTCGGACTTTTCTCGATTCTCGATACGTTGCTCGACACGACGATGTCCGAGGCGTTGAAGACATTACCGCTGAGCGATGAGTTGAAAGGAGCCCTGCTGCACTTCGAAGGCGTGCACGGGAACCTCCTGAGGTGCGTTGTGGCGATCGAGCGGGGTGACTGGAGCGGGGCGACGAGCCTGGGACTCTCGGCCGAGGTGCTCAACAAGGCTTGGCTGGAAGCGATCGCCGCTTCCAAAGCGTGCGACCGCGTTCTCGATTCGGCGCGTGGAGCAGCACCACGGCAACGGCTTCAGCCCGCCTGAGGGCACGTCCTGCGTCTTTCAGGTGTCGCGGTTCCAGATTTCAATGCGGGCGACCAAAGCCGGATTAGCATCTGAACATGTACACCGAGGGGAGGACTGCGTTTCACAGGCCTTGGAGTTACATAGTCTTAATGTTCTCTCGGCTTGCTTGAACATTCGCCCGCTTTCTGGCACAAAACGGCAACTGAGACTCAGTCTCATATTCAATGTTGAGCCAGCCAGCCGCAGCTAGCCAGCCCACCCCCGCCAGCCACGCTCAACTCTCGCCGTCCCGTTCGGAGCCCACCGCTCCGAATCCCGCCACGCCCGGAGAGTTGACGCCATGCCGCGCCCCATTCCCGAGTCTCGCCGCGCCTTCACGCTCATCGAACTCCTCGTCGTAATCGCGATCATCGCGATCCTGATCGCACTCCTGTTGCCGGCTGTTCAGCAGGCTCGCGAAGCGGCCCGCCGGACTCAATGCAAGAACAACCTCAAACAGATCGGAATCGCCCTTCACAATTACCTGGACGCCAACAGCTATTTTCCGCCCGGCGGGACGTGGCCATTTCCGATCAATGCGAGCGGATCCGCGGGAGGGCCGTTCTCGCCTCTGGCCCGGCTTCTTCCCTTCCTCGAGCAGGCGAACCTGAGCAACCTGATCGACTTCAGTAAGCCGTACGGGGACCAGCCCGACGTTTCGAAGGTGCGCGTCGCCCCGTACCTTTGCCCCAGCGACGTCAACGACCGGCAGACCGACAACGGCAAACACTGGTCTTTCTCGTACGGGGCTAACGTCGGCGACTGGCTCATCTGGGACGCCTACACCCGCACCGCGGGGAACGGCGCTTTTGGACAGAACACGCGGTTCTCAACCCGCGACTTCACCGACGGCACCAGCAATTCGATGATGTTCTCGGAAGTTCGGGCGTTCCAGGCCTACATTCGACCGAACGCTGACCCGTCCAGCACTACCGTTCCCGCCGATGCGGCGTCGCTGGCGATTCCCACAGGCCAGGCGGCCAAGTTGAGCGCCCATACGGAGTGGGTCGAAGGACGATCGCCGCAATACAGCTTCACGACGACGTTCACGCCGAACGACAACGTTCCCTACACCGACTCGAACGGAGTGGCCTATCCGAGCGTGGACTACGTTTCGCGAGGGGAAGTCGCGGCCCCCGCTTCGTCCGCCAGCGGGGCCGCTACTTACGGCGCCATCACGAGCCGCAGCTATCACGTCGGTGCCGTGAACTCCCTGCTGGCGGACGGCGCAGTCCGCACCATCAGCAGTAACATCAGCCTGATCACCTGGCGGGCGCTCGGCAGCCGATCCGGAAACGAAGTCCTCAGCGAGTTCTGACAGGAACTCCCACACTCTGGGCACGAACCTGGCTCGATGAAATGCGAGCGTCGGGTGGGAGGCAGTGTCTCACCCGACGCTTTCTCCTTTTCTGGCGAGAGGAGACCATTGCGGCGTCATTCGGTGGGACGGTACGGAATCGGAGTGATCATCTGCTTGCGGCGTTGGCCGTTGCG
>JADZEF010000380.1 GCA_020850695.1 Planctomycetaceae bacterium | reverse complement strand
TTGCGGTCGCGCTCCTGGCCGGCGTGCTGACCGGATTGATTCCCGACCGGGAAGCGTTTGGAGGCTTCTCGTGGACGATCGTCTGTTTCTTCCTCGTCGGAGCCTGCCTGCTGACCGCCAGCCTGATGTTCCTGTCGGCCTGGCTGAACAATGACCGCACGCTGGCCGTGCGTGGTGCGGGACTTGTCGGCCTGACCCGGTTGGGACTTCGCAATGCCGCGCGCCAGCGTCAGCGGAGCGTGCTGACGGTCGGCTTGATTGCGTCCGCCGCCTTCGGTCTGGTGGCGGTGGCGGCCGGGCATCGCAACCCTGCGGTCGAGTTCCCGGTGAAGGACTCGGGGAACGGCGGTTTTCTGCTCGTGGGCGAATCGAGCGCCCCGGTTCTCTATGACTTCGGCACGCCCGAGGGGCGCGAGAAGCTGGACATCACGTTCGATGCGAAGTCGAACGACCTCGGCGAACGCCGTTCGGCCGAGTTGGTGGACCGCATGGAGGTCATTCCGTTCCGGGTGAAGCCGGGCGAAGACGCGAGCTGCCTCAACATCTATCGCACCCGCCTGCCGACGCTGCTGGGGACGCCGCAGCGGATGATCGAGCGCGGCGGGTTCAAGTTCGTCGGCGCCGACCGTCCGAACCCATGGACGCTTCTGACCGAATCGCTTCCCCCGGAAGAGGGCGTCCCAACCTACCCGGCCCTTGGCGACATGAACACGTTGCAATACAGCCTCAAGAAAGGGGTCGGCAGCACGATCGGCGTCCCTGACGACGAACATCCGCAATACCGCCTGAAGATCGTCGGGATGTTCGACAGCAGCGTCTTTCAAGGAGTCCTCCTCCTTTCGGAAGCCGACTTCCTCAAGGTCGCGCCGGAACGCGTCGGAGCCGAGTACTTCCTGATCGGCCTCTCTGGGGAAGGTGCAAAGAACGAGGGAGACGACCAGCGAACATCGAATGCCGCGACTTCGTCGAACGCGGACGCCCTGGCGCTGCGTGAGATTCTCGAATCGAAGCTCGCTCCCTTCGGGTTTGATGCCGAGCGCGTCGCGGATCGGCTCGCCGGTTTTCTGGCGGTTCAGAATACGTACCTTTCGACCTTTCAGACGTTGGGAGGACTGGGCCTGCTGCTGGGAACGCTCGGGCTGGCGACCGTCATGCTGCGGAACGTCCTCGAGCGTCGCTCGGAACTCGCCCTGTTGCGGGCCGTGGGTTTTCAGAACAGTCGGCTTGCCTGGCTGGTGATGGGAGAGAACGCCTTCCTTCTTCTCTGGGGACTGGCGGCGGGAGCCGCTTCGGCATTGCTGGCGATGTTCCCGCACATCCGCAGCATTGGCGGCGAGGTTCCGTGGACGTCGCTGTCGGCCATTCTGGCGAGCGTGTGCGTGGTGGGTATGCTGGCGGCGTTGGGAGCGGTCCGCGAGGCGGTGCGGACTCCGATCGTCGAAACGCTTCGCGGCGAATAAGTCCGCTCGGATCGAGTTCATGGCCACCGATGCCGCAGACACGAGCGATCCCTTCCAGCGTTTGCGGTCGCTGATGCCGGCGCTGTCGACCTGGGCGTACCTGGATTTCGCCGCCGTCGCTCCGCTTCCGGCGCCCGTGCGGGACGTGTTCCATGCCTGGGCGGACGACATGGCGCAGAACGGCGCGACGGGATGGGGAGCGTGGCGCAAGCGTGTGGAAGACACCCGCCGCAGCGCGGCCGCGATGCTGGGCGCGGACGCGGACGAGATCGCGCTGGTCCGGAACACGACCGAGGGACTCTCGCTGATCGCGGAAGGGTTTCCATGGAAGCCCGGAGACAATGTCGTCGTCCCGGCGTCCGAGTTCCCGTCGAATCTCTTTCCGTGGAGGAACCTGGAGTCGCGCGGGGTCGAGGTCCGGCTGGCGTCGACCCCGGACGAACGGCTATCGATCGCCGAAATCGAAAGTCACTGCGACTCGCGGACGCGGGTGATTGCCGTCGGCTGGGTCGGTTATGCCACCGGGTGGCGGAATGATCTGTCTGCGCTCGCCGAACTCGCACATCGGCGGGGAGCGCTGCTGTGCGTGGACGCCATCCAGGGACTGGGCGTGCTGCCGCTCGATGTGCGGGACGTTCCGATCGACTTCCTTGCGGCGGACGGTCACAAGTGGCTCCTTGGCCCCGAGGGGGCGGGAGTTCTGTTCATTCGTCGCGAGCACCTCGACCGCCTGCGGCCGCTGGGGATCGGATGGAACAGCGTTCGCCAGGCGGGCCATTTCACCGATTCGACGTTCGATCTCCGACGCTCGGCAGCGCGCTACGAAGGGGGGAGCTATCCCATGGCGGGGATCTGCGCCCTGGGGACGGCCATCGATCTGCTGCGCGACATCGGCGCGGCAATCATCGAGCGCCGACTGCTGGAGTTGACCAATCTTCTCTGCGAACATTTGCGTGCGATCGGTGCGTCGATTCACAGCGAGCGGGGGCGCGTCGAAGGAGCTGACCGTCGCTCGGGCATCGTCTCGTTCTCTCTTCCCGGTCGGGATCCGCACGCAGTGCGGGGGGCTTGCCTGTCCCGCCGGGTCGTCGTCAACGTACGCGGCAATCGATTGAGGGCCAGCCCCCACGTCATGAGCGATGAGAACGATGTCTCGGCTCTGATCGACGCCCTTGAATCATCTTGACCGGGCCGGACTATCCGGCCTGTGTCGGTCGCGATCCGGTAACTCGTCCGGCGATCCCGATCAACATATGCTTGAGAGGTGATCTCTCGTCCCGGATGCAGCTTGTGACGCGCCCCTGGATGCGATACCATGGATAAAGTGATAAGCCACTGGTTTCTGCCGGGAATTGCGTTACGAGCGGCGCTCGTTTTCCGTGGCTTCACGGCTGGTGACGCGACCCTTGGTGGACTGGAGAAAAAGCGATGGCGTCGACGCGTGCGGCGGAATTGGCGGAGTTGCTCTGGGAGCTGAAGCGAGCCGACAAGCTCGCGACTTTTACGACCTTGGCCCGCCGTGCGGGGTTCAGCCCCGGGGCGAATGGCCGGACCGTGATCACCACCATCAAGGCGGTGCGCCGCGGGTGGCCCCACCTGCAATGGTGGCGGGCAGTCAGCGATGACGGCGTCTGCGAAAAGGGCTCCGAGCACGAAGAAAAGCTCGTCGCGTGCGGGTATCAGTTCCAGGATTCGAACGGCAAGAACGGCGGCGTGATGCTGATCGAGATGGAAAAGCACCTGATGGTGTGGAACGAAGAACCGGCCGAGGCAGCCGCGGCGACGGTCGAATCCTGAGGAAGACGACGATCTTTGGATCGCGCCGAGGACCGCCGACCGCAGTCGATTCCATTTTCAGACGTACAAAAAAGGAGCCGCTGGACCATCCCAGCGGCTCCTTTTTTTTGTCACAAGGCGGCCCGCTGGCCGATTTCGGTTCGCCGCGTATCAGCCTCTCGCCCCACTCACTCCCGTCCAACATCGCGTCTCGAACTGTCGATCCGAAGTTCCGCGCCGCAGGAAGGCCGCAGCGTTCAAAGCGAACAGCCGCTGACATCGTTCAGCGGCTGCTCTGATGCATTTGATGAACGATCGAGATTCGACGCGTCCTGAGCGAGGGAACGGCGAAGGCCGCCTTTCGAGACCAATGGATGCCAGCGGGCTGGCTCGCTCCACGGACCGCAGGACGATCACTCGTCGTCATCATCTCCCATCGGGGCGTCGCGATCCTCATCTTCCTCCTCGTCGTCGCGCTTCTCGGCGCGGCGGCGGGCGGGACGTTCCTTCGGCTCGGCCAGCGCCTTCGGCGTCGGAATGACGGCCCCGGTTTCCGAGAGCGTCTCTTTCACTCCCTGAATGAAGTACGGCTTCTTGTGCTTCAGCTTCAGAGCTTCAAGCTTCTCTTCAGCGGCCGGTCGCTGGTCGTAGGCGAACCGCCCTTCTTCCTTCATGCTGGGGCTGTACACCACCCACACCAGCCGCTTGCGGAGCGAGGGGCGTTCCTTCGGCTTCTTGGCTTTGGATACCGCCTTTTTCGCACGCTCCGGCTTGTCACCGGCTTCCGACTTTCTGGACTTCTTCTCCTTGGCCGGCGCCTCGCCTCCCTGGGCCTCCACGGCCTCGGCCTGCCGCCGCAATTCCAGTCGTGTCGGTCCCCTACGAGCCATCGCTGCCTTCGCTTTCCTCAAGGTCGGAGGGACGGTCCGAATTCTTTCGGCACACCGTCCGGGGCCGCCAGCCGACCTCGGGTTTTCGGTCCCGAGTCCGCTCGACTGCCCACCGGTCGAAACTCGTATTCTGCCGATTCCCCCTGCGGTTCGCAACGGCCACAACCCTCTTCCCCGCACCGTAATTCGAATCTCGTTCAGACGGTCGTCTCATGCGGCGGGGGCTCCCGGATCGGCAACACCCACAGCGGAGCGGTCAACCGTCCGGCGAAACTCGCCAGAAATACGATCTGGTGCGCGTTCCAGGACCATCCCGCGAAATGAACGCTTTGCGGGACCATCCGTTGGAGCCACCAGCCTCCCAGCAGCCCGCTGAGACCCGCCAGCAAGCCCGCCCCTTGCTGGAAGAGGCCCAGCTGCAAGGTGTTGGCGCTCCGCGGCGACAGTTTGAGCAACAGGTTGCCCCCCGCCAGATTCACCGCCGCGAACGCCCCCCAGCAAACCTGTGCCCCGAAAATCAACGCCCAATGGGCAGGACTTGCCATCAGCCAGAAAGGCATGGCCCCGGCAGCGATCATGGCGCCCCAGAACAGAAGCCATTTGTTCCCCGTCCGATCGGAGATCCGCCCGGCCGCCACACTGACGGGAATCATCACCAGAGTCGTCGTGTTCTCGAGGATGTAATACGTCGCCAGGCTGATCCCCAGAACATTCTTCCGGTAATCGAAGAACGCGGCCTGCGTCAGACCATTCGAGAACGCCAGCCACAGATTGTGGACGATCAGCAAAGTCAGCGAGGCGCCGT
>JADZEF010000379.1 GCA_020850695.1 Planctomycetaceae bacterium | reverse complement strand
TCCCCTGCCCTGCTCTTCTTCACTCCCTACCAGCACATCCGCTTCGAACCCGCGACCGCCATCGCGGGGACGTCGGTCCTGTTCCACGCGAACTTCCTCTGCGTGGAGACGTTTCATGCCGAGTCGGGGTGTGCGGGGCGGCTGTTCAACGACCCGTATCAGCCGCCGCTCCTTCCGCTGGACGACGCACAGCACAATGAAGTGCGGGCGCTCTTCGACGCCATGCAGGGCGAACAGGCCGACCGTGGCCTCGGCTATGAGGAGATGCTGCTGGCGCGGCTCAAGGTGCTGCTGATCCTCGCCACCCGCTGGAAGGCCGGCTCGGCCGATGCGTGCGCGGCCGGATCCGGCACGCCGCGGCATCCGGCCCTGGGAGAGTTGAAGGAACTGATCGAGCAGCACTACCGCACGCTGCACGCGCCGTCGGATTACGCGCGGCGGCTGCACATGCCGGCCAAGACGCTCGGCCGCATCGTCCGCGAGCAGCTCGGCAAGTCGCTCACCGACCTCATCCGCGAGCGGATCCTCACCCACGCCAAGTGGCAGTTGCTCCACACGCTCAAGCCGGTGAAGGAAGTCGCCCGCGAAGTCGGCTTCACCGACGAACTCTACTTCAGCCGGATGTTCAAGAAGGCGACCGGCTTCTCGCCCACCTTCTTCCGCGAGTGCGAGACGCGGATCCGCGGCGGAAGCAATTTGTCCATGGTTTCGCCTCCTGCGCCCATTCGGTCGTCGCGTCCGTCTGCCGATACTTCAGACCGTTGAGACCAGCGATCGACGTTCGCGTCCGGTCGCTTCCCTATCCAACCGACCTGGAGCGACGGACATGACTCTCCGCAACATCTTCGAACTCGCTGCCCGCACCGACCGTTTCGGCATCGCCGTGACCCGCGTGGGATTGATCGTTGTGCTGGTCTGGATCGGCGGCCTCAAAGTCGCCCGCTACGAAGCCGACGGCATCGTGCCGTTCGTCGCCAACAGCCCCTTGATGAGTTTCTTCTACAACGACCCGGCCGGATATAAGCAGCACAAGAACCCCGAAGGGGCCCTCGTCACCGCCAACCGCGAATGGCACGAAGCCAACAACACCTACCCATTCGCCCTGGGGCTCGGAGCGGTCATCGTGCTGTACGGAGTGCTGATCGCGTTGCACCCCGTCCTGCCGCAGGCCGCAACGCTCGGCAGTTTCCTCGTCTTCGTAATGTCATTCGTGACGCTCTCGTTCCTCATCACGACGCCCGAGTGCTGGGTGCCGAACCTCGGCGACGCCACGCACGGATTCCCCTACCTCAGCGGGGCGGGGCGACTGGTGATCAAGGACGCCATCATGATGGGCGCCGCACTCGTGACGATGGCGGACTCGGCGCGGGCCGTGCTGCGGCGCGGGGAGGCGACGGACGCGATCGATTGATCAGCGAGGTGGCGTCGGGAGGGGCTTCGGCAGTAAGATCGACACTCGTCACAACAACTCTCTTGAGAAGATCAGAGTGTGATACTCAGCTCGTCGACAGCGAGCGATCGCGATGCCGCCCCTCAGCCATCCCACCTGCCATGCTGCACCCATCCATGAAACGCACCCTGCTCGCCACCCTGCTCGCGCTGGCCTTGGCTGCCGATGTTCGTGCGGATATCGGCATCATCTCTCCGGCCGACGCACACAAGTTGATTGAAGCGGCCGATCCTGCCAGGCGGCCAATCGTCCTCGACACCCGCGGCGGCTACAAGGATTACTTCCGCGGCCATCTGCCGACGGCCCACCATCTCAACTTCGACACGCTCCGGGGGACCGACCATGGCGTGCCGGTGCAGTACCTTCCGGACGATCTGACGAAGGCGCTGCTGGTGCGGGCGGGCGTCGACCGTAACCGCATGCACCTCATCTATGCGACGGGCGAAGCCCTGCCGAACGATGAGATCCTGAGCGCCAGCATGGTCGCCTATGTCCTCGAAAAGTATGGCGTCGAGAACATCCGCATCGTCGACGGAGGGCTTCCCGGGTGGCAGAAGGCCGGATTGCCGGTCACGCAGGAATACTTCGGCAACCCGCCGGGAACGCTTCCCTCGAAGGAGAAACGCGAGATCGCGCTGACGGTCGAAGACGTTCTTTCGCGAAAGGGGCAACCGGGCGTGGTGCTGGTCGATGCCCGGCCGAAGAACGAATACCTCGGCGATGACGACGTCTGGCTGCGGAAGGGTCACATCCCGGGGGCGATCAGCTTCCACTGGGCGCGGCTGATGGAAGATGCCAACACGCACGCGTTCCGTCCATTCGACCAGGTGAAGTCGCAGCTCGAAGCGGCGGGACTGACGGCCGACAAGGAAATCCTGGTGTATTGCGGGACGTCGCGCGAGGGGAGCCTGCTGCGGTTCTACCTCAGGCACGTGGCGAAGTATCCGAACGTTCGTCTTTATGAAGGCTCGTGGAAGGAGTACGTCTCGCTGAAGAAGCTTCCGGCCGAGACGAAGGAGAACAAGGCTCCCTGAGGCGACCGATACGACTTCGCACAGGAAGCGTTCTTCGTGCTGACGACACTGCTTGTGATCGCCGTCTGTTGCGTGGCCTTCACCAACGGGGCGAATGCGAACTTCAAAGGAGTTGCGTCCCTCTACGGGAGCGGAACGACTTCGTTCCGCACCGCGCTCCTTTGGGGCACGGTGACGACCTTCGCCGGATCCGTGGCCGCCGCCTTTCTGGCCCACGGGCTGCTGCAAAAGTTCACCGGCCGTGGATTGGTTCCCGACAGCCTCGTGGAGTCTCCGCATTTCATGCTGGCGGTCGCGCTCGGCGGCGCTCTCACCAGCTTTCTTGCCACGCGGTTCGGATTTCCGGTCTCGACGACGCACGCGCTGGTCGGCGCGCTCATCGGTGCGGGGTTTGCCGGCAGCGGCAGCGGGTTGAACTTCGCCGCCCTGGGCAAGATCTTTCTCTATCCCCTCTTCTTCAGTCCCGCTGTAGCGGCCGTGCTGGGAGCTGCGGTCTACTGGTTCCTGCGGCTCGCACGTCTGGCGCCCGATCATCGCACCCGCACCCTGGACGTGCTGCATTATCTGAGTGCGGGGGCGGCGAGCTTCGCCCGCGGCCTCAATGACACGCCCAAGATGGCCGCCCTGCTGCTGACGGCCCAGGGGTTCGACATGCGGTGGGCGTATCCGATCGTGGCGCTGACGATCGCGGTGGGGGCCCTCCTCGACGCCCGCAAGGTGGCCGAGACGCTCGGGAAGAAGGTCACGCACATGAATCCCGGCCAGGGATTCGCCGCCTGCCTGGTGACGGCGGGGCTGGTGACGACGGCGAGCTTTCACAGCATGCCGGTGAGCACCACGCACGTCAGCGTGGGGTCACTGCTGGGAATGGGGGCGTCGACAGGCCAGGCGAACTGGCGGAAGGTCGGCGAGATCATGCTGGCCTGGGTGAGCACCGTGCCGTGCGGAGCCATCCTCGGCGCCATCGCCTATGCGGTGACTTCGCGGCTTTGACCGGCCGCCGCATCGCTCCCCTCACGCCGCCGACGGGGCGGAGCTATCATAAGTCGCGTTGTTCCCGGGCGGTCCGGAGCAGGTTGTGACTTGAGATTCTCCACCGGTTCCATGATGTTCGACCCGGAACTCGCACCCGGCGCCCCCCCGCCTCGAACCACCGTTTGGCTCCTGCGAGTCATGGCCGTCGCCGCTCTGGCGATTGCCGCGTATCTCTTCTATGTCTCGGTGGCCCTGGGTGGACAGGCCTTGGGATGCGGGGCTGGAGGCGGCTGCAGCGAAGTGTTGATGAGTCCCTGGAGCAAAGTGCTGGGCATCCCCGTCGGAGGCCCGGCGGTCGTCGTGTACGGGCTGATGCTGGGAACGCTGCTGACGGTGCGACCGGGGAGCACGCTGGCGACTCATCGGGCCTCATGGGGTGTGCTGGCGGTTCTGGCGGGAATGGTGCTGTCGTCGGCCCTGTGGTTCGTCGGTCTGCAGGCGTTTGTGCTGAAGGCATTCTGTCCCTGGTGCCTTGCCGATCATGCGCTGGGGGCGACGCTGTCGATCGTGATCCTCTGGACGCTGTTCCGCGCCGCGGGAACCCTTCCCGACGGAGAGGACGAGGACTCCGCGGCGCACGATCCAGATCTCGACGTCGCGCCTTTCGCCGCCGCTCCTTTTCCACGGGCCGCAGTCGCTTGCCTGGCGGGCGCGGGACTCAGCGTCTCCACGTTTCTGATGGCGCTCCAACTCGCGTTTCCGTCCGCGGGCCCTCCCGTTCAGCGGCTTGCCGAATCAGGCAACGCGGACAGCGGACCGGGCCCCGGACGCCGCATCGTCGTGATGGGAGGAAAGTTGGAACTGACGCCCCATGACCTGCCGATCATCGGCTCTCCCGACGCGCCGAAGCTGCTCGTCGTGATGTTCGACTACTGCTGCCCCCACTGCCGCCGCCTGCATGCCTGGCTCGATGTCGCCCGCGAGCGTTACCCGGACCAGTTCGCCGTCGTCCTCCTTCCGACGCCGCAGAATCCGCGCTGCCATCCCGGACTCGAAGATCTGGAGCCGCGATTCGAACATGCCTGCGAGCTGGCGCGGCTGGCTCTTGGCGTCTGGCGGGCCGACCGTTCCCGGTTCGCCGAGTTCGATCAATGGTTGTTCGAGTCCGAAGACCCGCGCAGTCCCGACGCCGCACAAGGCAAGGCGGAATCGCTGGTGTCTCCCGCAGCCCTCGCGTCGGCCATGAGCGACCCCTGGATCGATGCCCGCATCCGGGCGAACGTCGGCGCGTACCGTCAAGGAGGAGTCGATCGAATCCCGGTCATCCTCTCTCCGGGTTTTTCGGCCATCGTCGGACGCCCGTCTGACGAGGACGTCCTCT
>JADZEF010000378.1 GCA_020850695.1 Planctomycetaceae bacterium | reverse complement strand
TCCGCAATCATGCCACCGCAGCGGAAACTGCGGAGGAAAAAAGTCGGGCAGCACGAATACTGGATGACTGCCGCCGACGGCGGGTCGCTGTGGTCCTGCGGGAACGCGAAGGAAACTTCGTTCGAGGTTGCTCGCAACAAGCTCCACGATCCCCTCACGAGTCTAGCCGAAGGCCACAGAGCGGACAATGTTCCGACCGGAGCCGATCTGATCGGGCGTGGAAGCCGATTTCTGCATTGGCTGTTGTCGTGGACTTGAGTGACGCGGCGAGCATCACGACAGAGCATTCGCGTTCGCGCTTCGCTGGATCGGATCGCCCAGCGCGTTGGCTGTCGCGAGACACGGGCAGGCCCCCAGTAAACACCTCGCCGAGACGGGCAGGTGGCACCGCGAGTGGTGAAGCAGAGGGGTCATTGGCCGCTGATCATTGACCATCTCCAGAAATGGTCACCGACGAATGATCTACGAACAACGACAAATGTCGTGCGACAGCCAATCACTCTGGACGCTCCGCCCCCATGCGACTACGCCATCCGGCAGCGCTTGCGCAGCAGCCACTCGGCGGTGAGGATCGCGCTGAAAAGGAGCAGGAGCTCCCAGCGGTTCCAGAGCGCGATCGGCTCCTGGCTTTCGAGCGGGACCGGCTGGCCGGCGGGGATCTCTTCGGGAAGCTTGCCCGCGTCCCAGAGCGAGTAGTACTTGCCGTGCGTGCGGCGCGCCGTCTGCTCGAGTTCGGCGCGGTCGAGGGCGCGGCGCTGCCGTTCGCGGTCGGTCGATTCGACGCGGAAGTCGCGGGCCGGAGGCGCATCACGGAAAGCAGGAGTCGCCACCCAGGCGTGGTACGTCCCCTCGCCGGCGCCGGGCAACTGCCCCTCGAACACGCTCGGCGTCTGAGGGATGCGCGTGAGCTTCACCGGCCGCTGAACGTCTCCGCGGCGCTCGACCATCACCGTCACGCCGTCATTCTCGATCGGCGACAGCCGGTCCTCGAAGAAGCGGACGCGAAAGTGGATCGTATCGCCCCGCTGGTAGTCCTGCCGATCGGTGTCGAGCTCGGCCCCGCGATCCTTCCCCAGCAGCCGCGAGCGGCTGAGGTAGCGGATCGCCTGCACCCAGTAGCGGCCGTAGTAGGTGTCCCCCGTGCGGAACCGCCAGCGCCAGACGTCGTCGGTCGCGTGGAACAGGACCTTCCCCGCACCGTACCGCTGCAGCGCGATCACCGGCAGCCGGGCCCCGTCGAGGCCGCGCGGCGGGCGCTCGACGAACACCATTGCCCCCGGCTTCAACTCCGGCGCTTCGAACAGCCAGTACAGCTCGGGCAGCTTGCGGAAGATTTGGAGGCTTTCGAGTTCCGACTCGGCGAAGCGGAAGATCGAACTGCTCTTGCGGCCTTCGATCGTCAGCTCGGGGCGGAAGCCTTCGACGATCGGTGCATCCGCCGGCGGCGCCTTGGCCGACGAAAGCTGAACCGGAAGCATGGCGTCGAGCGTCGTGCCGCGAAGGGCCAGCGGCGTGTATTGCGGTCCGGCGACCACCACCAGCCCGCCGCCGGCCTCGCGGACGAACTCGCGCAGGTTCTCGAAGACCCCTTCGCTGAGGTAGCCGGGATTGATGTCTCCCAGGATCACCGCATCGAACCGGAAAAGGTCTTCCTTGCGGACGGGGAAGTTGTCGAGGGCCGTCGTGTCCTCGGCCGCGTACTCGACGTCGGCCTCCTGCAGCACCGTCTTCAGTTCGATTGTCTTGTCCCGCTCGAGCAGGTGCTTGAGGTAGCGGAACTCGTAGCGAGGGATGGAATCGGCAAGCAGGACGCGAATCCGCTCCTGCCGGACGCTCACCCGCCGCGACTTCGAATTGTTCTCGACCGTCGTCTCGCGCGGAGCGGGCACCGCTTCGACAATGTACTCGAAGTCCCCGTCCTTCGGCGGGGCGAACGTCAGCTCGACCTTGCTTGACTGTCCGTCGGCCGGGGCTTTGACGCGCGTGGTCGTGAGGATCTCCGGCGAGTCTTTCTCGCGGAGCGTGATCGTCACTTCCTTCCCCGCAAAGCCGAAGCTCCGAAGCTTGGCCGTGAACGTCACGGGATCGTTCACGAAGGCGACTTCATCGGCCAGAAGATCGAACAGCTCGAGGTCGCGGGTCGCCTCTTCGCTTCCGGTTCCCACCGCATAGATGGGGACGAGTCGCGACCGGGCCGCGTCAGCCGCGGTGGTCAGGCGGTCGGCGTCGGTCGTGCTGGTGATCCCGTCGCTGAGGATGATGATGGCGGACGGCGGGGCGCCGCGCAGGTCGTTGAGCACCTTGCGGACCGCAGGCCCGGGTCGCGTCTGCTCGCCCGTCCCTTTCAACCCGGAGAGAGCCGGAAGGAGCGTCTTGACGTCCTCGGGCGTCATGCACTCGAAGTGCTCGTTGTCGGCCGGCACCGCGGTCTCCGAGAAGCGATAGACCTGTAATTTGTGCCGCTGCAGCAACTGGTGCAGGAAAGTCGCATCGTCCCGCAGCAACACTCCTTTCGCGAGGTTGAGCCGCGTCACCCGCGAATCGCTCAATCCGTTCAACAGCGAGCGGGCCGCGGCATCCTGCTCCTTGCCCGGGAATTGCTCCTCGGTCTCCATGCTGGCCGAGTCGTCGATCAGCACGACGACGACCGGCAGCCCCGTCCTGTCGATCGACAGCGTCAACTCGGTCAGGAAGACGAGCATCAGTCCGATCGCCGTCAGCCGCAGCGCGATCAGGCCTGACTTGGCCAGCCACCCGGATGACCGGGCGTCGCGGCGATAGATCCACACCACGAATCCGATGGCCGCCGCCCCCAGAATCAGCAGCAGCCAGTCGGGCGTTCCCGGCGGCCAGGGAGTGCGGGACGTGAAGTTCCACGCGGTCCCCTGCCCCGGGTCGGCTGGCGGGACGCCGAAGTACCATTCGAAGATGTGCTTCAGCGGCTGCATGGGGCAAGAGGAGTCAGGAGTCAGGAGTCAGGAGTCAGGAGTCAGGAGTCAGGAGTCAGGAGTCAGGAGTCAGGAGTCAGGAGGTTAAATTACCACGAGCGGAATGAGCGGGCATTCCGTGCGGACCGCATGTCGTGTTGGCATGGAAATCACGCCCCGCGGCGTCTGGGGTTCTTCCGCCCTTCTTGTCTTTCCACTGTCTCATGTCTCCTGACCACTTTGCTACTTCTTCTTCGCCGGCTTCAGGTGCTTGTCGAAGAACTCGACTGTCGCTTCGACGGACTTCGTCGCTCCCTCGCCCCGAAAACCGTGTCCTTGTCCGTTCAGAAGCAGCAAGGTGTGCTGTGCGCCGGCGTCGCGCATCGCCTTGTCGAACCGTTCCGCCTGGTCCGGAGGCACCAGCGTGTCGGCCGTGCCGTGAATCGTGAGCATCGGCGGAAGATCCTTCTTCACGTAGCTGATCGGGCTGGCCTTCTTGTAGATGTCCGGGATGGCGTCGAGCTTGCCGCCGAGGAACCGCTCGACGATCGGAGCGGCGCCCCCCGTCGACTTCGAAATGTGCGGCATATCGGTCGGACCGTACACGTTGACCACGGCCTGCACCGCGCTCGACTGATCGGCGTATCCCCCCTCCCCTTCGAGGCCGTCCGACGGACCGGTCACGCCGAGCATCAGCGAGAGATGCCCGCCGGCCGAGCCCCCGGTGACGCCGATGCGGTCCGGATCGACCTTGTACTTCTTCGCATTGGCCCGCAGCCAGCGGACCGCACATTTGCAGTCGTGCACGGCGGCCGGGAACGGATACTTCGCCTTGCCCGACGCATCCGGCTTCGTCAGCCGATAACTGATCGTCAGGGCGACATAGCCGCGCTTCGCCATCGCCGGAAGCGCTCCGAGATAGCCCGCCCGATTCCCTCCTTCCCATCCGCCGCCATGAATCATGACGACCGCCGGGAAAGGCCCCTCGCCTGTCGGCCGCACCATGTCGAGTTGCAGCGTCTCGCCCGCAATCTCGCAGTACGTGATCGGACCTTCCTTGATCATCCCTTCTTCGGCGCGACACGACGGAGCCGAGAGAATTCCGCAGGCCGCCAGCAACAGTCCGGCCAGTCCGATCTTTGCGACTCGCATGAGACAAGATCCCTGAAGGTGTGGATCGACGGAAGCACCCGGTTTCGATCCGCGCCGGCCCCCCACGGCGGAGCGACGCGGTCCTCGCATTCTAATGGCTTTGATCCGCGGGGACAGACCGGGCGTCCCATGGTTTCGATCGCGCCGCACTCGGGTCGCACTCGCTCGCCGCGCCGATCGGTCGCGACCCGCAACGCTCCTCAGTAGGATAAGGCATCCGCGCGAGGGTGATCCTTCGTGCGGTCTCATGCATCCTTTCCCCGGCGGCCGTCGGTCCGTCGGGTTTCTGCGCTCCGGAATCTCGAGAGGTTGTCTCCGTGAAGAGTTTCTTCTGCGGATTGCTGGCGTTGGCGGCTTCCCTGTCCGCTGCTTGCGGTGTGGCGGGCGATTTCCAGCTCAACAAAGGGGACCACATCTGCATCATCGGCAACACGCTCGCCGAGCGGATGCAGCACTTCGGCTGGATGGAGACCTACATCCATCTGTCGCACCCAGAGCACAATCTCGTCTTTCGCAACCTCGGCTACAGTGCTGACGAGGTGGACCCAAGCAAGCGGCTGCGGTCGATGGATTTCGGCACGCCCGACCAATGGCTGGCAGGCAACGCTCCGGTCCCGCAGCCGAAGAAGCTCTCGCCGAAGGACCAGGTTGCCGAGAACCGCTTCGAGCTGACCAATACCAAAGCCGACGTGATCTTCGCGTTCTTCGGCTACAACGAATCATGGGCAGGCGAGAAGGGACTTCCGAAATTCAAGGCCGATCTCGACGCTCTCCTCAAGCACATGCTGGCGCAGAAGTACAACGGCAAAAGCGCTCCGCGGATTGTCCTCTTCACACCGACGGCTTTCGAGGAAGGAGACTTACCCTCTGGGATTGAACAGATCTATGGGGCGAACCGACCCGACGCATCCGCGATCAACGCTCGCCTTAAGTTGTATTCCAAAGCGATGGAGGAAGTCGCGCAAGCGAACAATGTAACCTACGTCGATCTCTTTGAGACAACGCTTCGCGGACCATCTCTTCAGCCGATGACGATCAACGGCATCCATCTGAACGAGTTCGGAGATAAGTTTGTTGCGACGATCATTGACCGAGAGTTGTTCGGTCGCCGTGAGCAAAACTCGCGGTACGCCTCGATCGAAAAGCTCCGCGCCGCCGTCAACGACAAGAACTGGTACTGGTACAACCGCTACCGCACGACCGACGGCTACTCGACCTACGGCGAGCGCGCGTTCCTCAAGTTCTCCGAAGGCCCCGGCGGCTATGGCGACGGCCGCTCGAACTACGGCACCGTCCAGCGCGAGCTCGAAGTCCTCGACGTCATGACGTCCAACCGCGACAAGGCGGTGTGGGCCGCCGCGCAGGGCAAGGAACTCGAAGTCGACGACAAGGACACCCCGCCGTTCTTCGAAGTCATCTCGAACAAGCCCGGCCCGCTCCCCGGCGGCAAGCACGTCTTCCTCAAGGGGGCCGAGGAAGCCATCTCGAAGATGACGCTCGGCAAGGGAATGAAGATCAATCTCTTCGCGTCCGAAGAGCAGTTCCCCGAACTCATCAACCCGGTGCAGATGGCGGTCGACACGAAGGGCCGCGTGTGGGTCGCCTGCTGGCCCACCTACCCGCACTGGAAGCCCAAGGCCGAGGAGATGAACGACAAGCTCCTCATCCTCGAAGACACCGACGGCGACGGCGTCTGCGACAAGTGCATCACGTTTGCCGACAAGCTCCACAACCCCACCGGCTTCGAGTTCTGGAACGGCGGCGTCATCGTCTCGATGGCCCCCGACCTCGTCTTCCTCAGAGACGTGAACGGCGACGATAAGGCCGACACCCGCGAACGCATCCTGCACGGCCTCGACACCGCCGACACCCACCACACCGCCAACAGCTTCACGCTCGACCCGGGCGGGGCCCTCTACTTCCAGGAAGGAACCTTCCACCACACACAGGTCGAAACCCCCTGGGGGCCGCCCAAGCGCGTCGCCAACGGGGCGGTCTTCCGCTTTGAGCCCCGCACCTACAAGTTCGACGTCTACGTCTCCTACGGCTTCGCCAACCCGCACGGCCACGTCTTCGACCGCTGGGGCCAGGATATCGTCGTCGACGGCACCGGCGCCAACCCGTACCACGGCACCCTCTTCTCCGGCCATCTCGAATACCCCAACAAGCACTCCCGCACCCCGCAGGTCTACCAGCAGCGCACCCGCCCCTGCTCGGGGCTCGAATACCTCAGCAGCAGCCACTTCCCCGACGAGATGCAGGGGAATCTCCTCGTCCCGAACGTGATCGGCGTGCAGGGCATCCTGCGGTACAAGGTCGTCGACAAGGATTCGAGCTTCGGCGCTGAGGAGCAGGAGCCGGTCGTCCTCTCGACCGACCCCAACTTCCGCCCCACCGACGTCGAAATCGGCGGCGACGGTGCGATCTACTTCGGCGACTGGCAGAACCCGATCATCGGCCACATGCAGCACAACCTCCGCGACCCCAATCGCGACAAGGAGCACGGCCGCGTCTACCGCATCACGTACGAAGGCCGCCCGCTCGCCAAGGCCCCGAAAATGGTCGGCGAATCGGTCCAGGCCCTCCTCGACCTTCTCAAGTCGAAGGAAGACCGCACCCGCTACCGCGCCCGCATCGAACTCTCGGGACGCCCCACCGACGAAGTCATTGCGGCGGTCACCAAGTGGAGCGAAGGGCTCGACAAGTCCGCGCCCGACTACGAGCACCACGTCCTCGAAACGCTGTGGCTCCACCAGAACCACAACGTCGTCAACCCGTCGCTCCTCGAACGCTGCCTCACTTCCCCCGAGTTCCGCGCCCGGGCGGCGGCGGTCCGCGTCCTCTGCTACTGGCGCGATCGCCTCTCGAACGGCCTCGAACTCCTGAAGAAGGCCGCAGCCGACCCGGCCCCGCGCGTCCGTCTTGAGGCGGTGCGGGCGGCGAGCTTCTACCCGCAGGCCGAAGCGGCCGAAGTCGTCATCATCGCCGGCGAACTTCCCGTCGACCCCTTCATCGACTTCGTCACGAAGGAGACGATGCGGACGCTCGACCCTTATGTGAAGCAGGCCACCGCCAGCGGCGAACGGATTGCCTTCACCACCGACGCCGGCCAGCGGTTCTTCCTCAAGAACCTCACCACCGACCAGCTTCTCAAGGAGAAGCGGACGCGGCCGGTGTTCCTCGAAATGCTGCTCCGCCCCGGCCTGCAGGATGAGCAGCGCCGCGAAGCGGTGAAGGGGCTGGCGACCCTTACGAAGAAGTCCGAGTTGACCGTCATCATGGACGCCATCAAGGACCTCGATGCGAAGCAGACGAACGCCGACGTCACGCTCGTCTTCGACCTCGTCCGCCTCCTCACCGCCCGCCAGGCCGCCGAACTCGTCTCGGCCCGCAACGAGATCGAGAGCCTCGCCTTGAGCGCGAAGCAGCCCGTCTTCCGGCAGATCGGCTTCGTCTCGATGATCAACATCGATCGCAAGGTCGACAACGCGTGGGCCATCGCCACCCGCGACACCAACTCCCTTCAGGACTTCCTCAACGCGATGCCCCTCATCGCCGACGCCAGCGTCCGCGCGTCCCTCTACGAGCGGATCGAACCGCTCCTGAAGGACCTCCCCGAGAAACTGTCGGGCGGCGCGAAGAAGGGAACCATCGGTCGCATCGTTCGCATTGAACTGCCGCGTAACGGCACGCTCACGCTGGCCGAGGTCGAGGTCTATAGCGGGGGGACGAACGTCGCCCGCCGCGGCCGCGCCAGCCAGAAGAACACCGCCCACGGCGGCGACGCCAACCGGGCCATCGATGGGAACACCAACGGCGATTACAACGCCGCCGGCCAGACCCACACCGAGGAAAACACCGGCAAGCCGTGGTGGGAGGTCGATCTCGGCGAAGAGCTGCCGATCGACCAGGTCGTCGTCTTCAACCGTGCGGGTGAACTCGGCAAGCGGCTCGACGGCTTCACGCTCAAGGTTCTCGACGCCCAGCGTTCCGAGGTTTACGTGCAGTCCGGCATCGCGGCCCCGGCAGTCAGCGTCGCGCTCCCGCTTGAAGGCGGTGGCCCGGCCGCTCAGGTTCGTCGGGCGGCGATGATTGCTCTCACCCAGGTCCGCGGGCAAGAGTTAAAAACGTTCCAGCTGCTCGAACCGTTCGTCTCGTCGACCGACCCGGCCGCCGCCGGCGACCAGATTGCGGCCGTCCGCGCCCTGCAGCGGCTCCCCCGCAACACCTGGCCCAAGGACGACGCTCCGAAGCTCATCGGAGTCCTCACCGCCCATGTGAAGAAGATCCCCGTCGCCGACCGCACCACGCCGGCCGCCCTCGACGTCCTCGAGTTCGCCGACGCCCTCAGCACCCTCCTTCCCGCGGATGACGCGAAGAAGGTGCGGGCCGAGCTCCGCGAGATCGGCGTCCGCGTCATCCGCGTCGGCACCATCTTCGAGAAGATGTCGTTCGACAAGGAGACGATCGTCGTGCAGGCGGGCAAGCCGGTCGAGTTCCTCCTCGACAACTCCGATCTCATGCCGCACAACTTCGTCATCACGGTCCCCGGCTCCCTCGAAGAGATCGGCATGCTCTCCGAGGCGAGCGCCCAGCAGCCCGCCTTCATCGCTCGCCAGTACATCCCCGATTCGCCGAAGATCCTCGCCTCCAGCCGGCTCCTCTTCCCGCGCGAAACGCAGCGGGTGAGCTTCAACGTGCCGAAGGAAGCGGGGGTCTATCCGTACGTCTGCACGTACCCCGGCCACTGGCGGCGGATGCACGGAGCCCTCTACGTCGTCGAAAACCTCGACGACTACCTCGCCAACCCCGAGGAGTACCTCACGCTCCATCCGCTGAGCGTCGCCGACCCGCTGCTGAAGGACCGCCGCCCCCGCACCGAGTGGAAGTACGACGACCTCGCCGGCGCCCTCGCCGAGCTGGGGAAGGGGCAGACCTACGGCAACGGCCAGCAGATGTTCAAGGTCGCGGCGTGCATCGGCTGCCACAAGCTCGACGGCCAGGGGAAGGAATTCGGCCCCGACCTGACGAAGCTCGACGCCAAGCTGAAGCCGGCCGACATCCTCAAGGACATCCTCGAGCCGTCGCACCGCCTCAACGAAAAGTACCAGTCGAACGTCTTCACGCTCTTCAGCGGCAAGGTCATCACGGGCTTGGTGATGGAAGAGTCAGGCGACGTGATCAAGGTAGTCGAAAACCCGCTGGTGAAGGCCGACCCGATCGAGATCAAGCGAAGCGACGTTGAAGAACGCACGCGTTCAAAGGTCTCGCTGATGCCGAAGGGTCTCCTCGACAAGCTGACGCGCGAAGAGATCCTCGACCTCATCGCCTACGTCACCGCCCGCGGCGACCGCAAGGCCCCGGTATTCAACGGCGGTGCGGGCGGGCATGAGCATCATCATTGAGCCCAGCTTCGACGGATGGTCAGCCTGGCCGAAGGACGGTCCGGTCACAATTGCTCTGTGAACCGCGTAGTGATGTCCGATGCCAGACATGTGACGCCGCGCTGAAACTCCCAACCCGGAGTGCGCGCGTCGAGTTCCAGCTGATTCGCAGACCTCATGCCCACGGCGGTCGAAGTCGTTCGGACTGCGGCCGTCAGACAGCACATGGTCACCAGTTACCAACCGCCGGAGTTACACCGGCGGCCAGCACTTGAGATTCGTCGGCGTCTCCTTCTCGAGTGTTAACGACGCCCAAATCTCTTGAAACTACTTATTTTGTGTATTTTTAATCATTTTTGTTGATTAGCTACCTACCCACGTGTAGCCTCTTCAATCTCGTACAGTCATCTCTCGACCGTACTCTAACCGAAGGGGCACTCATGGCTGGCAAGAAGTCGGGATCCGAAACTGACCGCGTCTCCTCACCGACCGATCCGCCTTCCGGAGCGAGTGAGAGCTCACAATACGCGAAAGTAGGAAGAGTGACCGTGCCGGCGGGGCTCACGCAGGCCCAGGTTTTTGTCAGCAGTTCTTCGGCCGTCAGAATGTTCGGCTTCGACCGCGGCATTTTCGATGCACAGAGAGACCTTGAACTGCAACTGGGGTTGGATGCCACTTCTCCTCAGGTTTTCAGTGCCGCGTCCACCGCGGGGCCAGTTGATCGAAGTAATATTGTGGGCACGGGAATCTCCGAGAAGATCAGCAGTTCCATCGGGCATACGGCCGTCCCTTGCGTCCGTGTCTACGTGAAAAGAAAGGTGCATGAGAGTGAAATCACCGAGGTTCCGATTCCAAAGCAAATCGGAGGCTTCGAAACCGATGTCATCGAAATGGGCCCTGTGACGCCGTTTGCCGCCATTCCGTCGACGCCGCGGTTTATGGGATATGAACGCCCCGCGCGGGGCGGCTCTGGAATCGGTCCGGCCGGCGTCGGGACTGGCACGCTCGGTTGCGTCTGCGTTGCTCAGAATAAGTTCTGCATTCTCAGTAACAACCACGTCTTGGCCAATAACGATCAGTTGCCTGTGAACTCAACCCACATCCTTCAGCCGGGTCCCAGCCGATTCGAAATGCCGCATTCTGTGCAGTTGAATTTCGTTGGGACGCTGCTCGTTGCGCGCCGACTCAATCGTGGCGGCGCCGACACTCGGGTGGACGCCGCGCTCGCCTGGACTGACAGTCCATTCACAAGCGGCGAACACAAGTCCTACCAGCTCAATCCCACGCCGATGGAACCGGAGCTTTGGATGCCGGTCCGAAAGGATGGATGGATGACGGGATCAACCGTGGGGCAGATTGACGACGTGAATCACCGAATTTCGACGACGAATGGGTATATGTTTGCGGGGCAGATTCGGATTGTCGGCTCCAGCTCAAGCCTGTTCAGTTATCCCGGAGACTCCGGGTCGCTCATCGTCTGCGATCGACCAGGATCTGACCGTTTCCGGCCGGTTGGATTGCTGTTCGCGGGACTCGCGGAAAGCAATGTCACAGTTGCCAACAACATCTTCTCCGTTCAGTCCGAGCTTCAGATCACCGAGTTCATCAACCGTCGGAACTACTGACCGGCGCGAGGCTTGCGGGGGTGATTCCCATCCTGTCCCTCGTCGTGAGGACCAGTGTGTCCCGAACGATTAGCGACCGACCCGAGACTTGATTCGGAAATTGATCGGTGGCGATTCTTGACGGTGGATGTGATTTTCAAATCTCTCCACGGTCCTCGCTGCAGCGAGACAGTCCTTGTCGGAGCCGCCGCGAGTATAATGATTGGATCGAAGCACTTTCGTTCCGGTCCATGAGAAGTCGCGAAGAGACTTCACACATGCCGCGGCGACATTCGGAGGACGTTACGATGCCGGCACAAAGTGAAGAGAAGCGAGTCGATGCGATTCTGGAGAACGACCACGGGTGGATCACGTCGCAACCCGGGGTCATCGGGTGCGGCAAGGGACAAGTCGACGGACGCTGGGCTGTCAGGGTCTATCACAGACCGGGGCAGTTGACGGAACAGACCAAGGGTGCGGTCGGAGCCCATGTCGGTGACGTTCCAATCGTGTTCGTGCCGCAGAATCCTGTCGAGATGTATTGAGCGTTTCAAACCTGACCATTCAAAAAATGCAACCTGACCCAAAGGGGGACGCATGGAGACTCGATCGAACTTTTGCGTGCTGGGAGCGACACTCGCCGCACTAACGTGTGGGACCGCGCACGCCCAGTTCGTGCAGCAATACACGTTTCGGGATGTGGATGGCCAACAGGTGCGAAGGACTGTGGTCTCGAATTACTCGGTCAACGGCTTCAGTAATTTCGTCTCCGTCCCGCAATTCTCGACCTTCTCGGCAGCGCCGTTCTCGACAGGCGTCACGAATTTTTCCACAGCCACATTCGGGGTTCCCACGTTCAGCGTGGGGGTGGCACCTTCGATTTTTGCTCCAATGTCCTTGAGCGTCAGCCCGGACGTGCGACTCTCGCAATTCTCCACCAATGGGGTGACTCAACAATCGCTTTCAGTGGATGACCGTCAGTTCATTCTCGATCTCGCAAAGATTCTTGCAGGGGCTGCATCACCCGGACCGGGTCCAGGACCGGCGCCAGCACCCGCTCCGGCTCCCGCGAACTGCCTCGAACAGCGAGTGAAGGCGGTCGAGGACTTCCTGGTAAGCCCCGGTGCCAAGTTCCAACCCGCAACTTGCCAAGGAACTGGTGGCGGAAACGGGACAGACCCAGGCCGGGTGAATCCCCCGGCCGGAACGGTGATACCCGCCCCGACTCAGCAATCCTTACCCGCCCCCGCGACTCCCAACCTCGGCTGCAAGATTGATGATCTCACGACCAAGATTGGTGGCTTGCAGAGTCAGGTCGCCGAGTTGAATCGCCTGATCGCCGAACGCTTCCCGAAGCCCGCGGAAGCTCCGAAACCGCTTCCTGCGAATACGGTTCCGGCTCCAGTTCCAGCCGCTCCAGCCCAGTGACGCTGAACGGCAACATCGGCAACGAGGGACTTGACTCAAAATCGTCCTTTTCGGCGATTTGGTGATCTTGCGCTGATGTCATCACCGCTTGGTGAGGGTTCTGAGACTCATTTCGCAGGAACCGTACGCGCCGGATCTGCACGGGTTTGCAATTCTGCCGCAGACGGATACCGGCCGTGCGGATTGTTCGTTCAACCGTTCAGCAGGGAACTGAAACGTCGCTCTCAAACCTTCTGTACCGCCGAAACTAGGTGTGCCGGTCATTCCGGCGGCAGTCACCAGTTCGCGGAACAGGAGGTTTTTCGATGGTAACTCCAGGATGGATTAGAACGACCGCAGCAGGATTATTGTTAGCCGGCGCAGTCCTGCAACCCGCCATCAGCCGCGCAGACGGTGGCCTGCTGGGTTGTCTGCGGCGAGATCGCTGCGCCCCGGCATGCTGCGAACCCGCCTGCTGCCCCCCTCAGAAGGCGGAGAAGCAGAAAAAGTTCTACTGTGAGGCCCCGCCGCGCGCCCTCACGCTTCCCTCGGTCCCGGCTCTGATGCTGGCTCAGCCCGCCATCCCGATCGAGACGCGCCAGCTCCAGCAGCAGATCCTTGATCAACGCGTCCGCAACGACCGCGAGTTGTTCATCAAGGAATTGAAGGCGTCTATCGAGGAAGCCCGCAAGGTGCAGCAGACCGCGGCACAGCAGTCCGCTCCGCCAGCAGACCTCGGCAAAAAGGTCGAGGAGTTGGAAAAGAGCATCCACGAGTTGCAAGAAGCGCTGAACGGCCTCCACCAGGGCCTGGACAATTTCCAACCGAAAAAGAAGTGACTCTTCGCCGTTGGAAGTCGGAGCAGAGCTGGAGGAGGGGCCGCTCCTCCTCCGGTCGACTTGGAACAACTCACGCTATCCCTCCCAGCAAGGATGCTGAAATGTCTCTTCGATGCGCCGTTTCGTGCGCCGCCCTGGTCGCGTGCGCCATATTGACGACTCCGTTGTTTGCCCAGTCCGGACTCGTCGGTACAAACCTTCCGTTGCCGCCGTCCCCGGATGACAAACCCGATTTCGATGACGATTCGAAGCCGGTGCTTTCCACCAGTCCAAGGCCCGCTTGTATCACTGACGGAACGTGCTTCGAGTCGGAAGTTCCGCCCTCATGCACGTGCAACTCGCCCGATTGCCTGTATTGTCGGCTGCGGGGCCGTTACCGTCGACACTTTGATCACTACCAATACTGTCCTCCCCAGCCAAGGGCCTGCTGCGCGCAGGAATGCTGCCCCGCGCCGAATCAACCGAAGGCACAGCAATACATGGAGCAGGGACGCGCGTTCGCACAGCCTCCCGCGGCGGGTGACGTGGCCGGCGAGTCTGGTTCCGTCGGCATCCGAGGATTCGCGGTCCGGATTCCGGAGTTCCGGTTTGAGTTGCCGACGATCCAGTTGCCCTCCTTCTATCGGTTCCGTCGCAATCCGGAGATCTTCATGGATACGCAACGAGCGCCGCTCGTTGACGGGATTCCGGCGACCTATTCGATGACGGGCCCCGGAGGAATGGCGACAAACTTTTCCGCGCCAGCTCCACAGCAGTTTGACCAATACGATGAGCGATCCAAGAAAAAGGATTGCTGCTCCAATCCGGCGAATGGAACCCGCGGCGGGACCTCGCCTTATTCGCTCGATCCGAGCCGCGAGCAGGAGTATATCGAAGAGCTTCAGCGCGAGTTGCAGGATCGGGAGCAGAAATACCAGCAGATGAAGCAGCGCGTCAAAAACCTCAAAGAATCAGTCGACAAGTTGTCCGAGGCCGAGCGCGCCCGCCGTGCGGAAGCGACGGCGGCTGGATACGAAGCCGAGGATGAGCCTGGCATGCTCAACTTGACCGGTGCCGAAAGCCCGGCCTTTGAAGCTCCAAGGGAAATCGGCAGTGCGAAAGAATCGACAGCTGCTCCAGCAACTCGCAAGCCCGCACAACCCCGCTGGTCGAACTTCGGCGCATGGCGGCGGTCAAAGTAAATGACGTTCGGAACACAATCTCTCGCCTCCGGAGGGATGCCACAGAGAGCACTGGCAACCAATTCGGGCTGCCAGTGCTTCTTGACTTACGTTCGCCTTGTCTTTTTCGCCGCACCATGTAGCAGCACCGGCCGGCGGGATGCATGGCACCACGGTGGTTGGAGCGCAGCAAAGTTCCCTGCAACAACTTCAACAGATTCAGCAATTGCAGCAGGCTCTGGCCACTCAGTCGCAGAATCAGGCAGCGAACGCCAATGCGACGCCTGCTGCGACTCCCGCAGGTCAGGATGCCATGAATCGGCTGAATGACTTGGAAAAGGGCCTCGACAAGATCATCGAAAGGCTTGATAAGCAATAGTCTCGCCTGGCAGAGAAAAGTTCAGCGCCGGCCGGGAACCCGTCCAGTTGTCGGACCGCCAGGCGGAAGATCGTCGGTTGCCCGCACTTGGTTGATCGCCAGTTGTTGGGCGCGCGGCGCCGTCGCAGGCGCCACCCCCCAGTGCCTGTCCTGGGGGCGTCGTGCCGGCGGATATCCGGCGCTCCGCGCGAACTCACTGACGGGAGTCCAACCGCTCGTCTTGGACAGGCGGCCATTCTGCATGCAGCGCAAAAGCAGACAGCGCATCAGTCGCGTAGCGGCAGTCCCCCGCCCGCCAACTTCCGAGCGGAGATGATCACTCGAGCCTTCCACTCATGGAAGCTGGGCCGTTGTGCCACTGACCATTCTCGACGACGTTCCTTCGGCCTCGCTCATTTCGCAGAGTGCGCCGCGCAGCTGGAGATCGCCTGCCGCGTCTTTCGGTGCGGGCGGCAGACACTGTCGCAGGCGGCGGAATGGATCGGAATGAGTCGGAATGGGCCGGTCCGGATTCGAATGTGAACGATTCGACCGCGGCATCCCCGTCTCGACGCTGACCGAGGAGGAACCGAAGAGGGCGTTCCCAGGACTCTAGAGCACAACGCCTTTGGCGTCACCCAGGAACCAGCGGAGACGGCGCCCATCGGGGGGAGGTGAACGAGTCGACCGAAGACAGTGACGCAGGTTGTTGGCCTCCTCTGCGAGTCAACACAATCAAGAATTCCTCGCATTCCCATCGGTCCGCCGCAGGAATCGGTCGCGCGATGCGTTGCAACCGTCATAAACGTCGCATTCTTCAGCCGCCACGCGGCATCGGCGTTTCCAGGAAGGCGGCTTGCCGTCCGCGCGGCTAAGTTAATGTGGAAAGACATTGACTTTTCCACCGTTCATCTCGGTTCGCGGGGCGCTATGAGATTTCTGATTGAAGGCCTCCAATCCATCTGGAGGAACATCGGCTACGGGCTGGTCGCTCGCCGCTACGAGGGTCTTGACCTTTACGCGATGATGCACATGTTCTGGTTTTCGAGGGCCATTCATACGATGGCCGACCTCCGCCTTGCCGATCATCTCAAGCAGCCCCGCACTGCGAGGGAGCTCGCCGAGTTGACAGGATGTCAAGCGGATCCGCTCGAGCGGCTGTTGATGTTCTTGAAGTCCTCAGGGGTCCTGACTCTCGACGGCCAGTCTCGGTTCCAACTTCACCGGCGCGCCCTGACCATGGCCAGCGATGCCGCGATCTCGCTTCGACCCTGGGCCGATGTCCTCGGAAACGAAGTGTGGAAAGCCGCAACCCAATTGACGCAAACGGTCCGCAGCGGGACCGGCGGATTTGAACTGGCAACGGGGCAAACCTATTGGGAATTCCTTGCCGGACACGCCGATCGACGCGCCTGCTTCGACGAAGGAATGGGAATCTGGACCCAGGTTCATTCTCCCGAAGTCGTGCGCAAACTCCGCCTGAAGGACCGGAAAGTTCTGGTGGATGTCGGGGGCGGTGGGGGCAGGATGATGATTGCCATCCTGAAGGCGAATCCTCACCTCCAGGGCATCGTGTTCGATCGGGAGGAAACGATGTCGACCGCGCGCCGCAACATTGCCGAGGCCGGATTGTCCGACCGACTTCAGGCCCGGTCTGGAAACTTCCTGGAGGACGTTCCAGAGGGCGACTCCTACCTGATCAAGCATGCTCTGCACGATTGGAGGGACGAATTCGCCACGCAGATTCTGCAGGCTGTCCGACGGCGAACCCCGGAAAATGGCCGGCTTTTCATCGTCGACGCAGTGCTCGGGCAGGACAGGGCGGGAGAGCGTTTTCGGAGGCTGCTCGACATTCAACAGTTGCTGTGGACCCGCGAAGGGAAAGAGAGGACGCAGGACGACTTCACAAAGCTCCTGAGCGCAGCACGATTTCGGCTCGATAAAGTTCGGCGGACGGCATTCCACGACGTCTCTGTGATCGAAGCGTCACCGACGCGCTGACGGAGCGGGGGCGAGTGAGCCTTTCCGATGCCTCACACCATTGCCGACGAAATCCTGACAGAAGCCCGACTGACGGAGCGGGCTGCGGAGATCGAGATCGCCGGCCGTCTGTTCGATGCGGGGCGATTGACGCTCTGGCTGGCGGCACGCTGGGTTGGCCTCGGCCGCGTGGACCTCGAGTCCGAATGGCGCGTCCAGAAGAATTCCGGTCTCTCGGCTCGCGATCGAAGCGATTGAGAGGGACGTCGAGACGCTCCATCGAATCGGCACGCGGACATCATCGGCCGTGACGACGTCGCGGAAGGCGGGCGCCTGCTCCAGGGGAGAATTGACTCCGGGCCGGGCCGCGTCAGCCGCGGGTGAGGCTCAACCGGATGCCGCGCTTCGTCTGGCGGACGTCGAGCGTGCGCATGGAAAGCCTGCGGGCGACTTGCGGAGCGACCAGCAGCACGACGCGGCTGCCGTCGGCGAAGGTGGTGTCGTCCGTGCGGCGCTGATCGCGCTTCAGCTGCAGGCGGCCGTCTTTCTCCACGATGCGGATGGCAAAGTCGCAGGTGCAGTCGGCCAGGAGATGGATCAATCGGGCGACGGCGGTCGGCGTGACGTTAAACATGGGACGCCTCAAGAGAAGGGTGGCCGTTGAGCTTCAGAATGGCCCCGGGGCACGGTTCGTCGGCCCGGATCGTCGACAGGAGCGAATCCGACCTACGGGAGCGGTGCGGGGACATCGTCGGTTTCGGAAGGGAGCGTAACCGTCGCGGGCGGTGCGGCTGGTCGTTGTTTCCGTTCCTTGCGTCGTTCGGCTTTCTCCTGGGCCTTGCGTTTTTTCTCGGTCTCGCGCGAGCGCTTGGCAAACGTGTTGCGGTTCTTTGTCATGAACGATCCTTCTGAGAGGGACGAGCCACGAGGCGAGGCCTGGTGGCGGGGCGACTCCGGCGCCCTTTCGACGTCGTCATTGGGCGGCTGAAGGCGTGTTCCGCGGTCCGGTGAGCGTCGTCCGCCAAGCGGACAGCGCATCGGGACCGCGGACGCCTGGCAGCGCCTACGGAACGAGTTGGCGTGCGGCGACCGCTGATCCGGTCGCCGACAATGAATCGACCGGGTTGGTCAGTAGCGGTCGCGGCCGCCCTTGCCGCCGCCGTAACCACCACGGCCGCCGCCTCCGCCGCCATATCCACCCCCGCCGCCCCCGCCTCGACGATCTTCCCGGGGACGGGCTTCGTTGACCGTCAGCGTGCGGCCGTCGACGTCGCGGCCGTTCATCGCGTTGATTGCCGCATCGCCGCCGTCGGACATCTCGACGAACCCAAAGCCGCGGGAGCGTCCGGTCTCGCGATCCATCACGATCTGGGCGGAAGTGACCGTGCCGAACTCGCTGAACATCTCGCGAAGGCCATCGGACGTGGTCTGGAACGAGAGATTGCCGACGTACAGATTCTTACTCATGGTCGTCCTGGTGAGCGTGATCGCTCTCTGAGAAAAACACCGCTGACGGCGCAGGGAGGAGCTGGTGCTTCCCGCGCCATTCTGGAAAAATACCGGGCGAAGGGACGGCTCAAACGCGGTTTGAGGCGGTCAGAATCGCACAGCAGCCGGGCTCCGCATTGGAACACATCGGCCTGCAGCGACAGGGAGTTCGTCCGGATGGCCTGACAGAGGTCCGCCGACAGGCATGGCCTTGGGGCGGTCGCAGAGAGAGGTCAAGCGAAAGCACAAACTGGCATCTGCAATCAATCCACCGGCAGAATACGCACCCTGCCGGCGCGTGTGATCCTATCAGTTTTCCCCGGTTCCGCGATTGGAATTCCGGCAATTCCCAGCGGATTCGCCGATTTGGTCAGAGTGGCGGGTCCAGTCGGAGCTTGGCATCCCCCCGCATTTTGGTCGCTGTCAGATCCATGGCGACCGCCATGACGAATCTGATAAAACGCTTCCTACAGTCGACGGACACGTTCACGGCGTCACCGGCGCCACTCAGGTCGTTTGTTGCGACGCGCGAGTTCCGTTCTGCCCTCTTGCGACCCGCGGATTCATGACCACGAAACAACCTCTTGCACTCCGCGCCGGCATGGTCGGCATGGGAATGATTTTCGACGAAACGTACCGCCCCTTCTTCGAGAAGGCACACCACACGGGACTGCACGACCGGCGATTCGGCGACGTCGATGTGCCGTTGGCGGCGGTTGCCACGCGAACGGGGTCGCGGGCCGAGAAGTATCGCGACGGGGCGGGGGAGCGGATCCACTGCTTTCAGAGCTTCGCGGGGGATGACGCCGTCGACCGCATGCTGCACGGCGGGATCGACTTCGCGTGCGTCGCCACGCCGGACGACCGGCACTTCGAGGCGTCGAAGAAGGTCCTGATGGCGGGGAAGCACCTGCTGGTCGAGAAGCCGTCCGTGCTGAAACTGCAGGAGCTGGATGAGCTGGTGGCGCTCGCCCAGGCCAAGGGGGTGCTGGCGAAGGTCGTGTATCACAAGCTGCTCGATCCGGACCACAAGAAACTGCGGACGTTCGTGCATGACGGGGTGTTCCAGCACATCAACAACGGGTACTGCAGCCTGCTGGAGCCGAAGCAGATTTCCGGGGCGCAGTTCTCCGAGTGGATCACCGGCCGCAACCCCGGCACGTATGTCGCCGTGCACTACATCAAGCTGATCGACTTCACGTTCGGCGGGCGGCTGAAGTCGGTGGTGGCCGGGGGCCAGCGGGGGATCATCGGGCCGAAGGACGGGCCGACGTGGGACAGCGTGCAGATGAAGATGACGTACGAGTATGACTACGGCCGCGAGGCGGCGTTCGACATTCATACGTCGTGGGTGACGCCGGACAACTTCCCCGGTTACGTCGAGCAGGAAGTGCAGTTCCGCTTCGACAACGGCGTGTGGAACGCCCACTCGCGCAAACGCGGCATCGAGTGCACGGTGGAGGGGAAGACGCCGTACGACATCAAGATCACAATGAATACGCACTACAACGGCACGTTCGTCGAGCCGTGGGGCGAGCGGTCGCAGCGCGGGTACGGCATCGAAGTGATTGATCGCTTCGTGCGGGAACTGGCCCACGTCGAGTTCGGCGGTCCGGCTGAAGAACGCGGCGACCGTCTGCAGGAGATGCGGGAGCTGGCCTACAACGACCTCGAGGCAGACCGGCAGACCGTGGCCGCCGTGCAGGCCCTCGAAGCGATTCTGGAGTATGCGGCGAAGGGCGAGCCCGACTGCGTGGTGCGTGTGAACGAGGACAAGGGGGGCCTGGTGCTCTATCGGCCCGGGAAGCCGGAGCCGGTGGTGCTGTATAGTCCGCGGGTCTGATCCGGACATTGAGTCGATCGAGCGGGGAGTTTCGGCATGCCGACCGACACGCGAAAGTGGGTCTGTCCCGAGTGCGGGAAGACGGTCGAGCTGTCGATCTTTCAGCTCGATCCGCTCGCGTGCGAGGAGTGCCTGGCGAAGCGAAAGCAGAAGAGCACGGAAGCATCGGCGGTCGAAGCCGTCAGGACAATGCCGGACTTTGTGAAGCTGGCGGGCGCGCTGCTGGTCGGACTTGTGCTGGGGTTGGGGGTTGGATTCGCCG
>JADZEF010000377.1 GCA_020850695.1 Planctomycetaceae bacterium | reverse complement strand
CGTCGTCCGTTCCTCGTCCGACAACGTGATGACTTTCGCGACCCGCATGGCGACCATCCTCCGGTGACGGAGATTGAGACGCCAGCGAACCAACTAAGTTCCCATATTTCGCAGGCACTACACTAGAAGCCAGGCCGAAAGTTGGAATGGTGGAACCTCACGCTGTTCCTGTCTTGTTAAAGCGAAGTTCAATCTGTCATCCGAGCGACACCTGCCAATCGCATGATCTCTGCTCTCACCGGTGCCGACAGTGCCGGCCACGCTTCGACCAGTCGGCCAAGGTTGGAGTCACCGATTGTCGGCTGCGAACGTCCCCCCCTGCCCTGCTCCGGAGACTTTCTGGAAACAAGTGCAACCCGAGGTGCAACCCGCGATTTCGATTCGCCGCAACCTGCTGTATTAGCATTGACTTCCGTCAATCGCGTCGTGGATTGCAAATCCACCATCCCCGGTTCGATCCCGGGCGGCGCCTCTTCAACATCAGCGGTCGTCCATCGTCCGCAGTCGACAGCAAACCCCCGCACCATCGGGGGTTTTGTCGTTTCGGGAGCCCCGAAATCTGACCCGGCAGGATCTCGATTGCCCCCGGGTGCGTTCGATGAGAATGCAACTACGTAGTCGGACGCGGCGGAAGTACTTCGGGCATTTCTCGTCGATCCGCCTGGCTCCAGTGCCCTGTCACAGGTGGATTCCGGCGTTGGCTGGCCGGGGCTGAGGCTTTGCGAAAGTCCGGGACGCATGTGACCAGACCCCCAGCTTTGATGTGGCCAAAAAAATGAGGGCCTTCTTCACGTGCGGTCGCGAATTCCTGCCGCCTACCGGATCAGCGGAGCCAGTAGTCCTCGTATGAGGGATGTTGGGAGGGGCGGCGCCTCGTTCCGATCCAAGCGATGCCGGCCGTCGTTCTGACCGGGACGGGTCTTCTGTGCGTTCCTCTTTTCCTTCGAGGCTGGCACGCCACGGCACTGCTCCTCTCGATGGCGGTGGGCCAGACGTGGCGGCTGGCATCGGAGTTCTTCAGCGCCTTGAGCGCGAGGGACAACATTTGCGTGCCGCTCGATCTCCACGGGTGGCCACCGCGAACGATCACGCGAATGGGCGCTGCAGCTGTAGCGGGCCGTGGGTTTCGAAGTGTGGTCGTCGGTTTGCGTCCATCGGCTGAACCCGGGAAAAGTGCGGCGCTGACGAAGTCATGTCTGCCCGCTACTCTCTTTTCGACCAGCGGGTCGCCAGGACGCCGCAGATGAAGAGCTGCAACGGATGATAGATCATGATCGGCAGCAGGATCAGCCCGAGGCCGGGGTTGGTCCCGAACATCAGCTGCGCCATGGGCACGCCGGTCGCCAGCGATTTTTTGGACCCGCAGAAAACCGCCGCGATGCGGTCCTCGGCGTTGAAACTCAAGGCGTTGCAGATCCGGCCCGTGGCAAGAAACACGACGTAGAAAAGTGCCGTCGTTCCGAGCAGCGTCGCCACGAGCGCCCGCGTTCCGGAGTTGGTCCAGATCCCCTCGACCATTGAATCGCAGAAGGATGTGTAGACCAGCATCAGGATCGTCAGCCGGTCGGCGAAGTGGATGAACCGCTTGTTGCGTGCGGCCCAGCCGGCCAGCAGCGGCCGCGAGATTTGTCCGACGGCCAGCGGCAGGACAAGCCACAGCACCAGGTCGAGGATCACCTTCCCCAGCGAGTGGGAGGACTCTCCCGTTCCCGTGACGAGGCGCATCCAGAGAGGCGTCAGCACGACTCCCAGCAGACTGGAAAGTGTCGCGTTGAAGACGGCCGCCGGAACGTTACCGCGGGCCGCCGCCGTCATGGCCACCGACGACGAGACCGTCGAGGGCAACGCGCAGAGATAGAAGAAACCCAGCAGCAGCGACTCATCGAGCTCCCCTGCCCCGGCTTTCACGATGCCCCAGCCAATCAGCGGAAACAGCAGATAGGTGCAGGCCTGCACGACCAGGTGCAGGCGGATGTTGAGGGCCCCCGCCCGCATCGCCGAGAACGACAGCGCCACGCCGTGCAGAAAAAAAATGAGAGCGACGCCCCCCTTGGTCAGCAATTCGGGATGCAGCCATCCACCGCGCGCTCCCGGCGTCGGCAACAGCCACGCCAGAAACACGGCGACGACCATGCCCGTCAGAAACCAGTCGAATTTGACCTTCAACGAGAACTCCTCCACACAGTTCGCTCCGGGTATCTGCGCCCCCAAAGGGAGCGTCTTCCGGAGTCCGGGCCGCTCAGAAGAGTACCGGTGGCTCGAATCCGCGGCCAGCGCGGCGCGGACAATGACGTACCTCAGGATCTCCGTGGGATTTCAACGTCCTTCATCCCAGGCGACTTCCGCCTCATCGCCGGTGAAGAAAGATCGATAATCCCGGTACGAGGTCGCCCAGAGAATGATGGCCAGTCCGGCAACGCCCGTCCAGAAAAGGATGTCCACAATTCGGCCTCCCCAGAGGTCGATCATCGCCCCAAACACGGCCATGCCCAGCGGCGTCAGTCCGAAGCGAATCATGGCGAGCAATCCCGAGACACGCCCGCGCATCGACTTCGGCGTGCGCTTCTGCACCAGAGTCGAAAGGATCACCTGGTGAAATCCGACGCACCCCCAGCAAAGCGTCACCACCGCCAGCGCGCCCCAGGGGGTCCGAACGAGGGACAGGGGAAGCATGCAACTGCTGAGCACGATGAGGCTGAAGATGTGCAGGGCGCCGCGAAGCGCTCCCGGCCTGGGAAAGCGGCCCGCCACCAGGGCGCCAGCGATCGCTCCGAATCCCATGGCCGCCAGCAGATAGCCGTACCAATCGACAGACGCGTGATAAACGTCCTCGACAAGGAACGGCAGGCCGACCGGAATCGACGCCATGAAGAAGTTCACGCACGACGCTTCCGCCAGATAGATTCGAAATCCGGGGATCCGCCCCGTGAACCGAAGCCCATCCTTCAGGTCGCTCAGGATTCCCGCCCGTGCGGGCCTCGGCCGCGGATCGTGCGGTTCGTGAATGAACCATTCACTGAGAGCCGACAGGAGAAAGCTCGCCCCATCGATGAGGAACAACAGAGGCGCCCCGAGAAGACGGAACAGTATCCCGCCGACGCTCTGGCCGAACAGTGACGTGATGCGGAAGGCCGATTGCAACGCAGAGTTCGCCCGGTGGAGAACCGAGTCGTCGACCAGGTCCGGCACGAGAGACGACGCGACCGGATGAAACAGGGCCATGCAGGCGCCGCGGACGAAGTTCATCATGAGCATGGCGGGAATGAGGAACCCCGATCTTTCAGGTAATGCGAGGAAGAGCAACGGAAGCGAAAGAACGCTCACTCCCGTCAGGCAATCCAGCTGCACCAGAAGACGCCGCCGCGAGTAGCGGTCCGCCAGCACTCCCCCGAAAGGCATCAGCAGGCTGGTTATTCCGCCCGCAAATAGAATTGCGCCGACGACTGTTCCCGACTGGGTCGCTTGCTTCGCCCACAACATCAGGGCGATGGAATACGCCTGACTCCCAAGCGAGCTGACGACGCTTCCCTGCCATAGCAGAAAAAAATCGCGATTCCAGAGTGTCGCCGCCTTCGACACAGCCGCATTCTCCGAGGAACATCCAGAGTCGCCGAATCAGAGCATAACGCCAGTGCGATCCGCACAAAAGATCCCTCGGCCTGTTCGTACAGTCCATTCGCAGAGAAGCGGCTCCGGGTGGGCGATCGACTGTCGACAACAGCCGCACCAAGTCCTTCTGCGTCGCGGCCGCTCTGCCCTCATCACATCGACGTTGACAGTTCGCCGACACGACATCCCATCGAAATCTATGCTTGCGGCTCGATCCGAGTCGGCTGTCCGCCATCCTGCGTCTAATACAGCCGCTCGCGGTACGCCTCGTCGATCGAGCAGTCGAGCTCTTCGGCCGTCTTTCCGGTGTGGGTCTGGTCCGCGAGCATCTTGCCGAACGAGGGGAGGTCGCTGCGGTTCACCTCGTAGGTCCCTTCCCATAAAGCCGAGCGTTTCAGCGCCTTCCCGCACTGCAGGCAGGCCTTCCGCACCTCGACCAGGATCCCCGTCTTCGGAACCGCGCCGTTGATGGCGCAGCGTTCGAGCCGCGGATCGTTGTGAATGATCTGGGCGCGGCCGCTGACCCGCAGCGACTCGAGCACGCCCGGCACCACGAAGAACAGGGCGATCTCCGGGTTGCCGGTCAGGTTCGTCATCGTGTCGAGCTTGTTGTTCCCCCGGCGATCGGGAATCAGCAGGTGCGAGGGATCGAGCACATGGAACGAGCCTGGAGGGTCGCCCCGCGGCGAAACGTCGAGCGAGCCATCCGCCGCCGTCGTCGCGATGCAGACGAACGGCGACAGCCGGATCATCGTCTGGCAGTGCTCGTCGAGCCGCTCCATGAACTTCTGCTGCGACAGCAGCGACGGCTCGCCGTAAAACTCCCGGAGCTGCTCTTTCGACGTCACCAGGTTGGTCATGTCAGCCCTTGAGATCGGCAAGTTTCACGGGTGCGCCGCCACGACGCTTACTCTCTTCCGCGGCCGCCATCCACGTGAAGACTTCCACCATTTCGTCGACTGGCACGGGCGACTTGCCGGTCGTGAAAAAGGTGCCGATGGCCGACATCAGCGAGGGATAATCGTAGTAGCTGTCGCACCGCGCGATGCCTTTCGTGCCGAAGACGGCCGCGCCCAGTCCTGTCTTGCCGGTGTGCTCGCGGATGGCCCGATAAGTACCGACACGCCCCTTTTCCCAGGTCCCCGTCACCTGCTCGGTATAAGGAGTCTGAACCGCAGTCACCAACTCGCACCCGGTCCCCATCAGCGAGTAAAGCAGATCGACGCCGTGCACCCCGTACCAGAAGAGGTCGGGGTGTCCGACAGCCGCCCGCGCCTGGCTGTAGACGTCGCACCCGAGGATGTTCCCCACCTCGGCATTCGTGCGAAGCTCCGGATATCCGGGGCTGAACCGGCTGGACGAGGCCGTGAACCACGGAACGTTGTGCTTCTTTCCGAGAGCTGCAATCTCCCGCACATCGGCGAGTGAAGCCGCCAGCGGCTTATCGATGAACAGCGGCTTGCCCGCCGCAAACACCGGCCGCGCCTGCTCGAGATGCTGCCGGCCGTCGACGCTTTCGAGCATCACGACATCGACCAGCGGCAGCAGCGCCTCGATCGAGTCGACGATCTGCACCCCCAGCTCGCGAACCTCCTTCGTGAACCCCGCCACTCGGTTCTTACTCAGCGGAAAATCAGGGTTCCCTCCGGGAAAGGCTGCTACGAGGCGGAGCCCCTTCCACTCGGGCCGCACCATCTCCGCCTGGGTGAGCATCTTCCCGAAGACCGTGACATGCACCGTATCGAGACCAATCATCCCGACGCGAAGCGGCGGCTTCGATGCCGGACGGGCGGATAACTCCTCGGCCTGTCCTGTTAGCGCGGGGACACACACTGTGGCGACCGTGCCAGCCGCCATCTGAAGCATGTCGCGACGGGAGAGTTCGTTCATGCGGGAAGAATTCCCTGCCCGACTTCGAGGACGCAGAATGTCTCACCCAAACCTGCGACGACGTTGAATCCCGACTCACTTTGCGACGAACTGCACGTCGCATTGGGGCAACGCCGCTTTCAGAGTCACGACGCTGCTTTCTGGCAGATTGGTCTTCTCGAGACGGAGCACCTGCAGGCTCGAAAGCTTCTTCAAGTCATCCAGCCCGGCTTCGGTGATGTCCGTCATCACGATAATCAGTCGTCGCAACGAGGTCACTTTTGAAAGATGTTTGAGACCGGCATCCGTAATACGGGACTTCCCTTCATAACTTCCGATGGCCAGGTACTCGATTTTCGGCAAACGTGCGATCTGTTCGAGCCCCGCATCAGTAATGCCGGTTCCGGAGAGTTCGAGGTTCTTCAGGTCGGTCAAACCCTTGAGGTTGTCGAGTCCTGCGTCAGTGATCCGGTTCGATGAATAAGACGCCAGCGAGAGCGTCGACAACTTCTTGAGAGCTTTGAGGCTCCCGAGGCTCCCGTCGTCGAGGTTCGTTCCCAGGGCGTACATTTCGGTCAAATGGGGGAGCGTGCTCACGAACGAGAAGTCGCTCAACTGACCGATCGACTCCAGATGCAAGACTTGGACGCCGGCAAGTCCAGAGAGGGATTGGATGCCTTCGTTCGTCACCTTCGGATTCCCTGCAACTCCGGGAGCTGGCAGATAGACAAGGTTGATCTGGAATGGCTTCTCCGGAATTTTGCCGCCATAGGGAATCTCGGTCGGAAATCCCTCTGCGGTAACGTTCAACCGGCCGTCCACGCTCAGAATCCACTCCGCCGCCTTGCGGTCGAGATCCGGCACCCTCGCAGGTTCCGCAATGGAAGTGCTGTTACCGGATGTCGATTGACCTGCCGGTGTGGCGATGGATGCGAACGAGTCCGGACCACGATCGCCCGAAGCAACATCCGACTTGCTGCTGCCCCCGCATCCGGAAACCAACGTCAGACATGCGATCAAAGCGATCAGTGAGCGGAACGACGACATTCTCATCTCCAGTCATGTCGAAACAAGACAGCCCGCACTGAGACAAAATGACGTTAGACGGAGTAAAGCAGGGCAGGCTCGTGCCTGCCGACCACAGAGTGCGTCCAAAGGGAATGGCCGTTCGAAGCTTGCCCTACCGGTCAGGCTCTATGTGTAGACAAGGCGACCGCGCGGGGCGGGGATCTCCCGGCCGAGTTCGCGGGCGGTTTCGATCCACTCCTGGATGACGACTTCCGCGTTCGCCACTGCTTCCTGATATGTCGTTCCGTCCGCCGCGCATCCCGGCAGCTCGGGAACTTCGGCGATGAACGCTTCATCGTCCCGGCTCCAGTACAGAATGATCTCGTAACGGATGTCATACGGCATCGTTGGCAGTTCACGAAGATGGAGGGTGGGCACTGCCCACCACAAACGGTGTTGATCATCCATCCCGGTGGGCCGTGCCCACCCCACAAGTCTTACAGCTGCCCCGAGTACCGCACGAAGCCTTCCAGCGCGTAGTATTCCGGCAGGCCCAGGTCGTTGTAGACGGCGGCGGTGTTCTTCGTGCGCTGCTCGGCCCGCACCCAGAACTCGCGCTCGTCGTGGCCGGGGAAGAGCGCCTTGTCCTTCTGGCTTTCGTGCTTGAAGATCGCCAGCTTCTTCCGCAGCATCACCTCGGGGCTCAGCGGGACCGCCCGCTCGATTTCGTGCGGCTCGTATTCCTGCCACGCCCCGCGATACAGCCACACCTCGGGCTTCACCCCTTCCGATTCGACCACCCGCAGCGCCTTGAAGATCGCGTCCGCACACACGCGGTGCGTGCCGTGCGGGTCCGAGAGGTCGCCCGCCACGTAGATCTGGCCGGGGTTCACGTCGCGCAGCAGCTTTGCCACGATCTGGATGTCCTCCTCGCCCAGCGGCCGCTTCGTCACCTGGCCGGTGCGGTAGAAGGGAAGATCGAGGAACACGCACTTCTCGCCCGGCACGCCCGACTCGCGGGCCGCCGCCACCGCTTCGGTCTCGCGGATCAGCCGCTTGACGTGCAGCACTTCCTCGATGTCCGGGTCGCCCGGCTTTTTTCCCTGCATCGACTTCGTCAGCCGGTTGTGCAGTTCGATGCTTTGCGGGGTCTGGATCCCGAACATCCGGTTGAACTCGTGCACATAGTCGATGTGCCGCTGCGCGTCGTGGTCGAAGACCGCGATGTTCCCGCTCGTCATGTAGGCGATCGAGACGTCGTGCTTCTGCTCGGCGAGGTTGATGAGCGTGCCCCCCATCGAGATCACGTCGTCGTCCGGGTGCGGGCTGAAGACGATGACCTTCTGCGGCTTGTCGCCGCCGGGGCGGGTGCAGATGCCGCCGAGGAGGGCGTTGAAGACGCGGTCGCGGATGGCCTCGACGGGGCCCTTCTCACGGACGAGTTCGTGCAGGTGGTTGTCCTTGAAGTCGCGGGTTTCGAGTTTGAGCAGCGGCTTCTTGAGGCGGCGGGCCAGCCAGATGGTGGCCCGCTTTTCGTTCTGCGGAGTCCAGTCGACGTGCCCGACGGTCCACGGCGTCTGGATGGCGGTGAGCTGGCTGGCGGCCGCTTCGTCGAGGGCGAAGATGGCGTTGCGGTGCGTCTGCAGGAAGCTGGCGGTGATCGACTCGGTCACTTCCTCTTCGATGGCGCGGTGGGCGATTTTCGCCTTATGCTCGCCCAATGCCATGATGATGATCTTCTTGGCCGAGAGGATCGTCCCGACGCCCATGGTGAGGGCCTGGAGCGGGACGTTGTCCTCGCCGAAGAAGTCGCCCGAGGCGTCGCGGCGCGTGACGGGGTCGAGCGTGACGATCCGGGTCAGGCTGTTGCGGCTGCTGCCCGGTTCGTTGAAGGCAATATGCCCGCTGCGCCCGATGCCCAGCAGCTGCAGGTCGATCCCCCCTGCCCTGACGATCGCCCGCTCGTACTCGTCGCAGAAGGCATCGACGTCATCGATCGGGATGTTCCCTTTCGGGATGTGGATGTTCTCTTCGGCAATGTTGACGTGGTTGAAGAACGTCTCGTGCATCCAGCGGTTGTAGCTGTGGATGCTGTCGGGCGAGATGGGGTAGTACTCGTCGAGGTTGAACGTCACGACGCGCGAAAAGTCGAGTTGTTCCTCCTTGTGGAGACGGATGAGTTCGCGGTAGACGCCGATGGGGGTCGAGCCGGTTGGCAGCCCGAGAACGGTGGGAAGGCCCTGCGAGTTGTTTTCGCGGATGAGGCTTTCGACCGCGAGGGCGACATGGCGGCTGAGGTCGCGGGCGCTGCGGAAGACGAGCGTCGGAATCTTGGTGTGCCGCAGCTTACGGTGCGGGGGGACGGCGGGGTTGGTCGTCGACGCAGAAGCGGAGGAAGCCGTAGCGGTGGCCATCGAAGTGCGCATACCTTGAACGGGAGGAAGCCCGCGACGAAACTGGGGTCGCGATGGACGGAATCCAGTCTAGCAGAATCCGAAGGCGGATTCAGCGAAACCGATCGTGTTCGTCGCCTCGCGATGGCCACGGCGGATTCACTCGCAAAATGGGTTAGAATACGATGGAACCGAACTCGTGAAACGGGCTTCCATTGAAGGAGCCGGTCACGCCGAATGCCTGATCGTGCGAGCAATCTCATGACGCTGGAAGTGACTGCGGTTTATGAAGATGGCGTTCTGAAGCCCGAAAGTCCGCTTCCGCTCAAGGAGCATGAGCGGGTCACAATTCAGGTCTTGTCTGCGGAACGATGGAGTCAACGATCCGCCGGACTGCTCAAGTGGACGGGAGATCCGGAAACCCTCCGAAGGATCGCGGAAGATCCCATCTGTGGCGAGGACGACGAGGAAGCACCGTGATTCTCGCTTCGCTTCCCTCGGGTTCTCACGTCTTTGTCGATGCCAACATTTTCGTCTATTCGTTCGCTGCTGACCCGAACTTCGGGACGCCGTGCAGCGAATTCTTTGACCGGATTCAGGCGAAAGACCTCTCGGCATCCATTTCGTCGGCACTTCTCAGCGATGTGGCTCATCGCTTGATGACGCTCGAAGCCTGCGACGTGATGGGCTGGCCTTATGCCGGCATCGGGAGAAGATTGCGTCGCGATGTCACGGTCATCCAGCGACTTCGAAAGTATCGACAGGCCCTGGACGATATCTCAAAAGTCGTGACGGTTGTCGAGGTGACCGGCGCCGACGTGCTGCGGGCAGGCGACTTGGGGAGCGTCCATGGCCTGCTCAGCGGAGATGGATTGATACTGGCAGTCATGGAAAGATTGCGGATCAGCATCCTTGCCAGCCACGACGCAGATTTTGACCGCATCCCGACAATCACGCGATACTCACCACTGTAGACACACCTCACCCTGAGATCTGAGAAAGAGCCCGATGGCTTCTCGTACCTTCACCTCCCCGCCCCGCATCCTCGCCATCCACGCCCATCCGGATGATGTCGAAATTCAGATTGCCGGAACGCTGGGACTGCTCAAGAAGAAGGGCTGCCCGATCACCATCGTGACGATGACTCCCGGCGATTGCGGAAGCGCCGAGATGGGTCCGGAAGAAATTTCCCGGGTGCGGCGGGCAGAAGCGAAGAAGGCGGCCGATCTGATCGGAGCGGAATACATTTGCGCCGAGTTCCGCGACCTGGCGATCGTTCACGACAACGAGAGCCGCCGGCGGGTGGCCGAGATCGTGCGTCGCGTGCGGCCCGACATCGTCTTCACCGCCCCCCCCATTGACTACATGAGCGACCACGAGGTGACGAGCCTGCTCGTGCGGGACGCGTGCTTCGCGGCGTCGGCCCCCAACTACACCACGCACCAGTGGGATCCCGCCCCACCCACCGCTCAGATCCCGTATCTCTACTACGTCGACCCGGTGGACGGCATGGACTGGTACGGCGAGCAGCAGCGGGTGCACTACCTCGTCGACGTCACGTCGACGTTCGAACTGAAGCGCGACATGCTGGCGTGCCACGAGAGTCAGCGGAACTGGCTGCGGCGGCAGCACGGCATCGACGAGTACATGGACATGCAGCAGCGCTGGAGCACGCACCGGGGCCAACAGGCGGGGGTGAAGTACGCCGAAGGGCTGACGCAGCACAAGGGTCATCCCTTCCCGGGAGACAACGTGCTGGCGACGCTGATCGACGGCGTGAAAACGCTGTAGTCGCTCGCGAAATCGTGGCCGACATTGCCAGCATCGGATGGCGTATCGGTGCACGTTTTTTGTCGCATGACCCAAGCCGGGTGTCGAATTTCGTCCGGCCTGGGAAGCCCGGACTACGAAAACCCAACGGTAGCTCGTTCTGAGAGGTGCGACTCAATCGTCCCGTCCGCCGACGCTCGCAGCGTTGGCCACGAAGTCGGCGATGGCGCGCGCGGCCACGGCATGCCCGGTCGCATTGAAGTGTCCATCGCGGACGAAATAGCACGGCTCCGTGGCCTGCCGTAGCGTTGGCGTGAAGTCAAGAATAGGCACCGCGTTGGCGGCGGCCCAGGCCTCAATACTCCGCTGAGTGCGGCAACTCTCCGTCAGCCATTCGTCGTTGACGTCGAATCCCAGGCGGCGGTCGAACGCCTGGGCTTCGGCAGAGACCTGCAAGGACGAAGGGATGACGACGAGCAGAAACCTCGCGCCTTCGGTTTCCGCACTCGCCGCAAAGCGACCGAGAGCGTCCTCCATGCGGGGCCACGCGCGTTCGAAGAACACGTCGTCCGGATCGAGCGAACGTGCGGTGCGGTCCGTGTCGACGCAGGCCTGCAAGAGGCGATGAGGGGGGAACAAGCCTTTCCTCGCCGACTTGAGCACATCGTCCGGCAAGGACTGAAATCGCTGACGCGCCACGGACTCGTCAACGCCTCGCGCCTTCGCGGCCTGCAGCACGTCGGCCAGAATCTGGTCGTCCGTTCGCCCTTCTGTCTGCCGCACCATCTCCGTTGCGGTCCGCCGCATCGCCAGTTCCAGGTAGGCGTTCGGCGCCAGGCGGTAGGCCATGTTTCGCGGCAGTCCGGCCGGCGCCCACTCGGCACTCTCTTTGAACGTCTGCTCTTCGACAATCTCCGCGAGGTCGTTCCCCAGATAGAGGCACAGCACGACGACGTCCGGGCGGAACCTTCGCCCGATCGCACGATACAGTCGAAGCTCTCCCAGCGTGCTGGTCCCCGTCCGTCCAAGGTTGATGACTTCGGACCGCGGGCCTTCTCCCCGGCTCTCATCGAGTCGCCGCTGCCACTGCGCGGTGAAGAGATCGTCCTCGCCAACCCCATGCCCCGCAACGAAGGAATCGCCGACAACCAGGAAGCGGCGGACGCCTGCCGTGGTGCGGTCGAACGGAATCTCCGGTCCGCGGAATCCGAGTGAATTTGTGCGGAATTCGTAGTCGAACTCGTCGCTGCGGTGCCGCCAGGAGGTGTTGGGAGCGAGCCGGAGTTCGTGCCGCTCCCGGGTGTTCAGCGAGATACCGAGGAGGACGTCGCCGATCTTGACGGAGAGCGCGAGCATCACGCCCAGCAGAGCCATCCGGACAAGCCAGACACGGCGGCGCGAAACCGCGATCGCGGTGTGCGGAACGGTTTCGGTCGGGCTCATCGGGTCCACGAGGTTCGAGACGACGAGATTCCTCCCCATCATGACGCGGTGCTGCATGACGGTCGAGCCGGACAATCCGTCGCGTCGGATTGTCCGAGGTGTGGATGGAATGCCCGGCCGGAATACTTGACTCACCAGTGGATAAACGAATCGCAATCGTTCATCATGGTCAGCTCGTTCGCCCCGCTCAGATCAACCTCTCCTGAGAGGCATTTCATGATTCGCTCGAAGCTGACGAAAAGGCCGGCCTTCACCCTGATCGAATTGCTGGTGGTCATTGCGATCATCGCCATCCTGATTGCCCTGCTGCTCCCGGCCGTCCAGCAGGCCCGCGAAGCAGCCCGCCGCACGCAGTGCCGCAACAACCTCAAGCAGATGGGGCTGGCGTTCCACAACTATCACGATGCGTTCAACCGGTTTCCCATGGGGGGACGCTTCGGTCCCGGGGGGTGCCCGCTCTGCTACGGAATCAACTGGCGCATTCCGCTTCTCCCCTACATGGACGGCGCCCCGCTGTTCAACAAGCTGAACTTCTCCGGCGGGTCGTTCTCCTCGTTTTCGGGGTTCCCGTTGAGCGGCGGAAATGAAGTTCTTGCCAACGTGGCCCTTCCCTTTTACCTTTGCCCATCGAGTTCGAACGACCCATTCATCGATACTCCCGACACCGCCAACAGCGCCCCGCGGAGCATGATGGCCCACTACGTCGGGATTGCGGGGGCCGCGGACGATCCGGCCGGCCGCACCACGGTGTGCAAGTCGGTCAACCACGGCATCGTGTGCAACAACGGCGTGCTGGCTCCGAACCAGGCGTTCGGCCTGCGCGACATCACCGACGGCTCGTCGAATACGATCATGGTGGGGGAACAGTCGGGAAGGATCGGCACGGCGGTCGTTGCGGCCAACTACGTCGGATCGTGGGGGGGCGTCGGCGGCGATGCCGGAGGGTCTTCGATGCAGACCGTTCCCAACCTGGCGTCGGGCGCCAACTATTTCATGACGGGACTGACGACCGTCCGCTGGGAAATCAACGCGAAATCCACCGTCGCCGGATCCAGCGATCTCTGCTACCGCACCAACACCGTGCTGAATTCGTTCCATGCGGGAGGCATCCACAGCCTCTTTGGAGACGGCTCGGTGCGGTTCATCTCGGACAACGTGAACATGGCGATGTTCAAAATCGCCTGCTCGAAAGATGACAACCTGCCGCTGGGAGAACTGTGACGCAGGCCTCCCGGCTTCTCTTCATTTCGCTTCTGAACACCTTCCCCGCGCCTGTACCTGAGGACGTCGATGCCGGTTGTTGCTCCGTGGATGCGCTCGCTCGTGCTGGCTGGAATCGTCGCTGCCGCACTCTCCGGGTGCGGCGGTTCGTCGGAACGGAAGCGTCCGACGGGCAAGGTTTCCGGAACCGTTGAAATGGGAGGCCAGCCACTCGCCGCGGGGATCGTGCTCTTTGAAGATCCCACCCGCTCCATCGGGGCGACGGCCGCGGTGAAAGAAGGCAAGTTCTCCTTCACCGATCCCGTGCCGACGGGCGAGTACAAGGTCGCCGTTCAGCCCCCTCCTGCACCTCCGCCCATGCAGGCCGGCCCCGCCGAACCCAAGGTGGAAATCCCGGCGAAGTACCAGACGTCCAAAACCAGCGGACTTGTGGCGATTGTGAAGGAAGGAACCAACGACCCCGTGTCGCTCCAGCTGGACACGAAGTGATTGAGCAATCACCGAGTTTGCCGGTTCTGCGGACAATCGGGGTTGTGATGTCTGTCTCCGCTGTGCGGGTCGCTCCGGATCGCCTCACGGCACGGATTGTCCGGATGCTGCGCGGAATGCCTCAGAAAACGGCCGATCGGACAGGTCTCAATGCGACGAAGGCCCCCGCCCGATAACCCGTGAAGACGGCACGTCCCGCACGATGCGTCGGACGTGACCGGACCGCAACGAGCTGAGGATGCGATCGGGATCAATCGAATCTCCCGCCCTACTCTGCCGCGGTTGTCCGTGTCGGAATCGAATGGAGTCGTCCCCATGTGTCGCTTGCTATGCGCCGCCGGCGCACTGCTGGCGTGGTGCGTCACATCGCCCCTCGCCGCCCAGGAATTCCGGTTTCAGGCGACCGGCCTCAACTGGAATCGCTCGGACAACCTCCGTTCGTTCGACTGGTTCAGCGCTCCGGGCGACCGGTTCGACCCGACAAAGGACCTGCATCTCGATTCGTCGCCCGGGATGCGGTACGGGCTGAGTTATGAATCGTCGGGCGTGTCCATCCAAGGGTCGTTTACCATCTTCGAGACCTTCAGTGCGGGGCAGACCCGCGGGCTGGGCTCGAACGTCAGCTTCGACATGAGCAACAACGGCACTTTCACGCCGATGACGATCGCCACGGCGATCAACCAGGCGGCGGTTCAGGAAGAAGACCCGCTCGGCGCCACCCGCATCAACACGGCCGAGCAGCTCGTCGGTGCGGCGTACGACGCCTTCTACGATTCCCAGTTTCGCGACGGGGACGTCAACGTCATGTTCCGTCCCTGGGCCGATAAGCACCTGCTGATCGGCTTCGGGCTGCGAGGCGCTCAGCTCAACGAGCGGATGGGACTCGGCATGACCGGCACGTTCGACGATACGCCGCCGGGAGACAACAACAACGAAGAACTCACGCACGCCAGCCTGACGAACACCGGCACCGTCTTCCTCAACGTCAACAACACGGTGGTGGGGGGCGGGCTGACGCTGGTCGGGGGCGGAGCGACGGGCTTTCAGGGGGACATCATCGGGGGCGTGGCGGCCACGCCATCGACCCTCGCCATCACTTACGACAGCAAGTTGACCAACGACCTGCTCGGACCGCAGTTCGTCCTGGACAGCCGGCTGGTCGAGACCGAGTACTTCCTGATCGACGCGATCTTCCGGGCGGGGGTTTTCTACAACCATGTGAAATCCGAGCTGACCGAGACATATCGCGAAACCAATCTCGACTTAAGCACCTACCAGAAGCAGTACGAGGACGAGAAGCGGACTGTGTCGTTCCTGGGCAATTTCGGACTGATGGGGGGCTACCGCGTCAACCGCTACGTGGCCCTCAAGCTCGGTTACGAAGGCCAGCTCCTCTCGGGCGTGGCGCTGGCCCCCGAGCAGTGGCAGAACGTGAAAGCCGACAACTTCGGCCGCACCACCTACGAGCTCAAGACCGACGGGATCGTGATCCTGCACGGCATCACGGGCGCGGTCGACGTGACGTGGTGAGGGAAGAAGTGGGTAGTGGATCGTTGGTAGTGGGTAGCCAGAACGAGCGATCCCGCTTTCTGCTTCTGGCTACCCACTGCCCACTACCCACTACCAAAAAAGAAAACCCGGCCAATCCGTGGCCGGGTTTGTTCAAATCAGAATGTCGATACCGTCGTCCGGTTCTCCCTCCGGATTCCTGCGAAGCGGTTCTGTCCTTGGAATTACTGTTTGTTGAAGGACAGAAGCTCAATCGTTCCGGGGTCGATCGAGAGGCTGAGCTCGGAGTACTTATGCGGCTCCTTCAGGAAGTGGCCGCGGTTCTCTTCGGTGTAGAAGAGATAGAGAGCACCGCGGAAGAAGGCCCCGTACTTGATGTTGCCGACCACCGTCCGCTCGGTCGTGGCGAGGATCATCGGATCGCAGCCGAGGTACTGGGGGGCGTAGCGCGCCGGGTTTTCCTTGAAGAGCTCGAACTCCTCGGCCGTCGCCATCCGGTATTCGATTCCCTGATGGTTCCAGGCGAATTCCGGCTTGCCGGCGACCCAGGTGCGATTCTTGGTGAGGGAGACCGGGCTATATCCTTCCAGTCCGATCGGCTCGGGCTTGGACGGATCGGCCGGAACCTGTGCGACAGCCGCCGGAACCTTGACCTGGGGCCTGGCTTCCGCCTTCGCGGTCGAAGCAGCGACGGTCGGCTGAGCCGCGTCCGGCTGGACGGAAGCGGGCGCGGCCGGCATCGGCTTCACGACAACGACCTGCGTCGCCGCAGGCTGAGCGCCACCCGGCTTGACCGCGGCGACCATGGTCTTGGCCGCTTTGACGAACTGCGCGCCGAACCCGGCGACGCGGCCGATGTAGCCCTGCCGTTCCTGGTAGCCGGTCGTCTTCGCCAGCACCTTCGCATCCGGCCCGACGATGACGTCCGACGGGAGCGACGTGATCCCAAACCGCGAGACGAGGTCCGGACGAGTGTCCGTGTTCACTTTCACCCCGACGGCCCGTGTGCCAAACTCCGCCATCAACTCGGGGCGGCTCAGCACGTCAGCCTCCATCTGGCGGCACGGCCCGCACCAGTCGGCATAAAAATGCACGACCAGAGGAACGCCCAGCCGGCGGGCTTCCGCTTCGGCCTTGGCGAAATCGGCCTGCCAGCCCCGTGCCGGTGTGTCTCCACACATCGCCGACACGCTCCATGCACCGACGACAGCCACGCTGCACGCCAGCAACATCTGACTCTTCATCCGTCTCCTCCTAAATTTGCCGTCCCTGCACCCGCTGTCGAAGGCCACCCATTGCACCGCTCTCGCGACGCAGCCTGACAACTTCGGTCAGAGACCAATCGGGAACGAGGTCCTTTTCTTACGCGGTTTCCGGTAACGCAGGAAATACGCCCAGCCTGCGGAATCGGAGCAACATAGCGGGATTGGGGTAGCTCGTCAAATTAGTCAACAGTTGAATTACTGAAATTTCTTGAATTTTTGCACAGTAAAAAGCCTGAGGGCGATCTGGGGAAACTCCTGTCTCGCAGTGCCGCGTCCAAGTACAAAAGCCGCCGCGACGCCGAGCGCACTCAGCGCGATGACCGCAGTCCCGCGACAAGCACGCGGACCGCAATCCGCATCGCGGATCACAGGCGCGCAATCAAACGCCGGATCGCGATGGTCTCATCGCGCGGCGTCTGTCACATCCCTGTGATGTCGTGGCGTTGAAGCAACGAGAGGCCAGCTCGGCCGCCGCCGGAGAACCCGGCCGGTCGAACAGGCGGAGAAGCGAAGAGAAGCTCAAAGCCCCGCCAGAGAGTGAGCGGAGCTGGAGACCTACTGATGACAGCGAGCGCCTCTCCAAGTGCCGGAGCAGGTCACCCGAAGCCCGAGAGCGCGGCCGGTGCGGCCGAGCCTGGCAGCGTTCGCCGAAGTCGCGTTGCCCTTCAGACGAAATCAGCGTCGTCACACTCAGTGCGGCCACGGCCTCCTGGGGCGCGTCCTGGCCGGCCCGGACTGAGCATCAATGACGGGACCCGTGAGGGAGCGTGTCGGCGTTCAAGTTCCGCGGCGGAACTCGATCTGGTCGACGGTGACGGTCGTGAGTTTCTTGACGTACTTTTCTGGTTCCTGCTTGAACTGGTCGCGTGTCGCGCTGCTCACGAACAGGAACAGATCTCCTTCGAAATAGGCGCCGAACCGGGTGCTTCCCGGGATCGCCCGTTCCGTCTCGATGAAGACGACCGGGTCGCAGCCAATCAGCCGCGGCGCAAATTTTCCGGGGTTCGACTCGAACTCCGCGAGCTCGTCCGGGTGACTGAAGAGGTACACGACTCCGTTGTGGCTCGTCGAGTGTTCTCGACTCCCTTTGACCCATTCCCGCCGCTTGAACAGGGCGATCGGGCTGTAGCCGTTCAATCCTATGAACCGCGCGTCGCTGTCGCGACTGGTCGTCTCGTTCGGCCGGCTCCTGGGTTCATGCACCGGCCTCAGCGGCTCCGTGCCGACAGAGTTCGCTCCCTCGTTTCCCGTATTGGCAAGCTTCGTCTTTTCCTGGGACTTGAACCGCGAATCAATGTGCGCAAGCCGCCCGAGATAGTCCCCCTTGCCCTGGAAGCCGACCGTGTGGGCCAGCACCCGGCCGTCGGGAGCGACGATCACGTCGCTCGGCAACGACTTCACGTTGAACTGCTTGGTCAGCCCTTCGTAGCGATCGGTATTCACCTTCACGCCGACGAAGTCGCGACCCAGAGTCCTCAGCACTTCCGGCGAGCTCAGCGTCTCGCCTTCCATTTGCCGGCACGGCCCACACCAGTCCGCATAGAAGTGCATCAGCAACGGCTTGTTGAGCCGTTGCGATTCCTTCTGTGCGGCCGCGACATCCGCCATCCAGCTTCCCGCCCAGGCCGACTGTTGCGTGAAGGCAAGCAGCACGGCCAGCAAGTGGGCTGACTTGAGGGTTGTCCCGCGATGGTGCATGAAGCGCCCTCGAACCGTCACATCCGGCACTGTTCCCTCGTCCGGCAACGGGCCGGGGCCCCACCGGCGAATCCGCCGGTTTCGGGGTGCGTCGATCACGAGGAACCGGACTCGGACTCAGCCGGCACGGCTCATCGTCGTCCACTCAGGGGACTCTTTCTTCTTTATCGACGCCGGGCGCGCGGAAGCGTTCGCTTCGTTCGGCCAGGG
>JADZEF010000376.1 GCA_020850695.1 Planctomycetaceae bacterium | reverse complement strand
GTCCGACCGCGGCTGACCGGACTCGTCCTGGTTCCGTTGCGGCTGGTCTGGCCGCGGCTGGTCTGGCCGCGGCTGGTCTGGCCGCGGCTGGTCTGGCCGCGGCTGACCGGGCTGAGCCGAACCGGATTGCGGCTGGAACTGTTGCTGTTGATTCGGATTTCGCTGCTGAGCGCCGAACGCGCCGCGCCCATCCTGACTGAAGGCCTGTTGCCGATCTTCAAGAGTCGCCGTAATCGACTGGGCTTCTCCGTTGCGGGTGACTTCGATCTCGATTTCCTTCTGCGGTTCGAGTTCGGTCATCGCGTCGAGAATGTCCTGGGCCCGAGAAACTTCGTTCCCGTTGAATCGCGTGATCGTGTCGCCGTTGCGGATGCCGGCGCGTTCGGCGGGCGAACCCGGGAACACGCTCCGCACGAAGACTCCGCGGTTCTGATTCTGGTTGCTGCCGGCCTGGAGCTGTGAACCGAAGTCGGCCGGTGCGATTCCGAGCCAGGCGCGATTCTGAGAGGCGTTGCTCGCGTTCGATGGGTTCGATGGAGAGGGGATGGCGGCCCGAGCGGCGTCCCCCTGATTGCGGCCGGCCTGAGGCTGATCAACGCCGCGGAATCCTGTCACCTGCGACTGCTCGAAGGTGACCAGGACGTCGCGGGTCTGACCGTTGTTCCACACGGTGAGATAAGAGCCGTCGCTCGGATCGGCTTCATCGAGAGCCTGGCCGACATCCTCCGGCGACGAGATCTGGCGGTCATCGACCGTGAGAATGTAGTCCCCCGGGCGAAGACCTGCACGAGCCGCCGCGCTGTTCGGCGCGATCTGATGGATGCGGGCCCCGGTCGTGGGGCTCGGACCGAGCAGAACGCCGAGTTGCGGGCGATTGGCGACCTGATCCTGCGACTGTCCCTGAGCCTGCTCCTCGGGCTGACCGGGCTGCAGGACAGCATTCGGCGTGGTCGGATCGGCTGGAGGCTGCCGGCGTCCCACGGCGGTGTCATCGGACCCGTTGCGGGTGACGCGGATCGTCTGGAAGTTTCCGTCGTCCGACGTGATGCGAACGCGGTCCCCTTCCTTCAGGTCTTCGATCTTCGCCCGCTTCCCGTCGACCATGATCGTCGACGAATCGCCGAGGTCGAACTTTTTCTCTTTTCCATCTTCAAGCTTGAGGGTCAGGCGGCCATCCGAGATCGATCCGATCGTTCCGCGCATCGCCCGGTCGCGGCGCTCCGACTCCTTCCGGTCACCCGACTCCTTGTCCGAACGCTCGCTCGCGCTGCTGCGTTCGTCCTTGGATTTTTTCGAGTCCTTTTCGTCCTCCGCCCTCAGCCCCATTCCCGACGCCAGCAGTGCCCCCGCGGCCAGAGCCGCGATCCAGATCCGTGTCACCATCGGACGACCTCCCTCAAGTGGATTCTCCGGGCGCGGTCGCTCACCACGAGCGCGACTCGCCGGAGATATTGCTCAAAAAGGGACCAGCGATCTGGATCCGTCCCAGATCGCTGGCATTGAGTTCCCCCATCGCTGCTACTCTTCCTCGACGCCCGCCGCGGCTTCCTGGTTGATGCCGCTCATCGCCACTTCCGTGAGCTTTTCGTCCGCCGCCGATTCCTCGCTCAACGATTCCTCGAGGAGGTCAGCCGTGGCGTTGTCCCCCAGCAACGTCGCGAACGTCCGGGCGCACCCGTAAGCGGCGATCTCGTAGTGCTCCACGCGCTGGGCCGCCGCGATCAACGCCGCATCGTGGACCATCGGTTCCGCATCTTCCGAGATGACTTCCTTCCCTTCTTCCAGCAGCCCTTCCATGGCCTTGCACTTCTTCCGGCCGGGTTTCACCTCCAGCCGCTCGAAGATCTGGTCGAGGCGTTCGACCTGCTTTTCGGTTTCGGCGAGATGGCTTTCGAAAGCGTCCCGCAATGCGTCGGATGTCGCGGCCTTGGCCATCCGGGGAAGCGCCTTGATGAGCTGGTTCTCAGCGCTGTAGATATCCTTGAGTTGATCGATCAACAGATCCTGCAGCGTCTCTAGCTTCATGAGTGGCTCCTGACGTGGTCAATGTGAGGTCTGGTTCCGCGAAATCAGACTGCGGGTGAGAATGCAACGCGCATGCCTCGAAACGCCGTTGGCTGATTTTGGCGCACGTTCGGAGACAACCTCTGTCGCGACTGAAATCGTTTCGGATCGACGCGACGTGCTCGCCTCAACGGACTTGCGGAACACGAAAGTGCGCGGCGGGCTTGATCTTCAGGCGTCACGAGAGGAGCGAAGGAGCGTCGATGTCAGTGCCAGCCGTGTTCGGATTGAAGCCCCCCTGATTGCCCGTCTGCGCACGCAACGTTCATGCTGCAGGGTCAGCGGCCAAGCTGCTGTCCTGCCTGTCTGGACGAAAGGCAGGGACTGCTGGAAAATGCCTTGGGGCGGGCCAGCAATCTCCCGATTGCGGCCCCTGTCTTCCGTCCGGTGCTGGGTGATCGATGGCGCTGTGAAGGGGCCGCAGCGGAAGTTTGTGGATGTCTCTCCGGCTCAGGGCAGACTGAGGATTGACGCCTGAAAACGACGACGTTCGTCACCGGATGTCGTCGGGCGTCGATGGAAGTCGCGTGGTCCGTGCAGCTTGACGCTCCCGATCGCAATTGCTACCGTGCCGGGCGTTTGCGGGCCATGGCACGCGGTCGCTCAGCGTCCGCGCATGCGGCGCAAACCGTAGTCTCCGGGTGCGGCTTCATGCACGAAGCCCCGGTATTCGCGCAGAAGGCACAGGCCAAGGGAATCCGAATGTCGACCAAGTACGTCTATTTCTTCGGTGACGGGAAGGCTGATGGCGACGCTTCGATGAAGCCGCTGCTCGGCGGCAAGGGCGCCAACCTCGCCGAGATGACCAACATCAAGCTGCCGGTGCCGGCTGGCTTCACGATCACGACCGAAGTCTGCACCTACTTCTACGATCACAACAAGACGTACCCGCCCGAACTGGAATCCCAGGTCGACGAGGCAATGGCCAAGGTCGAAAAGGTGATGGGGGCCAAGTTCGGCGACCTCACCAACCCGCTTCTCGTCTCGTGCCGCTCGGGCGCTCGCGAGTCGATGCCCGGCATGATGGACACCGTCCTCAACATCGGCCTCAACGACGAGACGGTCGCGGCCCTCGCCAAGGCCACCGGCAACGAACGCTTCGCCTGGGACAGCTACCGCCG
>JADZEF010000375.1 GCA_020850695.1 Planctomycetaceae bacterium | reverse complement strand
TCACTGTGTACCAGGCATATTCACTGAGTCTCTCTCCATTGTCGCCGAAGCTATATCGCGTTGCCGCGCCGCCCCGAGCAGCATATTCCCATTCTGCCTCCGTCGGCAGTCGATAGGTTCGCCCATCCTTTTCACTCAACTTCCTGCAGAATTCCTGTGCGTCGTCCCAGCTAATAAATGTTGCTGGATAGTCCTTCCCTTCCCTGACATAGTCTTCACCCTTCCATGGTGCCGATCTCATGACTGACATCCACTCCCACTGGGTGACTTCATACTGCCCCAAGTAGAAATCCTTGCTGATCTTGACCCGATGCTGCGGTCGTTCGTCGTCGAGAAACTCTCGCCTTGCTGTCGGATTCTCCTGGAGCATCCGTTCGATTTCGGCGTCGCTTGTTCCACGCAAGTATTCGCCTTTGGAAATCAGCACGAGTCGCATCCCGGTCGTAGAGCTGGTGATGTACTCGCGATCGTCCGCCTCGACATCGGTAATAAACATCTTGAAAAGCAGCAGGATTCCCAGCACCCACGGAAGCAGGTATCGCATCTCAAGCCTCGAGTGATGAACTCGGTCGATAGATTCATTCCTCAAAGGGTACCATTCACGCGGTCAATGACAATCCCCGAGTGCCAACGGCATCACGGTACTCAGGACCATGCCAAGTCAAGCGAACCCGCGAACGCGTTTCGCGTGGTGAGGCTCAGCGGTGATCCCGAGAGAAACGGCAAGGGCGCCCGGTCGCCGTCAATATCTCGGGTGTACAATAACTGCCGCTCAATGCACGACGTTCGGATAGCTGTAGCTTGCCGCGGGAGCCACCGGCATGTTGGGAGCGAACTCGGGTTGCTGGCCCTGCATCAGCCGCTCTTCGTAGAGGCGGCGCGGGGCGGGGCGCTCGTTCTCGAAGCCGCGCGGGCGGGCGAACGTGTCGGGGCCCAGGTCCGGGTCGGGGAACGGGTCGTGGCGGGCCAGCGAACGCAGCTCGCTCCGGGTCTCGCGCGGCGCAAGCTCGGGGAGGCGCGTCGTCATCGGGTTCAGACACCCGGTCACGCTCACCGCACTGGCCAGCACAAGGTAAGACCCAATCCGCCGCATGAGAGTTTTCCGGGCCGAGGGAACGTCGGAGACAGTCCGCACACATCGCCGGGGCCGCACCGTGCGGCGAGGAAGTCAGGGGGAGTCGGTTGGGGGGCGATGCGCGCGGAGGACATCACGGCATACGGAATCCGAAGGGGGGCGGATCTTAGCGGGATGCCCCGATGACGAATAGATCGATCCAATTCGGCCCCGGCGCACGGTGGCTCCGGCGGCGCAAACTCTTCCCGTGCCAGTGCCTGCGGATGCTGGGGGAGGTTTGCCGGACGTGCCGGCCGCCCCGAGCCACCCGTCGACGATTGCCTCGAAATCGGCTCGCTACTTCCCTGCCGGCGGCGCGGTGACTTCTCCCCCGGTCTCGCGGACGGAGAACATGATTTTTCCGATTCCCGCCGCGTTGCAGGCCGACATCACGTCGGCCACCTTCTGGTGCGTCGCGCGGCCGTCGGCCCGGATGACCACTCCCTGCTCGGGGAAGTTCTCGCGGGCGGTGATCAGTCGCTTCTTCAATTCGGCCGCGTCCATCACGTCGCCGTTGTAGGCGATCTGCCCCGTCGCATCGACCGTCAGGACGACGTCATCGGGAAGCTGCGTAAGGGGACGCGCGCTGCCCACCTGCGGGACCGCCACGTCGAGCTTCTGCTCTTCCCAGTCATACAGCTTCGACGCCGTCATGAAGAAAATGAGCAACGTGAGGATCACGTCGATCATCGGCGTGAGGTTGATGAAGAGAGGCTCTTCCTGGTTCGAGCGGCTGCCGTGGAACATGCGGGCAATCGATGGAAGGAAAGAGTGTCGTCAAACGCACGGTTCGGACGGCTGCGACAACCGGATGAGCCTGATGATCGTGACCTGAGGGAAATAGGTCAATTGCGGATTACGCGCGATCCGCGCCCAGTGGTTCCCTCATGTGAAGCCAGCATCCGGTGGCACGCCCTGAGTCTTCGAAGGGCGTGGTCGGTCGTCATGCGAGAGTTCCGATCACGCCCTTCCCAACGCGTCGGGGCATGAGACTCCGCCGACCTTCGCGTCACGGAACCACGGAACGATTTTCGTCACGGAGCGACGTGCCCGCTAATTTTGAGACGAAGGGCGATCGGGCGGCGCCTGCCATGGGGGCCGCGGCCCCTGGAACTGGTAGTACGCGCACTCGATCCGGCCGTTGTAGAGCTTGCGGCGACGATCGGCCTTCCGCTCGAAGTCGTCTTCGAGATGCGGGTACGCCGTCAGCACATAGGTCGACCATGTGTCGAGCTTGCGGGCGGCCCGCGCGAAGTCGCGATACAGGGCTTCCAGTCCCGCATCGGCCCCCAACCGCTCGCCATAGGGAGGGTTCGTGATCAGGCAGCCGTACTTGCGATGGCTGCTCAGGTCGCGGACGTCGCGGCGTTCGAACCGGATGTCCTGGGCCACCCGCGCCAGCTCGGCGTTCCGCCGCGCGAGGTCGAGCGAGCGCTCGTCGATATCGCTGGCCAGGATCGGCTCGGGCAGCGGGGGCAGCGCCAGGCCGCGGGCTTCCTTGCGGGCTTCATCCCATAACTTCTTTGGCACCCGCGGCCAGTGCTCGGCGGCGAAGGGACGCTGCAGCCCTGGAGCCATATTGCGACCGATGAGGGCCGCTTCGATCGCGATCGTTCCCGTCCCGCAGAACGGATCGATCAACGGCCGGTCGCGATTCCAGTAGCTCAGCTGAACCAGCCCTGCCGCCATCGTTTCCTTCAGCGGGGCCGGACCGACGAGCTTGCGATAGCCGCGCTTGTGCAGGCCGTCGCCCGTCGTATCGATCGTCAGCGTCGCGCGATCCTTCAGCAGGCTGACTTCGATCGAGTATTCCGGCCCCTCTTCCGGGAACCAGGCGGTGCGCGTCTTGCGGCGCATCGACTCGACGACCGCCTTCTTCACGATCGCCTGACAGTCGGGCACGCTGTGGAGCATCGACTTGACCGAGCGGCCGCGGACCGGAAACCGGGCATCGAACGGAATCCAGTCGGCCCACGGGAGGTCGCGCGTGCGGTCGAAGAGCTGGCCGAAGTCGCGGGCTTCGAACGAGCCGACCTTCACCAGCACGCGGTCGCTGCTGCGGAGGCGGACGTTCGCCCGGCAGATCGCCGCTTCGTCCGCACGGAACGTGATCCGTCCGTCCTCGCTCTGCTGGTCGTCGTAGCCGAGCTGCTTGAGCTCGCGCGCCACCACCGCTTCGAGCCCGAAGGCCGCCGTGGCGATCAGTTCCAACCTTCCCCGCGATCCGTCGTCCGTCACTTCCTGGCCTTCTTCTGAACTTCCCGCATCGTTCCCGCGAACCGCTTTCCCAGCACCCGCGACGACTGTCCATCAAAGTGGACGCCGTCCGCCATCATGTTGAGCCCGTCGGTCGATACGATGCCGAACGCGTTGACGCGCTTCGGCAGCGCGTCGATTCCCGAGTTGACCAGATCCGTGGCGGGAAATCGATCGAGCGGCAGCAGCCGGCTCACTTTGCCGGCGACGAACGGGACGTCCCCTTGCCCCAGTTGCTCGCGCATGTCGGCGATCATCCGCTGTAGACGATCGCCATACGTCGTCGCCGCGGTGTACGACGCGGCATCCGTCTCGCCATGTTGCCAGAGGAAGCCCTTGAGCGTCCCGTCCTTCATCGCCCGGCGGACACGCTTCAACGTGCGGCCATACAGGTCGCCCCCTTTTTCCCAGCGCGAGAGGGCCGACCCGGACTCGGCACAGGGGATCAAACCGACTGTCACCTTTTCGTCCTTGTCGTAGCCGATGTCCTCCGATTCCGCCAGCATGGCTTCCCCGAAGGCTCGACCCGGCCCGACGCCGACGACGCCAGGCGGCTTGTCCCAGTGGAGAGGCTCGGACGCGAGCTTCCAGTTGTCATCCTTCGTCAACGTGATGAGATGGTCGTTGAGCTTCTTGTCCCGCTCGTAAATCTGCCCGCGGCCCGACATGTTGGACTGCCCCATCAGCACATACAGATGGAGCTTCCCTTTGTTGGCGGGCAGTGTGACCTTCTTCAGCTTGGCATCGTCCTGGCAGAAGCCCCGCGAGGGAATCGCGAGCCCGACGACAAGCAGGGTGATCCACGGCAGCAGCACACGGCGCATAACGAACATCTCAACGGAAAACCGCTCTCAGATCCGCACGCCTTCACTCTAACCGCGCGGAAGAGCCGCTGACCACACCAGTCGGTTCAAAAGTAGCCCTCATGCTCCGCATGAGGTTAAGCCGTTCGAAGAATCGGCCCGGCAAAAACGGAGACGCTGAGGGCACTCCCGGATTGGCCTCTTGGGCAAGACAATGGACTGCCGTGATGCCATCGACGCGCAACTCGTGTCTCTCCTACCGAGTGCGCTCGTCGAGAAGTTGACCGCCGTGCGGTGCAAGCAGCCCCCGCGTCCCAGCGTGGGGTGCCATCCACGCTGGAAGATGTTCCAGATCGATTCCGCGGATGGCTTAACCTCATGCGGAGCATGAGGGCTACTTTCACGGGGCCGGCGCGGCGGGGAGCGGCGGGAGTTTCGGGCCCTCGGGCGATGACGGAGCCGGCGGCGCGGGAGGCGTCCCCGGCGGCGGCGTCCCGGTGCCGGGATGAGCGGCTTCCCATGCCATCCAGTAGTCGGGCGGGTTTGTCTTGCGCCACAACGACAGCGCGTTGGCGACATGGCTGTAGAACGTGTATCGCTCCAGAATCTCCGACTCGGTGCGGGCCACGGTGTTCGCCGAGACCCACTTCGCCGCCCGGATGATCTGCTCGCGCGGCGGATGCAGCTCGATCGGCGCAATCGCCAACCATTCGAGGTGATGGCCGGTGGCGATCACCTTGCGGTAGTCGAGGTCGTTCAACGGATCAATAACGGCCTCTTCTCCCTTCGACCAGTTGGTCGGCCAGTGGCCGTCTGCGAGCTGCGACACCTTCAACAGGTCGCGAACGCTTTCCAGGTGAGCCCAGACCTCGGCGTGGACTTCATCGCTGAGGATGTCGAACTGCTCGTCGAGCCGCAGCAGCACCGTGAGAGAGTAGACGCGGTGCGTGCCGTTGCAGACGCCGTGCCGCTTGTCGCCGCGGATGAGCCGCCGGGCCAGCATGTCGAAGCTGATCTCGCGGCCGGCGGTCGTCATCCAGCTCTTCTGCGGGACGATCCAGAGTCCGAAGGCCATCGCCGACCACTCGGTCTCGCGTTCGTCCAGGCGGAAGTCGCGGAGGGCTTCCTGGAGGACATCGTTGAACGTCGCGTTGACGCGGCCCGGCGCAAAGATGGGCGTGTCGAGCGTAACGCCGGCCTCGGTGAGGCTGGCGAGCCAGTGGTCGTGGTGGACCGATTCGTTGGGATCGGTGCCGATGCGAATGGCGATGCCGTGCGGGCGGGCTTCGAGCAGCGGCGTGCGATCGGCCGTGCCGTCGTCCCACGACTTGGCGTAGCGCCCGTGGTTGACGAGGACCTCGACCAGCTCGGCGCCCGACATGACTTTCGGATCGGAGAACTTGGCCCGGGCGCGCCACGTCCGGAGCGCGTGCTCGACGAAGTTGGGCTTCATCTTCTCGCGAGGGAATCGCGGCTGCAGCTGACGCAGGACTCCGGCGAGTTCTTCGTCGGACACGACGTTCGGATCGTCGTACAGCGGTTCGATGACGAGCGGCGTTGTCCGCTCGATGGGCGTCGCCGGATAGACGTCGCGGCCCAGCAGATCGCGCTGGAGGTCGGTCTTCTCGTCGTGCGGCAGCGTCGCATACGACACCGCGACCGCCACGACGAAGACGGCCTGGACGATCAGAATCGTCACGATCGACAGAGAACGCGCGGAGCGAGGCATGATTCGAGTGTCCGTCGGAAACGGGATCGCGAAGTATTCGTCATCTGAGGGAGTGGCTGGGGTCGAGGCCCTGCGAGCCCCCAGCAATTGGACGCAGGGTGAAGTTCGCTGGGGGCTCCCTGCGGTCGACCCCAGCCACCCCGCGTATCAAGAGGGCTACAGCGGCTTGCGACGCACCAGGACGATTGAGTTGCGGTCCTCGTAGCCGACGCGCCATTCCTCGTCCCGCTTCAGGGTCCGAGCGAGGTCGCGACGGCGGGTGTTGTCGAGGACGACGGTGTTGACGCTGTAAAGCTCCAGCGTTTCCTTCCAGCCGGACGAAAGATTGACGACGTCGAGGTAGCCGCGCCAGATCTCCTCGGGGACGAGGTGAGCGTGCGAGTTGACGAAGACCTTCATGTCCCTGGGGCCCGCCCAGAGCAGGTAATCGCCGAGTTCGTAGGTGTTGAAGACCTGGCCTTGCGGCGGGTTCTTGTGCAGATACTCGACGGCCCCGACCGGCGTCTGAGCCGAGAGTCCGATTGTCGCGTCCCCTTTGCGATTGTGCAGCACCGCACCGCCAAACGGAGTGACGAGGGCCGGGACGATGAACAGTCCGAAGGCGGTGACCGTCCACATGCTGCGGCGTTCGATCGGCTCGAGGGTCAGCCGTCCGCCGCGCCAGTGGTGGTACGCCGCGTTGCCGTGCAGGGCGAGGTAGTAGGCCGCGACCGGGGCCCACCAGACGATCATGCGGCTGGTCCAGAGCGTCGCCCCGCCGAGTCCGACCTGCAGCAGCACTTCCGTCACCGTCACGCGTCGCGGCGACAGGCGATACAGCACCACGAGAAGGAAGCCGACGATGGCGGCTGCCTGACCCTGCTTCATCCGCAGGCTCAGCGGTTCCCATTCGACAAGGTCCGAGAGATTCGGATTCTTCCAGAAGGAAACAACGTCTGACCACAACGCCAGCCCATACGGGTTGAGCAGCGTCGCCGCGAACGCCAGCTGAGTCAGCAGGACGTTGCGGCGGAAAGTGTCGTCCTTCAACACCGCGCCAAACCGGTTGGTCCGCCGTAGGATGTCGACCGCCCGCCCCACCGCGAACGCTCCCAGGATGGCGATGCCGACCGGGAACGATCCATGCACATTGGCCCACACAGCCATGATGCCGATGACGGCGGCCCAGCCCCAGCGCGGGAAGCGACGCCCCGTCATGAGACACAGAACCGCCGTGCAGCACACCATGCCGGCGAGCTGAGGGCGCACGATCGCCAGCTGAATCCACAGCAGTCCGAGGTAGGCGATGAGCCCAACGAACGTCATCCAGGGATTGCGGGTGCGGGTCTGCATCCGGGCGATCAGCAGCCCGCAGCAGATGGTGATGCACGCGGCGTAAAGAAATCGAATGGCCGAGTTGCCGAACTGGGCGACCAGTTGGTAGCCGACGAGCTGGCTGAGCCAGGCGGAGTCGACGAAGGGGACGCCCTTGAGGAGCGGCAGGAGCGGCTCGGTCGTGGGGAGCGCGCGGGTTTCGGTGATGAAGCGCCCGTAGGCGAGGTGTCCCCAGACGTCGGTGTGATAGATCGGCAGGAAGCTCAGGACGAAAAAGAGAGCGCTCAGAATTCCGCCGAAGACGGCGAAGGACTTCGTCGTGCGCATCCACTCGGGCATGCGGTCCTGGAGCGAGTCGAACGCGGGATCGTGGGACTCATGGGCCGGCTCGACCGCGTGGCGCACGGGAGGCTCGGGAAGCGTGGTGGACATGTCGGGCCGCGTCGGGAGGAGACGTCGTTGCGGGGAATCGTGGCGGGAACGCAACAACGTCAAGGTTAGTCCCCCTCTGGACGATGGGGGAGTGCGGATTACGCTTGGGCGGGCTTCGACTCGTCGAGTCTGAGGGATTTGCCGGTTCTGTCGGTTGGGGAGGCGGGAGGCGTTGGTTGCGATGTGACCAGGGGCGACGTCGTGATTCGACAGAGCAAATGAATGGCAAGCCATCAGTCGATGACGCCGTGCATTTCCTTCTTCAATCCACCGCGGAATACATCGGAGTGCGGCGCGTTCCGAGAACGTCTCCCCAATCTCTGTGTCTTCCCTCTGCGGCCTCTGCGTTCTTGATTTCGGCCGTTCGATCGCTGATCGATGATATCGATCAGCGAACAAGTCGACGATTCGCACGCTGGAGAGTAGAAGAGGGGAAAGCAGAAAGGGCTGAACGCAGAGGGCACAGAGGGAAGACGCAGAGGGGAGAGAGACCGCCCTCTGACTTCGTGCGCGGACCGCGCAATCGGGTGCTGAGATTTCAAGAGTTGTGAGATCGTCTACATGGTCGTCGGATGAAGCGCCTTTCGGTCGAGCGACAGGAACTCGATCGGCAGGTCTGACCGGCCCGTCGTCGCAAGATCTGCGAGGGCTTCGCCGAGGACGCTCGTGAATTTGAACCCGTGACCCGAGAAGCCCGCTCCGACCGCGACGTTGCGGTATTGCGGATGGACGTCGACTGCGAAGTGATGGTCGGGCGTGACGGTGTAGAGGCAGACCGAGTGCCGAGCGGGTTGGGGATCGATCTGCGGCATGTGCTCGCGAAGGAACTCGCCGACGCGGGGGAAGTCGTCCGGTTGAATCTCGCGATTGACGAGGAGCGGATCATCGACCGGTGCGCCCCCCGAGTGCTCGGCCACCTTCAGCGTCGAGCCATCGATGGACGGGAAGCCGTAAAACGAGCCTCGCGGCAGATCGAAATAGAACGTCGGGCATCCCGATTGGACGGCATAGTCGCCGCTGCGGACGGGGCACCAGAAGAGGGGCTTGCGGACGACCTGCAACGGGATTCGCAGATCGGCCAGCAGGGTTCCCGCCCAGGCGCCGGCCGTGATCACGAGGCTGGCGGCGGAGTAGGTGTCGCGCTCGGTCGTGACGGTCACGGTGCGGCCGTTGGACGACCACGCACGGACCGTCTCATTGGACCGGATGACGCCCCCTGCCCGCTCGCCGCGCCGGGCATGAGCCAGGACGCAGTTTTCGACTTCGAGATAACCCCCGTCCGGCTCAAAGACCGCATCGAATTCGTCGGGAATGCGAAAGCCGGGGAAGCGTGCGGGGAGGTCGGCCCGCGGGATTTCTTCAAGCGGGACGTTGTAACGATCCCGCGCGAGTCGCGCGCCGGCGACCGCTTCGCCGTGGGGAGGGCCGCTGATGAGAAGCCCCGCCCGGTGAAACAGCGTCTGGCCGATGTCGCGTTCGAGTTCATGCCAGAGATCGTACGCCCGCAGGAGGAGCGGGACGTAGTCGGGATGCTCGAAGTAGGCTTTGCGAATGATCCGTGTTTCGCCGTGCGAGCTGCCACGATCGTGCCCAGGGGGGAATCGGTCGAGCCCCAGCACCTTCAGCCCGCGGCGGGCGAGATGATCGAAGGCTCCGCTGCCGAAGCCTCCGACCCCGAGCACAATGACGTCGAACGTGTGAGCCATGACGGGAGAACTCGAGAGCTGTTGTCGGAGCGCGGGAAGGAGGGATTGAGGGCTGAAGGCCCGTTACTCATCAGCCCAGCCCAAGCGAAGCGCCGGGCTGGGTGGGATCAATAAAGCGGCCTGAGGCCTGTAGGGCCGTCACTCGGTCTTCGAAGGAGTGACGGCCCTACAGGCCTTGAAGGAATTACGGGGTCGGTGACCTGGGCCGGCGCTTCGCTTGGCCCAGGCTATTGAGTTTCGGGCCTTCAGCCCGAAGAAGCCGAGCCCACAGCAGCGAGTTGTCCACTGATGGAGATCGATCTCCCTGAGCGGCGATGCTCTCTCAATCCCGTCATCCCTTTATTGGCTGGTCCTGAAAGAGCGCACGCAGTCCCAAACTGTTACGCCACGGGTTCTGTTCTCCCCATTCCCCCATCGCTCTATCCCCCCATCCTCCTCACGCCCCCGCGCAAAAGCGGAAATAGATCTCCGCGGCTTTCTCGACTTCATCGACCGGAATCCATTCGTCCTTCGTGTGGGCCATGAGGATCGAGCCAGGGCCGAACACGACCGACGGAACACCCTTGTCCGCAATGCGCGAGGCGTGCGTGCCGTAGGCGACGCCCATTTTCTTGTGCGGGCCCGCCACCTTCTCGATGTGCGTCATCAGCTCGTCGGAGAGCGGGCCGTTGTCGTCGTCCGGCAGAGTCGCGCCGACGATCCACGGCGGCAGGAACTCGAAGGGGATGTCGACGTGCGACTTGAGGAACGTCTCGACGTCGTGCATCGCCTGCATGCCGTCTTCGCCGGGGATGACACGGCGATCGATCTCGATCTCGCACCAGTCGGGAACCGTGTTTACGCTGATTCCTCCTTCGATGCGCCCGACGCTGAGCGTGGCCGACCCGCACAACCGGTGCGGCTTGACGAGACTCGGAAGCAGCTCGGCGTATTGCTCGAGAACGGTGACGATCTTTGCCATGCGATAGACGGCGTTGATGCCGTCGGTCGGCCGCGAGCTGTGGCAGGCGCGGCCGACGGTGCGGACTTTCCAGCGGGTGGCCCCGCGATGGGCGACGACGATGTCGAGGTCGGTGGGCTCGGCGACGATCGAGAGGTCGGGCTTCTTGCTGAGGAGCGTTCCCGTCCGCTTGGGATCGGTCCAAAGGCGGGTCAGGTCGTTGATGCCGAGAGAGGTCGACTCCTCATCGCAGGTGCACGAGATGACGACGTTCGAGGCCCCGGCGGGACGCTCGGTGGCGAGGCGGGCGAAGGCGGCCATCATCGAGGCGAGGCCCCCCTTCACGTCGCACGACCCTCGGCCGTAGAGCCGGCCGTCGCGGATCTCGGGCTTGAAGGGGTCGATGGTCATGCCGTCGATGGGGACGGTGTCCTGGTGCGCGTCGAGGAGGATGGTGCGGGTGGCTCCGGGGCGGTCGATGCGGGCGATGACGTTGGCCCGGCCGGGAACGACCTCGATGACCTGATGATCGACGCCAAGTTTCTGAAAGAACTTCGCGATGTACTCGGTGAGGCGTCCCTCGAAGTATTCGGGGCCGGAAAGGTCGCGTCCCATGGGGTTGACGCTGGGGATGGAGACGAGGTCCTGCAGGAGGGCGATGGCGTTCAAGGGCGAAATCCGCGGCGAGGAGGGACGTGTTGCGGGTCGAGATCAGCCGGCGCGGGGCGATCGAAGGGTGCCATGATAGCGAAAATGCGGATTGAAGGGACGCATGGTGCTTGCGCAGGCGGTTGGCGGGGTGCGAGGTCGCTTGCGACGTCAGGATGCGACATGACCAACTGCGCGCTGGGGAAAGAGAGATTAGGGCGCAGCCCTCCCCCGGCCTCACAAGCTCCCTCACCTGCTTGAATCGGTCGAATCGAGCCGAAAGTCACAAAATCAAAGGCTGGCAAGGGGGGGGGATGCCTGCTAAGGTAGATGTGGTGGCATACTCCTCAATCGCCACTCCGGTCGCGTGTTCGCCCGGAAAATCTGCTGACGGCACGGATGTCTCCCGCGCCGACGACATTTCGTCGATCGACTCGAAATCCGGTTATCATAAGACGTTCCCGCAATTTGATTGGTCCGAGACCCGTGCTCTTCGCGTCGAGACGTGAAGACCGCTTTCGTTTGCAGTCCCTGGCTGTCGCGTTCACAGTCCTATTCGCTGACGACGTTGATCCGCTGACGATCATGACTCACTGACCGCTCCGGCCGCCGGGTGCCTCAACCCCGACGGGCGTCGGCTTCGTGAATTATTTCCCGTTTCGAGAACGAGTGTTGCCGGGTACTCACCACCGGGCGGCGCTCATTCCCGAAATCAGGCTTCCCCGGAATGGCGATTAAACTCACCGGCGAGTCCTTTCTGCAGTTCGTGCGGCAAAGCGGCCTGCTCGATGCCGAGCCGCTGAACCGCATCCTGCAGGAGTTCCGCCAGTACGGCGTCCGCTTCGACGACTCGCGGGCCCTCGCGGACGAGTTCGTCAACCGGGGCGCCCTCACCCGCTGGCAGGCCGACAAGATCCTGCAAGGGAAGCACAAGGGGTTCTTCCTCGGCAAATACCGGCTGCTGTCGCTGCTGGGCAAGGGGGGGATGAGTTCCGTCTACCTCGCCGAGCACACGCTGATGCGCCGGCGGTGCGCCCTGAAGGTGCTGCCGTCGAAGCGGGTGAACGACACGTCCTACCTGGGCCGCTTCCATCGCGAGGCCCAGGCGGTCGCGGCGCTCGACCATGCGAACATCGTCCGCGCCTACGACGTCGACAAGGAAGTGGAAAAGGACACCGAGATCCACTTCCTGGTGATGGAATACGTCGAGGGGAACAGCCTGCACGACCTCGTCACCCGCGACGGCGTGATGAGCTATGAGACCGCCTGCGAGTACATCCGTCAGTCGGCGCTGGGGCTGGGGCACGCGCATGCGGCGGGCATGGTTCACCGGGACATCAAGCCGGGCAACCTGCTGGTCGACAACAATGGCGTGGTGAAGATCCTCGACCTCGGCCTGGCCCGTTTCTTCAACGAAGAGGACGAACAGTCGCTGACGGTCGCCCACGACGAAAAGGTCCTTGGGACGGCCGATTATCTCGCCCCCGAGCAGGCCCTCGACAGTCACCGCGTCGACGCCCGGGCCGATATCTACAGCCTGGGTTGCACGCTCTACTTCCTGCTGAGCGCGCATCCGCCCTTCACGGAAGGGACGTTGGCGCAGCGGCTGCTGTCGCACCAGACGAAAGAGCCGCCGTCCCTCAGGCTCGACCGGCCCGACATCCCGGACGACCTGATGGCCATCATTCATAAGATGATGGCGAAGAAGCTTCCCGACCGTTATCAGTCGGCCGAGGAAGTCGCCGACGTCATGACCCACTGGCTCGAGCAGCACGGCAGCGACGATTGGCGCCGCAAGCACAGCCGGCACCAGCGGCCGACGGGACAGCGCCCGGGTTCCAGCGTGGTGCAGGCCCGCAACGTCGACACGGTTCCCGACGTGGCGGTCGTCTCGCCGACGCCCCCCGTCGCCACCGCCATTCCCGCTCCGCCGCCGGTCTGGACGCCGATGCCCACGGCTCCTTCGCAGCCGGCGGCCGGCGTCCCACAGTCCGACCTTGCGTCGTTCCTGTCTGGTCTCGACCAGAACCCGCCCCCGGTCGCTCCGAAGCCTCCGTCGACCAAGTCCAGAAAGGCCGTGCAGGCGCAGGGGCCCGGGTCGGGGACAAAGGGTCCCGGGTCGGGAACGCGTGCGGGGGGGTCGGGGCCCATCCCTGCGGTGGCAGCGCCGGCTGCGGCCCCCGTCGCCGTGGCGGTGCCCGTCGAACAGCAGCCCATGATGGCCCAGCCGGTGGTTGCCCAGCCGGTGGCGACCGCGGCGCCAGTCGCCTACGGTCAGCCTCAGCAGGCCTACGCGGTGCAGGAAGGGTACGAAGCTCAGCCGGCCTACGCGGAAGCGGTCGTCGCCGAACCGGTCGCCAGCTCGAAGCTGGCTCCGGCGGTCGACTTCGAGCGTGTCAAAGGCCTTCTGAACGGCCCTCACCGCTGGAAGATCATCGGTGGCGGCGTGGCGGTGCTGGCGCTGCTCGCCGCCGCCATCACCTGGGCGGTGATGGGGGGCGGCCCATCGAAAAAGGACGGTCTCGGCGGTGAGAAGCCGCTCGCGAAGCCATTGGGCGCGCCGAAGAAGGGCGAGGACATCAAGGTCGGACCGGAAGGACACTTCGAGACGATTCGCGAAGCCATCGATTTCGTCGCGAAGACCTACGACTCATCCAAGGGGGATCCGCCGCCGATTCGCGTGGCGGGGGGCAAGTCGTACGACGAAGCGATCCGGCTGGTTGCGAAGTTCGAGTATCCCGAGGCAATCCGGGTGATCTCGGACGGTCCGAAGCCCGCCATTCTCGCTCCGACCGCCGGGACAGACCCCGTCGTGGTGCTGGGAGAGATCGACCGGTTCACGCTCGAAGGGTTCGAGATCGACGGCGGCAATCGGGCCGCGGCGATCGAAGTGCGCGGATCGGTGCAGGGGTTGCGGCTGAAGAATCTCAGCATTCGCAACTTCACCAAGTCGGGTGTGCTGGCGAAGGGGCCGAGCGGGTTCTTCCAGGACGGCCGCGATGTGGTCTTCGAGAAGCTGCGGATCGAAGGGTCGTCCGCGAGTGCGGCCGGCATCCGGTTCGAAGCCGGGAACGACCTCGACCAGGTGAACCAGGTGACGATCCGCAACTGCCGGTTCTCGGGACCGATGGCGGGGATCGTCCTGGCCGATCGTGCGGCGTATCTCGAAATTCGCGAGAACCTCTTCGTCCAGAACGACGTCGGTTTCCGGTTTGAGGGGGCCGAGCGGATCCTGCGGGACGTCGTGCTGGGGAACAACACGTTCTACAAGTGCACGCGGCCGATCGTGTTCGTCGACCTGCCGAGCAATCTCTCCACGGGGCTGGGCTTCTATCGCAATCTCTTCGCCGGCCAGACGGGGCCCGAGGTGATTGTCGAGAAGGGATACAAGGCAGGGGACTTCGCGAAAGCGTTCGCACCGATGATGGAGAACGGTGCGGCGGGAGCGAACTGGAACTATTCGACCCGCAACCAGCCCGCGCCGCCGGCGGCGAACGAGGTAGCCGAGTTCTTTGGGAATGCAGGGAAGTGGCAGATCAGTCCGTCGTTCGCGTCGACGGAGCCGAAGGACGCGACGTTCCTCACTCCTCGGACCGGAAGCCCGCTGGCGAACGTGCCCAATCCAGGGAAGAATCAGAAACCGTACATCGGCGCGGTCAGCCCGTGACCGCCTGGCCGCAGGCCGCCCGCCGTTCCTCGGGATGTCATCGAGCATGGGTTGGGCCACTCCTTGGATCGGCAAGCTGCGCGAAGGCGAGACTGTCTCTTTCCGCCCGCGCGGCCACTCGATGAAAGGGAAAATCGACTCGGGCCAACTCTGCACCGTCGAGCCGGTCGACCCGGCCGAGTTGTCCGTCGGCGACATCGTCCTGTGCAAGGTCCACGGCCAGGAGTATCTGCACCTGATCAAGGCCATCCAGGGAGAACGCTTCCAGATCGGCAACAACCGCGGAAGAATCAACGGCTGGATTTCGGCCAACGGGATCTTCGGTCGGCTGGTGCGGGTTGAAGATTAAGAGCACCCTCGGGCATGTTTTGAGAGTCCTTGCGTCCGATTCGCGTCGAGCGACATTCATGGCAACCGTTTTCACACGAACGAGAAGTCCGGCCTCCCCCGCGGAGACACTGGCGGATCTCGTCGGGGGTCTCGGAGGCGTCCCGTTGGATCGAATTCGCCTCGATCCGTTTCCCGGCACGGCGAGCGTCAACGATGTCGTGCGGCTGCATGACAAGGAAGGGCTGCTGTGTGAGCTGATCGATGGGATTCTGGTGGAGAAGCCCATGGGATTCGAAGAGTCGACGCTGGCCTCGATCCTGGTCGAGTTTCTGAGCGCATGGGTTCGCAAGCAGAACCTCGGTCTCGTGACTTCACCAGATGGAATGGTCGAGATCCAGATCGACCTCGTGCGGATTCCTGACGTTTCCTACATCAGCTGGAATCGTCTCCCCGGACGCCGCCGACCGAAGAAGGCCGTGCCCCGCGTCGTACCGAACCTCGTGGCAGAAATCCTGAGCAAGTCGAACACGCGGACGGAAATGAAGCGGAAGCGTGTGGAATGTTTCGACGCCGGCGTGGAACTGTTCTGGGAGATCGATCCGAAGAAGCGAGTGGTTCGCGTCTACACAGCCGCCGACGCCTACACGACGTTGAGCGAAGACCATGTTCTCGATGGTGGCGCAGTCCTGCCGGGCTTTGAGTTGCCTTTGAGCGAGTTCTTCGGTGAACTCGACCGGCACGGATGAAATGTCCGAAGCTTCGACGCGAACGAGCAATTCTCCGGCTGATTGACTCTTGAGATCTCGCTATGCCCACACGGCGCGTTGTCCTCTCAATCATTCTCGCGCTTGCATACGTGCGGATCTCCTTTGCCGATTCCGTCGATAGCGACCTCGCCGTGATTGCGAAGTCGGGTCCGAATGGGGCAGGAGCGACCGCGGCTCGCGAGGCGGCAGGCCGGCTTCGTCAGGCAGGAGTATCCATCCTCCCGCGGCTGCTCGTCGCGATGGACACGCCGAACGTCGTCGCCGCGAACTGGTATCGAAGCGTGTTCGACCCGCTCGTTCAAAAGGAACTTGCGGCGGAGAAGCACCAGCTTCCAAAAGAAGAGTTCGTCGCTTTCGTGAAGGATGGGCGGCGGCAGGGGCGGGCCCGAAGGCTGGTGCTCGATGTACTGGATCGACTCGATCCCGCTTTCCGTGCGACATTCATTCCAAGCCGGCTCGACGATCCCGAGTTCCGCGAGGAAGCGGTTGCAACGGTCCTGGCGCAGGGGGACGAAGCGAAGAAGCGGGATGACGTCGAGAGTGCGAAGCGTCTCTGGTCGTCGGCGTTCCGCGCCGCTCGAACCAGTGACCAGCTCACGACGCTGGCGGCCCGGCTCAAGTCCGCGGGCGAAAAGGCGAACGTCACCGAGCAGATGGGGTTCGTCGTCGACTGGCGGCTGCTCGGCCCGTTCGACGCTCCCGGCAAGACCGGGTTCGCGAAGACTTTTCCGCCGGAAACCGCCGTCGATCTCAACGCCGAATACCCGGGCAAGTCGGGCGAGCCGATCCGCTGGAAGCCCTATCATATTCCCGACCCCCTCGGCCAGGCCGACCTCATCAAGGCCATTGCCGCGGAGAAGGAAGCGGTCGGATACGCCTACGCCGAGATCCGTGTCGAGAACGAGACGAAGGCCCAGGTGCGGTGCGGGGCCGATGACAACATCTCGGTCTGGCTCAACGGCGAGCGGGCGTTCGCCCGCGAGCAATGGTTGAACGGGACGCGCCTCGATCGGTTCGTCGCGCCGGTGACGTTGAAGGCTGGCGTCAATCGCGTGCTGGTGAAGATCTGCCAGGGCCCGCAACACAGCGACCCCGAAGTGCCCAATAACTGGTCGTTCCAGCTCCGCTTCTGCGACGCCGAAGGATTGGGCGTGCGATTCACTCCCGTCGAGTGAGATTCGTCTTCGAGCGTGACCACGGGACGGGGAGGATCGAGAGATTGAGGGATGGAGAGACGGAGAGATCGGGGTGCTGTAAGTTTTCGTTGTTTTCCGGACGCGCGTCGTTTTTGCGCCGAAGGCGTTGCATGCAACGCCTTCGGCGTAGAGATCTTTGGGTGAACGAAACCCTCGCGCGACGTCTCGGAGCCCGCATCGGTCAGTTCCGCAGAAATCTGCTCCCACGTCCGTCTCTCTCCGCCCCCTCGTGCACCGGAGAAACCTTTGACCTTCTCCGATAAACTCAGATCCTTCGCTTGGCCCCCTTCCGCACCAGGAGATTGGTCCTCGATGCCCCGCTTCCTGTTCTGCCTTTTGATTGGCTTCGCGCTTCTTCCCGCTATCGGCCGCGCCGCGGAACCGATCCAGCCGGCCGCCGAGCTTCCGAAGACGTCTCCCTGGGATCTCAAGGCCCTCAGCGAAGCACCGGCCGTGGAGTGGATCGATAGCAAGTCCCCCGTCCACAGCCTGTTCTATGCGGGCGAGAAGTTTCATGGCGAGCCGACCCGCGTGTTCGCCTATTACGCCACTCCCGGCACGCTTGCGGGGGACACGCCGAAGGACACCAGGTTTCCGGCCGTTGTCCTCGTGCATGGCGGAGGCGGCACCGCGTTCCGCGAGTGGGCCGAGTTGTGGGCCAAGCGCGGATATGCGGCGATCGCCATGGACCTCGCCGGCAACCGCCCCGAGGAAATGAACAAGCGGTCGCGGCTCAAGGACGGCGGCCCCGATCAGAGCGACGACTACAAGTTCGGGCACATCAGCGACCCCGTCACCGAGCACTGGTCGTACCATGCGGTGGCCGACGTCATCCGGGCGCACTCTCTCATTCGCAGCTTTCCGGAAGTCGACGCGGACCGCACCGCCCTCACCGGCATCTCGTGGGGGGGCTACCTCACCTGCATCGTCGCCTCGCTCGACACCCGCTTCAAAGCCGCCGTCCCCGTCTACGGCTGCGGGTTCCTGCACGACAACAGTGCCTGGCTCAATCGCTTCGTCACGATGACACCCGAGAACCGCACCCGCTGGATCGACCTCTACGATCCCTCGAAGTACCTCCCCGCCTGCCATGTTCCCATCTTCTTCGTCAACGGCACCAACGACTTCGCCTACCCGCTCGACAGCTATAAGAAGTCCTACGACGTCGTCCCGGGTCCGAAGAACTACCGCATCACCGTCAACATGCCGCATGGGCACCCGCAGGGCTGGGCTCCCGCCGAGATCGGCGCCTTCATCGATGAGAAGCTTCTCGGCGCGACGCCGCTGCCCGTGGTCCGGACGCCGCAGCTGGCCAAGGGGAGCTTCACGGCGGCCGTCGTCGCAAGAACTCCTGTCAAGTCGGCCGCGCTCCACTACACCACGTCGACGGAACCTATCAACAAGCGAATGTGGTCCAGCGTGGCGGCGGAAGTGGTCGACGGAAAAGTCACCGGCAAGGCCCCGCCCGAGGGGACGACCGGCTGGTTCGTCACGGTCACCGACGACCGCAACCTGACGACCAGCAGCGAAGTGCTCCTCATCGAGAAGCCCAAACCCTGAGAGCGACCGACGCGCCGCGCGAAACTCTCGCGGGGAGAGAACTCCGCGCTATCAGCGGTGGGAGAGGAATTCCTGGCCGGCTCTGACGCCGCAATCGAGGCATTGGAAGTGCAGCCCGCTGTCCTGGCTGACAAATCGTCCGCGGCAATGGGGACACGGGACGGAGTTCGTGACCTTCATGCGAAGCGGGATTCCATCCATGTTGGTGAAGACCAGCGATTCGAGATAGACGACGAGCGCGACCGCCCAGACAACGATGCAGAGGGCGACCAGCGATCCAGAGATGAGGCGATGCATCCGGGATGCTCCCGTGAATGGAGACGCACTCTCCAAGACGTGATGCGCGGCCACACCGTTCTCGAAAAAACGACAAAATGTCGAGCTTCTGCGACGCCGATTCCTGGACTGTTGGAAGAACCATGGCATCACTCCCTGCATTTCTGGGATTTCTCCGTATGTCTTTGGAGAACGTTGCGAATGTTCTGATGCCCTCCTAGTGATCTCCGAACGCAGCAACACCGCGTCAATCCGGTTTTGCAAACCGCTTTTCGTCCCGCTACAGTCGGTGAAGTGATTTGCGGGCTGGTGCTCGTGTGTGTTCCCCGCGCCCGCGACGAATGTCCTTTTTTGCGCCCGAAGGAACCACGATGACTGACGCGAATTCCACCGGCTTCACCCGCCGGGATCTCTTGAAGACCACCGGCCGCGTGGCGGCCGCTTCCGCGCTGGCCGGCGTGGCCATTCCCAAGCATGCCTATGCGGCCGAGAACAACACCGTCCAGGTGGCGCTCATCGGGTGCGGGGGACGTGGGACCGGGGCGGCGGCGAACTCGCTGTCGGTGAGCAACGGCCCGACGAAGCTCGTCGCGATGGCCGACGTTTTCCCCGAGAAGCTCAACGCCAGCTACAACACGCTGGCGAACAGCCACAAGGACAAGGTCGACGTTTCCGAGGACGCCAAGTACATCGGCTTCGACGCCTACAAGAAGGCGATGGACCGCCTGAGCGCGGGCGACATCGCGATCCTGACGACGCCGGTCGCCTTCCGCTGGGTGATGTTCAAATACGCCATCGAGAAGGGCCTCAACGTCTTCATGGAGAAGCCGACGACCGTCGACGGCGCCAGCACCCGGAAGATGCTAGAACTGGCCAAGCTGTCGCGCGAGAAGGGGCTGAAGGTCGGCGTCGGCCTGATGTGCCGGCACTGCAAGGACCGCGGCGAACTCTTCCAGCGGATCAAGCAAGGAGAGATCGGCGACATCACGCTGCTCCGCGCCTACCGCTGCCATCCGCCCGTCGGCTCGGCCTTCGTGCCGAAGCGCAAGGAGACCGACCCGACCGAGCTGATGTACCAGATCCGCAACTTCCACGGGTTCCTGTGGGCGAGCGGCGGCTGCTACAGCGACTTCTACATCCACAACATCGACGAGTGCTGCTGGATGAAGGACGACTGGCCGGTCGAGGCGAAGGGCTTCGGCGGACGCCACTACCGCCTGGACTACATCGACCAGAACTTCGACACCTACACCACCGAGTTCACCTTCAAGGACGGCGCCAAGCTCATCCTTGAAGGCCGCTGCATGGCGGGGACGCACAGCGAGTTCGCCAGCTACGCCCACGGCACCAAGGGCTCGGCCATCATTTCGGCGAATTCGCATTGGCCTTCGAAGGCGTCGACCTACAAGGGGCAGCGGTTCGTGAAGGAAGACCTCACCTGGGAATTCGGCAAGGAAGGCCCCGAGCTCAACCCGTACCAGGTCGAATGGAATGACTTCCTCCACGCCATCCGCACCGACGACAAGAGCTACAACGAGTGCGAGCGCGGCGCAAAGGCGAGCCTCGTGACGGCCATGGGCCGCGCGGCGTGCCACACCGGGAAGGTCATCACGTTCGACGAGATGCTCAACAGCGACCACGAGTTCGCCCCGCAGGTCGCCGAGCTGACGCTCGACGGGCCGGCTCCCATTCAGGCCGACAAGGATGGGAAGTATCCCGTGCCGATGCCCGGCCTGAAGAAACGAGAGTTCTGATCATCGAAGGCCGACGGGCCTCGTCGGTCGCCAGGAACAATGACGGCCGGTGGAACGCGAACGCCCGTTCGATGCTCCGCCGGCCGTCGTCATGCGCCGCGCTGGGAGTGGGTCGTCAGGCCAATGACCGAACATTCCCAGGCGGTCGACCTGGCTGTCGAATTCGCGGCGGCACCCAAAGTCTGCTTTCCATCCGGAGTGAGTTTCGCTCGAAGCCGCTTCTCGTCGAGAATGGGCGTCCTCCAGGCCGGATCTCCAGCATAGGTTCATCCGATGGCTCCCACGTCGAACTTCTTTCAGGGCTGCATGCCGGCGCTCATGACCCCCTGTCTGCCGGACCGTTCGCCGAACTACGATCTCCTCGTGCGGACGGGACAGCGGCTGATCGAGGCCGGGATGCGGGCGGTCATCTATTGCGGGTCGATGGGAGACTGGCCCCTGCTGACCGACGCCCAGCGCCAGGAAGGAGTGCGGCGGCTGGTGGAAGGGGGCGTTCCGGGGGTGGTGGGGACGGGCGCTCAGAACACGCAGAGTGCGGTCAGCCATGCGGCCCATGCGCGGGAGGTCGGCGCGGCGGGGCTGATGCTCATTCCCCGCGTTCTCTCGCGGGGGAGTTCGGCGTCGGCTCAGCGATCGCATTTTGCCGCCTGCCTGAAAGCGGGCGGCAGTCTTCCCGCCGTCATCTATAACAGTCCGTACTACGGATTTCAGACGCGGGCCGAGTTGTTCCGCGAGCTGCGCCGCGATCACGCGAATCTCGTGGGCTTCAAGGAATTCGGTGGAGCCGAATCGCTCAACTATGCGGCCGAGTTCATCACGGCCGGGGACCCGCAGCTGTCGCTGATGGTCGGCGTCGACACGCAGGTCTTTCACGGTTTCGTGCGTTGCGGGGCGGTGGGCGCCATCACCGGCGTTGGCCACGCGTTGCCGAAGCAGGTGCTGCGGCTGGTGTCGCTGTGTCGTCAGGCGGCCGCGGGAGATGCCCGGGCTCGCCGGCTCGCGCAGGAGTTGGATGACGCCTTGCTCGTGCTGTCGAAGTTCGACGAGGGGCCGGACCTGGTTCTCTACTACAAGCACCTGATGGTACTGGAGGGGCATGCCGGATATGAGCGGCACTTCAATGAAGAAGACGCTCTAAGTCCGACGCAGCAGGCGTTCGCCACGCAGCAGTGGACGTTGTTCAAGGCGTGGTGGAGTCAGTGGGAAGGAGCAGCCGAATGAGCGTCGCTGAATCGGTGCGGATCATCGACTCGCACACGGAAGGGGAGCCGACGCGGGTGGTCATCGAAGGGGGGCCGCCACTTGGCAGCGGCTCGCTGAGCGAACGCAGGGCTCGCTTTCGCGATTCAGCCGATCCTTTCCGCCGCATGGTGATCGATGAGCCTCGCGGTCACGAGGCCATCGTCGGGGCGCTCCTCTGCGAACCGGAGGACTCGACATGCGCCGCCGGCGTGATCTTCTTCAATAACGCCGGCGTCATTGGAATGTGCGGGCATGGGACGATCGGTGTCGCCGTAACGCTGGCGTATCTGGGCCGCATCGATGTCGGGCGGCACACCATCGAGACCCCGGTCGGCAAGGTGGAGGTCGACCTGTTGTCGAAGAACCGGGCGGCGATTGAGAACGTCGCCAGCTATCGTCATGCGGCGGACGTCCGGGTTGACGTCGATGGTCTCGGGACCTTCATGGGTGACATCGCCTGGGGAGGCAACTGGTTCTTCCTGGCGAAGCAGGCCCCTTGCGCGCTGACCCGTGCCAACATCCCGCAACTCACCATGGCTGCGGGAAGGATTCGCGAAGCGCTGCGTCAGCAGGGGATCACGGGCGCCGATGGCGGCGAAATCGATCACGTCGAGTTTTTCGGACCGCCGGTCGCCCGCGACGCCCACAGCAGGAACTTCGTCTACTGTCCCGGCGGAGCTTACGACCGTTCCCCCTGCGGGACGGGAACCAGCGCAAAGCTCGCGTGCCTCGCGGCCGATAAAAAGCTGGCTCCGGGCGAGACGTGGATTCAGGAGAGCATCATCGGAAGCCGGTTCGAAGCCTCTTACCGCACCGCTCCGGAGGGTCGTATCGTCCCGCGCATCGTGGGCGACGCGTGGATCTGCGGCGACGGACGGCTGATCCAACAGGTGGGCGATCCCTTCGGGCACGGCCTCGATCCTCGGGAGACCGCATGACCGCGAGTGCTTCTTCCGAAGAAGTCGTCATCGTCGGCTCGGGAATCATCGGCATTGCCTGCGCCCATTACCTGAACCGGGCCGGACTGTCGGTGACGGTCATCGACAAAGGATCGCTGGCGGGGGGTTGCTCGCACGGCAACTGCGGATACATCTGCCCCAGTCATGTTCTTCCCCTCACTGAGCCGGGGGCCATCAAGACGGCGCTCAAGTCGTTGTTTCGTCCGAGCGCTCCCTTCCGGGTCAAGCCGCGGCTCAGCCCGCCGCTGTGGAACTGGATGTGGCAATTCGCCCGCCGCTGCCATCACGGGCAGATGCTGACCGCCGGCGGTCATCTGAAGACAATCCTCGACGCGTCGCTGGTCGAGTATCACCAACTCATGCGCGAGGAAGCGCTGGCGTGCGACTGGACCGAGAACGGCCTGCTCTACGTCCTGCAGACGGCTCACGGAATGCACGAGTTCGCCGAGACCGACCGGCTGCTGAGCGAGCATTTCGGAGTGCATGCCCGGCGAATCGAGGGACGCGAACTTCCAGAATTCGATCCGGCTCTCAAACCTGGATTGGCCGGAGCGTTTCTGTACGAGCATGACGTCTCGATGCGCCCGGATCGGTTGAATGCCAGCTGGGCCGCACGGCTGAGGGAACGCGGCGTGCGGTTCATCGAGGAGTGCGAATTGCAGGGGGTCGAGCGCAACGAGGGGAATGTCATTGGCCTGAAGACATCACAGGGGCCTTTCGCTGTCAGCCGGCTCGTCGTTGCTGCCGGGGCGTTGAGTGCGCGGCTCTCGTCGATGCTCGATTGCCACATCCCCGTCGAACCCGGCAAGGGATATTCGGTCACGATGGATCGCCCGGAAATCTGCCCGAAGCACCCGATGCTCTTCCCCGAGCACCGCGTCGGCGTCTCTCCGTTCTCCGACGGCTATCGGCTCGGCTCGATGATGGAGTTTGTCGGGTTCGACACGTCGATTCCCGAGCGCCGAATTCAGCAGCTACGCGACTCGGCGGCGCCGTACCTGGTGAATCCCGTCGGCAAGGGACGTCAGGAAGCGTGGTACGGCTGGCGACCGATGACCTGGGACAGCCTGCCGATCATCGGCGCCGTTCCGAGGCTGTCCAATGCGTGGCTTGCCACGGGGCACAACATGCTCGGCATGAGCCTCGCGACCTCCACCGGCCGGCTGATCAGCGAGATGATCGTCGGACAGCCGCCGCACATCGATCCCGCGCCGTTTTCACCGGCCCGCTTCTGACGCGATCCTTCCGTCGGGGCCGTCGGATTGACCCCTTCGACTGCATAGGCTGCGTCAGAAACGCGGTCTGCACGTAGCACGGGCACTCCTGCCCGTGCGTGAGACGATGCGTAGGGTTTCGCACGGGCAGGAGTGCCCGTGATACGAGTGCATCGGCTCATCGGTTCACGTGTCTTCGGACGATGCCTAGCCTTTCAACCCCTCCAGCCACAGTTCGACGTCCGCATCGCTCGGCATCCGCCAGTCGCCGCGCGGCGAGAGGCTCACCGATCCGACCTTCGGCCCGTCCGGCACGCAGCTCCGCTTGTACTGCTGGCTGAAGAACCGCGTCAGGAATGTCCGCAGCGTCCGCACCCGCTGCTCGCGGCTGTAGGGGACGCTGAACTCGGCGAACTCCGAGAGCCACAGGATCTTTTCGGGGCTGAAGCCGTTCCGCACGAAGTTCGACAGAAAGAAGTCGTGCAGTTCATACGGGCCGATGTTGGCCTCGGTCGACTGCTCGATCTCACCCGCCTTGCTCGCCGGCAGAAGTTCGGGCGAGATCAGCGTGTCGGCGATTGAAATCAACGTGCGATAGAGGACGTCGCGCTCTCCGGTCGTCCGCCCGAGGACGTCAAGCGTCCCCTCGACGTCGCTGCGGCACTCGGTCTCGGCGACGTATCGCACCATCCACCGCACCAGCGTCTTCGGGATCGAGCAGTTGACCGCATACATGCTCATGTGGTCGCCGTTATAGGTGCACCACCCGAGTGCAAGCTCCGAAAGATCCCCCGTGCCGATGACGAAGCCGCGGCTCATCAGTAGCTTGGTCCGCTCGCGGGCCTGCACGTTCTCGAAGACGAGGTCACCCTTCTTGCGCTGCTCCGGAGTGAGTTGGCCGAGCAACTCGGTCAGCGATTCGACCGTCCACGCCGACGCCCCGTGGGGCGGCGAGGCCCCAAATGGCTTGTGCCGCAGATCGTTGAATGTCTGCACGCAGGCCGCGCGGATGTCGATCGTCTCCTGCGAGATCCCGAGGCTCCGCATCAGATCGAGCGCATTCTGCTTCGTCTTCGACGTTGTGCCAAACCCGGGAAGCGTCAAACCGTGAATGCTGCGGACATCAGCCCCGGCCGCCTGATACGTCTTCACCGCGACCAGCAGCGCCAGCGTGGAATCGAGCCCGCCGGAAACTCCCAGGAAGACATTGGGGTGGGACATCCGCGAGAGCCGCTTGCGAAGCCCCGCCACTTGGATCCCGAAGATCTCCGCACAGCGGTTCCGCAGTGTGGCGGGGTCTTTCGGCACAAAGGGTGCCGCGACAACCGTCCGCTTGAGGTCGGTCCAACGATTCTCGTGCAACTCGACGTCGATCCACCGATACGGCCGCTGTGAGGTCTTGCCACTTTCGCCGAAGCTCGTCAGGAGTGCCCGCTCGGTTTGTAGTCGCTGCACATCGATATCGGCGACGGTAAACCAGTCGCCGTTGGCCACCGGATGATCGGGATGCCCCCCTCGCGGGCTTTCGCTCAGGATGTGGCCGTTCTCCGCGATCAGACAGTGGCCGCCGAAGACAAGGTCCGTCGTCGACTCGGTCGGTCCGGCCGAAGCATACGCATAGGCCGCCACGCACCGCCCCGACTGATTGCCGATCAACTGGTTGCGGTATTCATTCTTCGCGACGGTCTCGTTCGACGCGGAGAGGTTGATCAACAGATTGGCCCCCGCGAGGGCCGCATGCGACGACGGCGGAATCGGCATCCAGAGGTCTTCGCAGATCTCGACGAACGCCACGAGGTCGCCGCACTGGAACAGCAGGTCGACGCCGAATGGCACCCGCGTGCCGAGATACTCGATCTCCTTCGGCTCGTTCCCGTCGGCTCCGCGAAACCACCGCGACTCGTAGAACTCGTTGTAGTTCGGAATGTGCGTCTTCGGGACGATGCCGATCACGCGTCCCTGGAACAGCACCACCGCACAGTTGAAAAGTTCGTTGCCGACGCGGATCGGCGCACCAATCACAATCAGCTGCCGCCGCGACCGCGTCGCCCCGCACAGCCGCCCGATCGCCGCCTCGGCCCCTTCCAGCAGCGCCCGCTGCCGAAACAGATCGGCGCACGTGTAGCCGGTGATCCCCAACTCGGGAAAGACCACCACGTCGTTCGCGCCGATCTCTTCGAGCAGCCGAAGCGTCGCCTCGCCATTCGCCCGCGGGTTCGCCACGCTGACCAGCGGCGAACCGACTGCCACACGGACGAAGCCATACTGATTCATTCGGGTCTCACTTCGATGTCATTCACGCGGGACAAGGCGTCGCACCCAGGGTGCGGCTTTGAGCACCCTGGGTGCCGCAGCAGAACGCGTTCTCGGAACGCCATGCCCTCATTTTATGATACGCACGATAGAAGCCGAAGGAGCATCCATTGAAATCGTGTCACGCAAACAAGGCAGGCAAGGCATTCCGCTCCGCGTTCGCATATTCCCTTCCAGCGCCTCGTCGCGGGATGCCTCGAAGCGGCGTGACAAAGAAGGTAGCCCTCTCGCTCCGCGAGAGGTAAGCCGTGCGCGTGATCGACCTTTGATCGTCGCGCGACGCCGCGCCTGCGCCCGGCTTTCTTCTCGCGGAGCGAGAAGGCTACTTTCTTTGCCTCGCTGGATGCGCCGAAGCTCGCTCCTCGCGCGAACCAGGCCGAATGCGTCACTTCTTGACGTACTTCTTGACCACGTCCTCGATGATCTCGACGCCGAGGCCGGGGCCGGTCGGGACCTGGAAGTAGCCGTCCTTATCGATGTCGGGCTTCTTCGTGACGATCTCGTCCCGGAACGGATTTTCGTAGACGTCGAATTCCTGCATCGGCTCGTCCCCTTCCTTGAAGCCGGTGTAGTGCGGCGGAATGAGCGAGTTGAGGTGCAGCGTGGCGGCGATGACGAGTGCCCCGGCCCAGCAGTGCGGCAGCGGCTGAATGCTGAAGAGCCGGGCCATCTCGCAGATGAAGAGGACTTCCGAAATCCCCCCGCACAGCGAGGCATCGGCCTGGATGATGTCGAACGACCGCTTGACGATGTGTTCCTTCGCCGACGCTCGCGAGTCAAGCACTTCGCCGCCGGCCAGGGCGATGTCGAGCTCCTGGGCCAGCACGTCGTACCCCGCATAGTTGGGGTATTGCGGCAACGGCTCCTCGAACATGTAGAAGTCGAGCCGCTCGAGCTCCTTGCCGAACTTCACCGCCGCGGGGAGCGTCATCGCTCCGTTGGCGTCGGTCAGCAGGCGGACGTCGGGGCCGACGGCGGCGCGGATCTTCTCCATCACCGCGATGTCCTTCTTCAGACCATCACGGCCGGTGCGGATCTTCATGGCTTTGAAGCCGCGGGCCTTGAGGGCCGCCGCCTCGGGCGGGTTCTGCTCGGCGGGATCGTTGCCGACGACGTAGTTCATGGCCGCCGCATAGCCCATCACCTTGGTGCGGTGGCCGCCGCCGTAGAGCTCGCTGACGGACAGTCCGAGGGCCTTTCCGCGGAGGTCGTGCAGGGCGATGTCGACAGCACCGATCGCTCGCCCATCGCCGAAGTTCGGTCCCCAGAGGTCGCGGACGAGTTCGCGGTACTTGAGGGGATTGCGGCCGAGAAGGACCCTCTTGAGATGGTTCTCGATGATGCCGTGCGTGCCGCCGACGTCGGCCGTCTCGCCCCAGCCGACGAGTCCGCTGTCGGTGCTGATCTTCACCAGCAGCGACGCGCGGACGTTCGACTGAGAGACCGACGGTCCGATTGCATACTTCATCTTGTGTTCGACCGGAAACGTCTCGACCTTGGTGATCGTCAGCGAACTTGGCTTGCCGCGAGCCTCATCGGCCTCGGCGGCCTTCTGATGTGCCGACCAGGCCGTTGCGGCCCCCACCGCTCCGACCGCGCCGTTCCGCAACCAGTCGCGCCGCGAAAGACCCTTCTGAGGCATGAGAGGCATTCCCTGTTGATGTGCGTCGAGAGGCGAGCGCCAGTGAACGGACCTGGACCTGCGATGCATTTCATCCGAAGCGAGCGTGCGGCATCAAGCATGAGGTCAAATTGTGGTACGCGACTCCGTCGCGTGGAAGGATATTGTGAGCCATGAGAGGTTCCCAGGCTCGGCCGCTTCATCAATCCTATTCACTCCGGCGGAGCACCCACGCGAGTCTCAGTTCTTCGACAAGATGTTCGGAACGCGGGGCGCGAATTCACGACACGGAGTGTCGTGCCACTCTCACCAGATCCGCATCGAGTCTTTGAAGAGTTGCTGAAGGTCGTCAGCCGACGCGGGGCGCGGCGAGAGCTTGGTCACGCGATGTTGCGGGAGCGTGCCTTCGACGAGGGCCGGGATGTCGTCCTCGGTGTAGCCGACGTCCTTCAGGCCATTGGGCATCTTCAGCTCGCGCATGATGTCGATGACGCGGTCGGCGAGGATCTCCCCCGCCTCTTCGGGAAGAGCATGCGAGATGTCGGCCCCGAGGGCCGCGGCGGCGTTGAGATGCTTCTGCGGGTCGGCCTCTGCTGTGAAGCGGACGACGGCCGGCGTGTGGAGAATGACCGACATGCCGTGCGGGATGAGCGGGTGGTCGACGTCGTACCCCGGCGGGCGATAGTCGCGAACCTTCCCCGCGACCGGGTAGGACATGCCGTGCGGGAGATGGACTCCGGCGTTGCCGAAGCCGATCCCCGCGATGGACGAGGCCATCAGCATTTGGGCACGAGCCTCGTCGTCGGACGTGTCGGCGACGGCCCTTCCCAGGAAATCGGCGACGATTTCAAGGGCCCGCAGCGCCCAGACGTCGCTGAGCGGGTTGGCTCCCTGATAGGCAGGGCGTTCGATGGGGCGTGCGGGGCGCGGCCGCTCGGTGTATGGGACGGCGGTGTACGATTCGAGAGCGTGGCTCAGCACGTCGAGCCCGCACGACGCGGCGACCTCGGCGGGTTGGGTGCGGGTGTTGTCGGGATCGACGATTCCCAGGATCGGCTTGAGATAGCGGTGGGCGATCCCCGTCTTCACATGCTTCTCGTGCCAGTCGAAGATTGCGGTGCCGGTCGTCTCGCTGCCGGTTCCCGCGGTGGTGGGAATAGCGATGAGCGGGCGGAGCGGTCCGGGGACAGGGACGGCTTTGCCGAGCGGGGCGTTGACGTAATCGAAGAAGTCGGCGGGGTACGTCGAATACAGGTTGGCCGCCTTGGCGGTGTCGATCGTGCTGCCGCCGCCGACGGCGATGAAGCTGTCGAAGCGCCCGTCGACCGCAACCTGCGTGGCGTGGCGGAAGCTGGCGTCAGTCGGTTCGACCGAGACAGCGTCGAAGACATCAAAATCGACCCGCGACGCCCGCAGCGCCTCGAACACCGTCTCGCCCACCGGCAGGCGACGCAGAGCGGGGTCGATGATGACCAGCGTCCGCTTCACGCCGAGTTCGACGATGTCCATGCCGACCTCGCGCGTGCATCCCGGCCCGAACCGGATATTGGAGGCAGACATCTGGAAGGCGGTTTCGCGGAGCATTGGGGGAAGGAGTCAGGAGACAGGAGTCAGTCGTCAGAAGAAAGGCAAGCAGCCAACCGACTCGATGGCGTTGCTCTCTTATGAGAATACGCCATGCGACCCGAAGGCTGTAGTGCCCGGCGCGGCGGAGCCGCAACCCGGGAGGAAAAGCCTCTGACGCAAAGGCGCGAAGACCGCAAAGGAACACACGCAAAGAGACTCAGGGAGAGAAGGCGGAGGCAACTCCTCATGCGAGGTGGATGGCCGCCTCCTCAGAATCGAAATCCGGGCCGCAAAGAAGATCTCTGCAAGACGCAAAGATCTTGAAGGTTAAGTAATACGGGAATTCAACAAAGCACCGAGCGGTGATGTCGCGTTGCGGTGGACTATCATCTCTCACCGGCTCCGCAGACAATCATCGTTCGACACGTTGCTCAAATTCTCGAAGAGCTCGGGAATAAACCATTGCGTGCGGGATCCCCTCCTGACTCCTGACTCCTGACTCCTGACTCCTGACTCCTGACTCCTGACTCCTGACTCCTGACTCATGTCCCCCTCCTTCCCCTCCACCCGCATGCGGCGGGTTCGTCGGCATGACTGGTCGCGGCGGTTGACGGCCGAAAACCGCCTGTCGGTCGACGACTTCATCTGGCCGGTCTTCGTGCATGACGGCTCGAATCGCCGGGTGCCGGTCGCCTCCATGCCTGGCGTCGAGCGGCTGACGATCGATCTGCTTCCCGCGGCGGTGGCCGAGGCCGACGCGCTGGGCATTCCCGCCGTGGCCATCTTTCCGGCGACCGATCCCTCGAAGAAGACGCCCGAGGCCGAGGAAGCGGTCAACGCGAACAACCTCGTGTGCCAGTCGGTGCGGGCGATTAAGGAGACGTGTCCCAACATCGGCGTGGTGTGCGACGTCGCCCTCGACCCCTACACCAGCCATGGACAGGACGGGCTGGTGCGGAACGGGTATGTGGTCAACGACGAAACGCTCGACATGCTGTGCCGGCAGGCGGTGGTGCAGGCGCAGGCCGGGTGCGACGTGATCGCTCCATCGGACATGATGGACGGCCGCGTCGGCCGCATCCGGGCGGCGCTCGATGCGGCGGGGTTCGAGCACGTGCTCATTCTGTCGTACGCGGCGAAGTATGCGTCGGCGTTCTATGGACCGTTCCGCGATGCGGTCGGATCGGGGGCGAACCTCGGGACGGGCGACAAGCGGACGTACCAGATGAATCCGGCGAACAGCGACGAGGCGATTCGCGAGGTGGCGCTCGACATTGCCGAGGGGGCCGACATGGTGATGGTGAAGCCCGGGATGCCTTATCTCGATATTGTGCGGCGGGTGAAGGACGAGTTCGCGGTGCCGACGTACGCCTACCAGGTGAGCGGCGAGTACGCGATGCTGGTGGCCGCCGCACAGAACGGCTGGCTCGACCGCAAGAAGGCGGTGCTCGAAAGTCTGCTGGCGTTCAAGCGGGCGGGGGCGGACGGCGTGTTGACTTACTTCGCGGTCGAGGCGGCCCGGTATCTGAAAGGCTGAGGTTCGACGCGATACCGCCCCGTGGACGGCCATCACGGAGCGTGACGACGAATTCCATCGAAGGGATCTATTGTCGGCCCCGTCCGAGGAACATCGGCATCAGCTCGTAGCCGGGCATGTGGATCGATGAATGCGCTGCGGCTGCTTCATCGTAGGTGGCGGCAGAGTCCGGCGTGATGCCCGCCCCGCACATCGCGAACGGGACGTAGCCGTGGCTGTGCGTCTTCGTCCGCAGGAAGGTCGGGTGGTCGGGCGAGACGACGATCCGGTAGTCCCCCTGTGACTTCAGCCACGCGTGCAGCGGTCCGACGACGTGGTGGTCGATCTGCTCGAGCGCCTTCACCTTTTCATCTGCGTGTCCCTCATGCGAGGCCTCGTCGGTCGCCTCGACGTGCACCACGATGAAGTCGACGTCTCCCTTCAGCGTCTCGATCGCCGCACGCCCTTTGGCCGCGTAGTCGGTGTCGAGATAGCCCGTCGCACCTTTCACTTCGACAATCTTCCAGCCGAGCAATCGCCCCAGCCCGCGCAAGAGGTCGACCGCCGTGATGACTGCCCCACGCACTCCGAAGCGTTCGACGAAGGGTGTGAGGGCCGGCGCTTTCCCCTGGCCCCAGAGCCAGATGTTGGTGACGGGAAGCTCGCCGCGGGCCGTGCGCTCGCGGTTGACCGCCGCGTCGGCGAACAAGGCTTCGCTGCGTTGCATCAACCCCCGCAAGAGATCGCTTCCCTGCCCCTTGGGAAGCCACTTTTCCACCGGCTGGTCGGTGACGTCGTGCGGGGGGGTGGTGTCGGTGTCCGACGCGAAGGGGGAGGCTTCGCCGCGGCCGCGGTACATCAGCAGGTTGCGGTAGCTGACGCCGGGGTGGAACTTCCAGTGCGGGTCGCCGCACTGATCGCGCTGCAGGGTCTCGATGAGCGTGCGGGCGGTGTCGTTGGGGACCTGTCCGGCGGTGAAGCTCTTCATCACGCCGTCGAGGACGGTGACCAGGTTGCAGCGGACGGCCCAGTCGTCGGGGCCGAGGGAGATGCCCTGGGCGGCGGCTTCGAGTGGGGCGCGGCCGGTGTGGTAGCGGAGGGGGTCGTAACCGAAGAGGCTCATCGTGCCGACGTCGCTGCCGGACGGCATTGATGCGGGGACGTGGTCGACCTCTCCGACGATTCCCGCTTTCGCGACGGCGTCCATGTGCGGGATGCGGGCGGCCTGCAACGGGGTCTTTCCGCCCAGTGACGGCTGCGGCTCGTCGGCACAGCCGTCCGGAATGACGAGTGCGTATTTCATGCGGGCGATTGTACAGACCGGCCCGCAGGCTGCGGAGAGCAGCAGGCCCGAATCACGCGGTGCGGACGATGTCGGCCTTCGTGCTGTCGACGATGGCGAGCAGCTCGCTCCGCATGTCTGCCGGGACGCCGAACTTGTCGAACGTCTGGTGGAGGTCGTCGAGGAACGCCGCCCACTCGCCCGGCGTGATGCCGAGGTGGGCGTGCGAGTCGAACATGTTGCGGC